>JALZKJ010000106.1 GCA_030859305.1 Pseudomonadota bacterium | reverse complement strand
CCGGCCCGTCGGCCTCGCGGCCAACGGGCGCTCGCGGGCTCGCAGCAGTGCTGCTCGAAATCCCCGCTCGCCCCTCTGTCCTTTTGCCTGAGAGTTTTAGCGCGACCGCTCAAGACCGCGGGCGGGTCGCGCTTTGCACCTTCGGCGCCGGATTAAACCGGACTCTCCAGAGTTTGTGCAGCAGTGGTGGTATCGGGCCTGAGCGATTACGGGCGTTGCGTCTTCGGCAGCGGCCCATGCCGTTAAAGCTGGCCGCTTCTCCCACCGGGTGTTGCGGGCGGGATTATAGCAGTCGCGTACCGCGGCCGCCGGGCAGCTCGCGGAATGGGCTACCGATCCTGTTTTCCCGGGGGAATCCTTTGCACGGGTCGTTTGTGCGCCTGTATCTGGTAGATAACCCCTGTCCCGGCACCGCCGCCACCGAGCGTGGCAGTGTGAGAAAGGTCGGCCAGGAACAGCGAGTCTCTCGTGCTCAGCAAGCCGGTGAGGTGGGCCACTCGGGGTTCATCGTTGGAGATGAAGTGGTAGTACTGGCCTGTCGCGCGATCGCAGAAGACCACCGGGTTCTCGCCGTTGGCAAGCCCGGATTTTCCGTACTCGCCGAAGAAGCCGACGAACACGCCGCTGCGCATCATTGGCGGGAAGTTTCCAGGCACGAATGCGATATCGCTGGCACCCTCGCTTTCCGAGGGCGGGTCGCCCAGCGGCTGGAATGCGCAGACCGGCGACAGTCCCTGCCCGCCTACGAACTCGCCGCTTCGATAGGCGACATAGCTGCCCGGGAATCCGAACGAGTCCACCGCGCCGCCGAGATCGGCAGCCGGAATCCGATTCAATTCGTCGGCACTGATCTGGTCGGAGCGTTGTGCCGGGTTGTCGATGCCGTTGTCCTGAAAATACAGATCGCCCGTTTCCGGCTCGACCCCGATGCCGGCCGCATTGCGAAGCCCGCTGGCGATCCGGGTCAGTCCGCTTGCCGAGACGCTGCGGTTCTTATGGCGGACCGTGAACCGATACACCGATGCGCCCTCGAGCACACCTTCCACCAGCCCGGTTGCGAGGACCGTGTCGGACGATTGGCTGTCGTTGCCGCTCGATCCGATGTTGAAGAACACTTCGTAATGCTCCCGGCCCACACGCCTGACATCCAGCGCATAGGTCACGTGCTCCCAACCCGGCGGAAACGCAAAATTGATCACGCCGGCGAGCGAGTACGGCGCAAATTTATTAGGGTTTTCAAACAGCACCGAAATGCGCTCGCGACCGGACTCGGCGCTGGTGACGAAAACCAGCCCGCCGACTCTTCGAACCGCGGTCACCACGCCCGGCAGCCCGCTGTACAACACCGTGGGGAAGCCATCGGCCCGACCATCGCCGTCGCGGTCGTGGAGCCGGATGAGTTCGCCGACGGACTGAAAATAACTGCCGCCTGGCAACGGACGGCTGACCCCCACCAGCAACGAACCGTCATCCAGTTGCTGCATGCCGTAGGGAAAATCCAGGCCGGTGGCGAACACGGTGCTTCGGAACACGGCTGGATCCACGCCTGCAGGAGGTTGCACCACCAGCGGCTGCACAGGCGGGTTGGCGGAAGCAAGCGGAAGCCAACAAGTGGCCAGAATCGCCAGGCCAAGAGAACGCAGCCCACCAGTACCGCAGCTCAATCCGTTCATGTCGCCGCTACCGCAGTCAATCGAACGTTGCGTGTAACAGAAATTACCCTGGCCGTCCAACTGCAGGGAATACCGCACTCGCCTGCGGCAAGAGGTCCTCAGCGCGGTTGCGGTAGCCTCACGCTGGTCAATGCAGCGGTAGGGCTCGCGCGTGACCCGGCGGATCCTCGGATCGTCGATCCTGTCGACCCATCGAGCCATCGGACAGGCATGGCCCATTCGTGTTGTTCATGCTTTCGGCCTGGTGGAACGTCGGGCGTGTCGTGACCGATCGCGCGGAGCATGTGCGCGATCCCGGCGACTGCCCACCGGAGTTTGCGGGAACGGCCTGTTGCATATGGCGGACATGGGCCTGCCGGACGGGTTGCTAAGCTGGCCGCCCCCCGCTGGACGCGATCAGATGACCGAACCGGCAACCCGCGCGGCTACTGTCACACCTGAGCTCTCCCTGCGTCGGTTGGCGTTGTTGCTCGGCGGGCTGGCGATGTTCGGCCCATTCTCGATCGACACCATCTTCCCGGCGTTCCCCGCAATGGGCGCACAGCTGGGTGCCGACAAGCTGGCAATGCAGCAGACGATCAGCGTGTATCTGATCGCCTACGCGCTGATGAGCATCGTGCACGGGCCGCTGTCGGATGCGATCGGGCGGCGCAAGGTGATCCTCGGCGGGCTTGCGGTGTTCACGATGGCGTCGGTGGGCTGCGCTCTGGCGACCGACCTGACCACGCTGCTGGTGTTCCGCGCGGTGCAGGGGTTGTCGGCGGGCGTGGGCCTGATCGTCGGGCGCGCGGTGATCCGCGATGTGCTGCACGGCGACGACGCGCAGCGGCTCATGAGCCAGGTATCGATGATCTTCGGCATCGCGCCGGCGATCGCGCCGATCATCGGTGGCTGGATCCTCGGCTGGGCGAACTGGCCGGCGATCTTCTGGTTCCTGGTGGCGTTTTCGCTGGTGCTGTTGATCGCGACCTGGGCGTGGCTACCGGAGACGCATCCGCCGGCGGCGCGGTTGTCGCCGTCGCCGAAGCGGCTGCTGCGCGACTACGTGGCGATCGCGATGAGCCCGCGCTTCCAGCGGCTGGCGGCGGCGGGCGCGTTCAATTTCGGCGCGCTGTTCCTGTACATCGCCTCGGCGCCGGCGTTCGTGCTGGAACTTTTGCGGTTCCAGGGGCGGGCGCTGGACGAAGGCGATTTCGCCTGGTTCTTCGTGCCGATGATCAGCGGGATGATGCTGGGCGCGTACCTGTCCGGGCGCGCTGCGGGGCGCATGAGCGGGGCGCGGCTGGCGGCGATCGGGTTTGCGTGTTGCGGGGTCGCGGCCCTCTCCAACGTGGGCTACAACCTGCTGGTGCCGGTGCCGCAGGTTCCGTGGGCGATCCTGCCTCTCGCACTGAATGCATTCGGGATCGCACTGGTGTTTCCGATCCTGACCCTGGCGATCCTCGACATGTACCCGCGCCAGCGCGGTTCGGCATCGTCGTTGCAGGCTTTCACCGGGTTGGTGCTGCATTCGCTGACGGCGGGGGTGATCTCGCCGATGCTGAGCGACGATGCGACGCATCTTGCGCTCGGCGCGGCGCTGTTCACGCTGCTGGGGTGGATGTTCTGGCGCTGGGAGCTGGGCGTGTCGCGGGTGGACGGTGGCGTGAGCGCGGGCGGTTCGTCGGTGCCGGAATCTCTGTAGGTCGGGCCTTGCCCCGCCGACGTGGTGACGCGGTTTGCTCCTCTCCTTGCGGGGAGCGCAGGGGAAGTGGGAAAGGCAGGGAGCAAAAACACGTGAGCTATTTCAGCTCTTGCCGGTACGCGTCGCGCAGCAGCTCCTGGAAGTGGTGCACGGCGTTCTCGCGCAGCGGGTTGAGCCTGCCTGGCGCGTAGGAACCCGACGCGAGTCCGCGTTGCACGTCCTCGCAGATGGTCAGGTCTTCCAGCTGTACTTCGTCGCTGAAGGCGAGGTCGGCTTTGCGCCTGGCGTGCGCCGCGCCAGGGTTATCGGCATGCTCGTCCGGGGTGTAAAAGAAGTCGAACTCGATCCGGCAGCGGTCGACGCCCAGCGGCACCACCCGGTTGGTCTGCAGGCGGCCGGGCAGGATGTTCAGCATCGTGTTCGGCCACAGCCAGTAGTACAGCGCATCGCCGTTGCCATACAGGCCGCTGCCGCCGCTTTTGTCGGTGTTCACCAGGGGGCTGTACTGGTAGGAGTACCAGCGCGCGGTTTCGGTGAGGTAGTTGCGGTAGTCGAGCAGCTTGTTGAGGCCGGGGTGGATGTGCGGGACGTGGTAGCCCTCGAGGTAGTTGTCGACGTACACCTTCCAGTTGCAGGCGACGTCGTAGCCGACACGGTGGTGGTGGCCGTAGTGTTCGAGTCCGCGCGGTGCGGCGCTGCTGGCTTTGATACGCGCATCGATGCCTTCGATCAGGACGTCGAAGTCCATGGCGTCGTCGGCGACCGCGGCGAACACCAGGCCCTGCCAGACGCGCACCGCCAGTTGCGGCAGGCGCACGTCGCTAAAGTCGAAGTCCGGCGCGTGGCCCATTTCCGGTGCGGATTTCAGCACGCCGTCGAGGCCGTAGGTCCAGCCGTGGTAACGGCAACGCAGCGACTTCGCGGCGATGCCGTCGCAGCTGGCGATCGGGCCGGCGCGATGGCGGCAGACGTTGTGGAACACGCGGATTGCGGCATCCAGGCCGCGCACCGCGATCACCGGCAGGCCGGCAAAATCGGCGATCACGTGGTCGCCGGGTGATTGCAGCTGGCTGATGTGGGCGAGCAGTTGCCAGCCGGGATCGAAGACCACGCGGCGGTCGAGCGCGGCCATCGCCGGATCGGTGTAGAAGCGCGCGGGCAGGGCGGTGGCGTGGGTGAGCGGCTGTGGGGCGAGGTCGGCGGTGGCATCCATACACGGATTATCACCAATGGGTTTGGGTGATGGGCGCTAGCCCTGCGAAGCCGCTGCCTGCGCCGGTAGCTCCAGCACCAGGGTGAGGCTCCCGGGCGTGCCTGCCTGCGCCTGCAGTTCCCCGCCGTGGGCTTCGGCAATGGCGCGTGCGATCAGCATGGCCAGCCCGAGGCCTTCGTCGAGCGGTTCCGGATGCGGCGCGCTCAATATGCTGTCGGCCAGCAGTTCGGCCGCGTCGACGCCGTCGATCTCGCGCACCAGTCGCATGCGGCCGGGCGCGGCCCAGCTGATCTCGACCCGGGCCGGGGTGACATCGGCGCGCGTCAGGCGGTATTCGAACAAGCACCGCATCAGTTGCCCCAATCGCAGCACATCGCCGTGCAGTTCGACCACCTGCAATCCAGGCGCGATGACGACCTGCGGTGGCGTACGCAGGCCGGCGGCTGTGTCCTCCAGCAGCAACTCCAGGTCGACGGCCTCTCGACGCGCGAGCAGGCGGCCGTTTTCGGCGCGCACCCAGTCGCTGATTTCGTCCATCATGCCGCTCAGGCGCGAGGCTTGGCGATCGATGACATCGAGCAGTTCAATGCGCTCGGTCTCCGCCACGCGCATGTCGCGCAACAGGAAAACCGCGGTCTGCACCGGCGACAGCGGGCCGCGCAGGTCGTGCGCGAGACGGTCCAGCCAGTTGGAAGGCGACCCGCTCATGGGTGTGGCGTGACCTGCCGGCGCGCGCCGATGTTGGCGGCGCAGATGCGCTTGATGGCCTCGAACTGCGGCGGCTTCACCAGGTGATCGTCGAACCCGGCTTCCTGTGTGCGGCGCCGATCTTCGGGTTGGCCCCAGCCGGTGACCGCGACAATTTCCAGCGCATCGCCGTCCGCGCGCTGGCGCAGACTGCTGGCGATGTCGTAGCCGCTGCGGCCGGGCATGCCGACGTCGAGGAAGATCAGGGAAGGTGCGAAGCGATCGACCTGGTCCTCGACCGCGAGCGGATCGTAGATCTGCACGACGTCATGACCGAGCAGCCGCACCATCATCGCCAGGGTGTCGGCGGCATCGCGGTTGTCGTCGACCACCAGCACGCAGAGCGTGGGGGTGGGTGTCTCATCGAATGCGTCGGCGACAGTGGGCACGCGTGACGCCGGGCTCGCCGGCGCAGCCCGCGTGACAGCCGGCACGGCCACCGCGCTGCTGCGCGGCAGGTGCACGGTGAACGTGCAGCCGCAGCCGAGCCCGTCGCTGTGCACCTCGACTCGGCCGGCATGCATCTGCGCGAGTTTTTGCACCAGGGTCAGGCCGATGCCGAGCCCGCCGTGCGAGCGCTCGATGGTGGTGTCGACCTGACTGAACAGCTCGAACACATCATCCAGCTGCTCCGGCGCCAGGCCGATGCCGGTATCGCTGACGCTGATGATGATGTCGTCGTCGGCCGAGAGCTGCGCATCGAGCTCGATACGACTGCCAGGATCGGAATACTTGGCGGCATTGTTCAGCAGGTTGGCGAACACCTGCGACAACCGTGCCTGATCGGCGAACAGCGCCACCGGTTGTTCGGGAAGGCGCAGGCTGAAATCGTGTTCCCCGGCATCGATCAGTGGCCGCGAGATTTCCACCGCCGCGCGCAACACGTCTTCCAGCGTGGTGTCGTCCTGGCGCAGGGCCAGCTTGCCCTGGGTGATGCGGGCGATATCAAGCAGGTCGTCGATCAGCCGCACCAGCAGCGCCAGCTGGCGCTCCATGGTGTCCTGCAGCAGCGTTTCCTGCAGCACGGCCTCGTGCAGCTTTGCGTCATGGATCGCTTCCGGATGCGCGTCGAGCAAAACCCGGCGGATCGCCAGTGCGTTCTGCATCGGTGCCAGCGGGTTGCGCAGTTCGTGGGCGAGGGTGGCGAGGAATTCGTCCTTGCGTTGGTCGGCTTCGCGCAGCAGTTGTTCGGCGCGCACGCGTTCAGCGACTTCGTTCTGCAGTTCGATATTGCGCGCGGCCAGCGCGTCGTTGGCCATGCGCAGCGATTCGTTGAGCGCTTCCAGTTCGCGCGCCTTCTCCTGCTGCAGCGCCTGGTTCTCCGCTGCCAGGCTGGTGTTGAGCACCTGCAGCTCGCGACGCTTGCGGTACAACTCGGCCAGCACCTCGACCTTGCTGCGCAGGATCTCCGGGATCACCGGCACCATCACGTAGTCGACAGCGCCGAGCTGGTAGCCCTGCAGCCGGTCCATGTCGGACACGTTGACCGCGGTGACGAAGATGATCGGCGTCTTCTCGAACCGCGGATGCTGGTGGATCAGGCTGGCGGTCTCGAAGCCGTCCATGCCGGGCATGTTGACGTCGAGCAGGATGACCGCGAAGTCCTCCTCCATCAACTGCTTGAGCGCGTCCATGCCCGAGGTCGCTTCGACCAGTTGCTCGCCCAGCGGCTCGAGGATCGCCCGGTAGGTCAGCAGGCGCCCCGGCTGATCGTCGACCAGCAGGATCTTGACCGGCTCGTTTGCGATCAAGCCAGCGATCTGGTCGGTACCGGGAACGTCCGGGATCAACGATGCAGCCACTGGCGCAGCACTCCGAGCAACTGGTCGGTGACCACCGGTTTGGCCAGGTAATCCGACGCACCGGCTTCCAGGCATTTCTCGCGGTCGCCCTTCATCGCCTTGGCGGTCAACGCGATGATCGGCAACGCACGCGAATCGGGCCTCTGGCGGATCGCGCGCATGGTCTGGTAACCGTCCATGCCCGGCATCATGATATCCATCAGAACCAGGGCGATGTCGGCATCGTTGGCGACCTTCTCGATCGCCTCCTGGCCGGTGCCGGCGGTGATCACGTCCATGCCGTGACGCTCAAGCACGCTGGACAGCGCGAAGATGTTGCGCACGTCGTCGTCGACCACCAGCACGCGTTTCTGCAGCAGCGCCTGGTCGGTTTCGTGCAGGCTGTGCACCATGCGCTGCTTGCCCGGCGGCAAATCAGCGATGACGCGATGAAGGAACAGCGCGGTTTCGTCGAGCAGCCGCTCGGGCGACTCCACGCCCTTGATGACCACGCTCTTGGCGGCTTTCTTGAGGCGCTGGTTTTCGTCGGCGGTGAGTTCCTTGCCGGTGAACACCACGATCGGCAGGTCGCGCAGCGCCGGTTGCGCCTGGACCCGGTCAAGCAGTTCGAAACCACTCATGTCGGGCAGTCGCAGGTCGAGCACGGCGCAGTCGTAGGGGCCTTCCGCGAGCGCGGCCAACGCCTCCTTGCCGCTGCCGACGGTGTCGATCGCGATGTCGTCGTGGCGGATCAGTTCCTCGATGCTCATGCGCTCGTTGGCGTCGTCCTCGACGATCAGCAGGCGCTTGACGCGCGGCAACGTGTAGTCCTTGATCCGCTGCAGCGCGGCATCGATGGATTGCGTGGTGGCCGGCTTGGCGAGGTAGGCGAACGCGCCGCGCTCGATGCTTTGCTGGCGTTCCTCTTCGATGGTTACGATCTGCACCGGGATGTGGCGTGTGGACGAATCCTGCTTGAGCCGCGCCAGCACCGTCCAGCCGAGCATGTCGGGCAGGAAGATATCCAGCGAAATGGCCGTGGGCTTGTAGTCGCGCACCAGCCGCAGCGCATCCGCGCCGGTGTGGGCGACCAGCACGCGGAAGCCCTGCGAGCGGGCAAGGTCGCGCAACACGGTGGCGTAGCGCGGGTCGTCCTCGACCAGCAGCAGGACCGGATCGCCCGGCGAGAGCATGCCGCGGTCGTCGGGCACGGATTCGAAGGTTTTCCCCGGCGTTTCCGGCGACTCCAGAGGCGTGGTATGCAGGTTTGCCTGCGCAGCGCGGGCACTGTGGGCGCGGTCGGCGCCGACGTAGTTCAACGGCAGGAACAAGGTAAAGGTGCTGCCCTTGCCGACGGCACTGTGCAGGCGCAACTCGCCACCCAGCAGCCCGGCGATCTCGCGGCTGATCGCCAGGCCCAGGCCGGTGCCGCCGTACTGGCGCGAGGTGCCGGCATCGGCCTGCTGGAACGCCTCGAAGACGATCTTCTGTTTCTCCGGAGAGATGCCGATACCGGTGTCGGTGACCTCGAAGGCCACCACGGTAGGCGCCTGGTCGAGCACGTCATGGCCGACGGTCCAGCCGCTGATCGCCTTGTGCGCACGCAGGTGCACGCTGCCGCGTTCGGTGAACTTGAACGCATTCGACAGCAGGTTCTTGAGGATCTGCTGCAGGCGCTTGGGATCGGTACTGAGGGCGGGGCCGAGATCGCGCGCGATGTCGACGCTGAACTCCAGCTCGCGGCGTTCGGCCTCGTGACGAAAACTGCGCACGATGTTCTCGCGTAGATGGCTGAACGCCAAATCCTCGCTGTCGACGGTGACCGTGCCCGATTCGATCTTGGACAAATCCAGAATGTCGCTGATCAGGTGCAGCAGGTCGGTGCCGGCGGCGTGGATGGTCTTGGCGAACTCGACCTGTCGCGGGCTGAGGTTGGTCTCGTGGTTCTCGGCCAGTTGCTGGCCGAGGATCAGGATCGAGTTGAGCGGCGTGCGCAGCTCGTGCGACATGTTGGCGAGGAACTCGGACTTGTAGCGTGAGGTCAGTGCCAGCTCCGCGGCTTTTTCCTCCAGCGCGCGGCGGGAGTGTTCGATCTGCAGGTTCTTCTGCTCGACCTCGGCTTTCTGTTCGGCCAGCAACGCCGCCTTCAGCGCGATGTCTTCGTTGGTCTGTTGCAGTTCGTTCTGCTGGGTCTGCAGTTCGCTGGCGAGCTGCTGCGATTGCGACAGCAGGCGCTCGGTGCGCATCGTCGCCTCGATGGTGTTGAGCACGATGCCGATGATGCCTGCCAGCTGCTCCACGAACGTTCGCTGCGACGGACTGAATTCCGACAGCGACGCGAGTTCCAGCACCGCCTTGACCTGCTTTTCAAACAGAATCGGCAGAACGATCACGCTTCTGGGCGCGGCGCTGAACAGCCCCGATGCTATTTTCAGGCCGCCGGTCTGCGCGCTGCCGGCCGGCACGTCGTCGATCAGGATCAACTGGCCCTGCGCGGCGCACTGGCCGACCAGGCCTTCGCCGTACGCCAGCGTGCGTGCGCTCGGCGAGTCGATCGCATCGGCGTAACCGGCCAGCAGCCGCAACTGCGCGTGGGGGCTGACATCGTCGGCCTCGACCACATACATCACGCCCTGCTGGGCGTTCATCAGCGGCGCCAGTTCCGCCAGCAGCATCTGGCCGAGCGTGGTCAGGTCGCGCTGGCCCTGCATCATGCCGCTGAACTTGGCCAGGTTGGTCTTCAGCCAGTCCTGCTCGCTGCTGCTCTCGGTGGTCACACGCAGGGTGCCGATCATCGAGTTCATGTTGTCCTTGAGGTCGGCGAGTTCGCCGCGGACATCGACGGTGATCGAGCGGGTCAGGTCGCCCTGGGTCACCGCGGTGGCGACCTCGGCGATCGCGCGCACCTGGGTGGTCAGGTTGGCGGCAAGCTGGTTGACGTTGGCGGTGAGGTCTTTCCAGATGCCCGCCGTGCCGGGCACGTGGGCCTGTCCGCCGAGCCGGCCTTCGACGCCGACCTCGCGGGCCACGGTGGTGACCTGGTCGGCGAAGATCGCCAGCGTCTCGGTCATGCCGTTGATGGTGTCGGCCAGTTCGGCGATCTCGCCCTTGGCTTCCACCGTCAGTTTCTGGTGCAGGTCGCCGGTGGCGACCGCGGTCACCACTTTGGCGATCCCGCGCACCTGGGTGGTGAGGTTGGTCGCCATCGAGTTGACGTTGTCGGTGAGGTCCTTCCAGGTGCCGGCGACGCCTGGGACGGCCGCCTGGCCACCGAGCTTGCCTTCGGTGCCGACTTCCCTGGCAACACGGGTGACCTCGGCGGCAAAACCGTTGAGCTGGTCTACCATCGTGTTGATGGTGTCCTTGAGCTGCAGGATCTCGCCCTGGGCATCCACCGCGATCTTGCGCGACAGGTCGCCGCGCGCGACCGCGGTGGTGACCTCGGCGATATTGCGGACCTGGGTGGTGAGGTTGGTCGCCATCGAGTTGACGTTGTCGGTGAGGTCCTTCCAGGTGCCGGCGACGCCGGGTACGGTCGCCTGGCCGCCGAGCTTGCCTTCGGTGCCGACCTCGCGCGCCACGCGGGTCACTTCCGCGGCGAAGCTGTTGAGCTGGTCGACCATCGTGTTGAGGGTGTTCTTGAGCTCGAGGATTTCGCCCTTGACGTCGACCGCGATCTTGCGCGAGAGGTCGCCGCCGGCCACCGCAGTCGCCACTTCGGCGATGTTGCGCACCTGGGTGGTGAGGTTGGTCGCCATCGAGTTGACGTTGTCGGTGAGGTCCTTCCAGGTGCCGGCGACGCCGGGCACCTGGGCCTGGCCACCGAGCTTGCCCTCGGTGCCGACTTCCCTTGCGACACGGGTGACCTCGGCGGCAAAACCATTCAGCTGGTCGACCATCGTGTTGATGGTGTCCTTGAGCTGCAGGATCTCGCCCTGCGCATCGACCCCGATCTTGCGCGACAGGTCGCCGCGCGCGACCGCGGTGGTGACCTCGGCGATGTTGCGGACCTGGCCGGTGAGGTTGGAGGCCATCGCGTTGACCGAGTCGGTCAGGTCGGCCCACGTGCCATCGACGCCCGGCACCTGCGCCTGGCCGCCGAGCTTGCCCTCGGTGCCGACCTCGCGCGCGACGCGGGTCACTTCCGAGGCGAAGCTGTTGAGCTGGTCGACCATCGTGTTGATGGTGTCCTTGAGTTCGGCGATCTCGCCGCGCACGTCAACCGTAATTTTGCGAGAGAGGTCGCCCTTGGCCACCGCGGTGGTCACGTCGGCGATGTTGCGCACCTGCAGGGTCAGGTTGGACGCCATCGAGTTGACGTGATCGGTCAGGTCCTTCCAGGTGCCGGCCACGTCGGGCACCTGTGCCTGGCCGCCGAGCTTGCCCTCGGTGCCGACCTCGCGCGCGACGCGGGTCACTTCCGCGGCAAAACCATTGAGCTGGTCGACCATCGTGTTGATGGTGTCCTTGAGTTCGGCGATCTCGCCGCGCACGTCAACCGTAATTTTGCGGGAGAGGTCGCCCTTGGCCACCGCGGTGGTGACCTCGGCGATGTTGCGCACCTGCGAGGTCAGGTTGGAGGCCATCGCGTTGACCGAGTCGGTCAGGTCCTTCCAGGTGCCGGCCACGCCGGGCACGATCGCCTGCCCGCCGAGCCGGCCGTCGGTGCCGACCTCGCGTGCCACCCGGGTGACTTCCGAGGCAAAGCCGCGCAACTGGTCGACCATCGTATTGATGGCCTCCTTGAGCTGCAGGATTTCGCCACGTACGTCGA
>JALZKJ010000041.1 GCA_030859305.1 Pseudomonadota bacterium | reverse complement strand
GAACTCGAACGCCTCGCGCACATCGCCGGCCAGTGCGCGCAGATGGACTACGACTTTCTCTACGATCCCGCGCGCCACCTGCTGGCGATCGGCTACAACGTCGACGAGCACCGTCGCGATGCGGGCTACTACGACCTGCTCGCTTCGGAAGCGCGGCTGTGCAGTTTCGTGGCGATCGCGCAGGGCCAGCTGCCGCAGGAAACCTGGTTCGCGCTCGGCCGCTTGCTGACCGAGGTCGATGGCGACCCGACGCTGCTGTCGTGGAGCGGCTCGATGTTCGAGTACCTGATGCCGAACCTGGTGATGCCGAGTTACGAAGGCACCCTGCTCGACGAGACCGCGCGCAACAGTGTGCAGCGGCAGATCGAATACGGCCGCCAGCGCGACGTACCGTGGGGCATTTCCGAGTCCGGCTACCACCTGGTCGATGCGCGCATGAACTACCAGTACCGGGCGTTCGGCGTGCCCGGCCTCGGCCTCAAGCGTGGGCTGGCGCAGGATCTCGTCATCGCACCCTACGCCAGCATGATGGCGTTGATGGTTGCGCCCGAGGCGGCGTGCGAGAACCTGCAACGGTTGCATGATGCCGGCTTCAATGGCCGCTTCGGTTTGTATGAAGCGATCGATTACAGCCCGGCGCGTCTGCCGCGCGGGCAGGACCACGCGGTGATCCGCTCGTTCATGGTCCATCACCAGGGCATGGGCCTGCTGGCGCTGGTGTACCTGTTGCGCGACGCGCCGATGCAGCGCCGGTTCGTCGCCGATCCCGAGTTCCAGGCGACGTTGCTGCTGCTGCAGGAGCGCATCCCGCGCACCGGCGCCTTCCATCCGCACGCGGCCGAGGTCGCCAGCGCGGCGTTGCCGTCGGAAGAAGCCGAGACCCGGCTGCGCATCTTCCACACCGCCGACCTGCCGCGTCCGGCGGTGCAGATGCTGTCCAACGGCCGCTATCACGTGATGCTGACCCACGCCGGCAGCGGCTACAGCCGCGCGCGCGAAATGGCGGTCACGCGCTGGCGCGAGGACGGCACCCGCGACCACTGGGGCAATTTCTGTTACCTGCGCGATGTCGCCAGCGGCGAGTTCTGGTCGGGCACCTACCAGCCGTGCGCGGTCGAGGTCGAGGGTTACGAGGCGATCTTCTCCGACGCCAAGGCCGAGTTCCGCGGCCGCAAGCGCGGTTTCGAAACCCATACCGAGATCGCGGTATCGCCCGAGGACGACATCGAGTTGCGCCGCATGCGCATCACCAACCGCTCGCGCGAAACCCGCACGATCGAGATCACCAGCTACGCCGAGGTGGTGCTGGCGCCGGCGGTATCCGACGAGCTGCATCCGGCTTTCAGCAACCTGTTCGTGCAGACCGAGCTGGTGCCCACGAAGCAGGCGATCGTGTGCACCCGCCGCCCGCGCGGGCACGACGAAACCCCGCCGTGGATGTTCCACCTGATGGCGGTGCACGAGGCGCACATCGATGCGATCTCCTACGAAACCGACCGCGCACGTTTCGTAGGCCGCGGCAACAACCTGCGCCGGCCGGACGCGCTCACCGAAAACGGGGCGCTGTCGAACGCGCAGGGTTCGGTGCTCGACCCGATCGTGGCGATCCGCTGCCGGATAACGTTGGCGCCGGAACAGACCGCGACCATCGACATGGTCACCGGTGTCGGCGACAGCCGTGAGGCGTGCGACGGCCTGATCGAGAAACACCGCGATCGCCGGCTGGCTGATCGCGTGTTCGACCTGGCGTGGATCCACAGCCAGGTGGTACGCCGGCAGATCAACGCCAGCCAGTCCGACGCGCAGTTGTACGAACGCCTGGCCGGCCTGGTGCTGTACGCGCACCAGGCGCTGCGCGCCGATCCGGCGGTGCTGCTGCAGAACCGCCGCGGCCAGTCCGGGCTGTGGGGACAGGCGATTTCCGGCGACCATCCGGTGGTGCTGCTGCAGATCGGCGACGTCGACAACATCGAACTGGTGCGCCAGCTGGTGCAGGCGCACGCGTACTGGCGGCTGAAGGGCCTTGCGGTCGACCTGGTGATCTGGAACGAGGACCAGGGCGGCTATCGCCAGCAGCTGCACGACCAGATCATGGGCCTGATCGCCGCCGGCGTGGAGGCGCACGTGATCGACCGCCCGGGCGGCATCTTCGTGCGCCCCGCGCAGCAGTTGTCGCACGAGGACCGCGTGCTGCTGCAGTCGGTCGCGCGGGTGATCATCAGCGATGCGCGCGGCGGCTTGTCGGAGCAGGTCAACCGGCGTCTGCCGGTGCCGCCGCCGATGCCGCTGCTGCTGCCGGCGCCGACCCAGTACGAGCTGATCCCGGCGTTGCCGCCGCCGCAGGCATCGAATGCCAGCGTCGTCGACGCGCCACCCGCGCCAGACCCCTGGCCATTCGATGCCGGCGCCGACACCCGCATCCTCGACAACGGCCTCGGCGGTTTTTCGCCCGACGGCCGCGAGTACCTCATCGACCTGCAACCCGGCCAGACCACCCCGGCGCCGTGGTGCAACGTGATCGCCAACGAGACGTTTGGTTGCGTGCTCAGCGAAAGTTCACCCGGCTACAGCTGGGGCGAGAACGCGCACGAGTTCCGCCTCACGCCGTGGCACAACGACCCGGTCACCGACAGCGCCGGCGAGGCGTTCTACCTGCGCGACGAGGACAGCGGCCGGGTGTGGTCGCCGTCGCCATTGCCGCGCCGCGGCGAGGGCGCGTACCGCACCCGTCACGGCTTCGGCTACAGCGTCTATGAGCATGTCGAGGACGGCATCGCCAGCGAGTTGTGGGTCTACGTGGCGCTGGAGGACGCGGTCAAATACAGCGTGCTCAAGCTGCACAACCGCTCGGGACGGCCGCGCCGGCTCAGCGCGACCGGCTATGTCGAATGGATCCTCGGCGACCTGCACGCACGGACGCAGCTGCACGTGGTCACTGAGATCGATGGCGACAGCGGCGTGCTGATCGCGCGCAACCCGTACAACACCGAGTTCGAGGGTCGGGTGGCGTTCTTCGACACCGATGCTCAGACGCGCACGCTGACCTGCGACCGAAGCGAATTCCTCGGCCGCAACGGCCACCTGCAGATGCCGGCGGCGATGTTGCGCGAGCGGCTGTCGGGCAAACTCGGCGCCGGCCTGGATCCGTGCGCGGCGATCCAGCTGCCGATCGAGCTGGACATCGATCAGTCGACCGAAACCGTGTTCCGTCTTGGCCTCGGCCACGACTGGGGCGACGCGGTCGACCTCGCCCGGCGCACGCGCGGACTGGACGCCGCTTACGACGCGCTTGACGCGGTGCGCATCCACTGGGTGCGCACGCTGGGCACGATCCAGGTGCAGACCCCGGACCCCAGTGTCGATGTGCTTGCCAACGGCTGGTTGCTGTACCAGACCATCGCCTGCCGTTACCTCGCGCGCAGCGGGTATTACCAGTCCGGCGGCGCATTCGGTTTCCGCGACCAGCTGCAGGACACCATGGCGATGGTGCACGCGCAGCCGGAGCGCGCGCGCGCACACCTGCTGCTCAGCGCCGCGCATCAGTTCCCGCAGGGCGACGTGCTGCACTGGTGGCACCCGCCACTGGATCGCGGCGTGCGCACGCGCTGTTCCGACGATTACCTGTGGCTGCCGCTGGCCGCGTGCCGCTACCTCGACAGCACCGGCGATGCCGGTGTGCTCGACGAAGTGGTGGGCTACATCGAGGGCCGCCCGGTCAATGCCGATGAGGAGTCGTACTACGACCTGCCGGTGCGCTCGGGGTTGCGCCAGAACCTGTACCAGCACTGCGTGCGTTCGCTGCAACGCGGTATCAGCCTGCTCGGCGAGCGCGGCCTGCCGCTGATCGCCACCGGCGACTGGAACGATGGCATGAACCGGGTCGGCGAACGCGGCCAGGGCGAAAGCGTGTGGCTGGGTTTCTTCCTGTTCGACACGTTGACCCGCTTCAGCGCGGTCGCGCGCGCGCGCAGGGACGAGGTATTCGCCGACCACTGCGTGGAGGCCGCCGAGCGCCTGCGCCAGAACCTTGAAGCGCATGCCTGGGACGGCGCCTGGTACCGGCGCGCGTGGTTCGACAACGGTGCGCCATTGGGATCCACCGCCAGCGACGAATGCAACATCGATTCGATCGCGCAGAGCTGGTCGGTGCTGTCAGGCGCCGGCGATCCCGCGCGCGCGCGGCAGGCGCTGGATTCGCTCGACCAGCACCTGGTCAAACGCGAGGCCGGCCTGATCCAGCTGCTCGACCCGCCGTTCGACAAGACCCCGCAGGACCCGGGCTACATCCGCGGTTACGTGCCCGGCGTGCGCGAGAACGGCGGCCAGTACACCCACGCGGCGATCTGGGCGACGATGGCGTTCGCCCACATCGGCGACCACCAGCGCGCGTGGGAACTGCTGCGCCTGATCAACCCGGTCAACCACGGCAACAGCGCCGAGGCGATCGCGACCTACAAAGTCGAGCCCTACGTGGTCGCCGCCGATGTCTACGCGGTCGATCCGCACGTCGGCCGTGGCGGCTGGACCTGGTACACCGGTTCGGCCGGTTGGATGTACCGGCTGATCGTCGAATCGTTGCTGGGCATCAACCGCGAGGGCGACCGCCTGCGCCTGCTGCCGGTGATCCCCGCCGACTGGCCCGAATACCGGTTGCGCTACTGCTATCGCGACACCGTGTATCGCATCCATGTGCAGCGCGGCGATGGGTCAGAGCGGAAGCGGTTGATCCTGGATGGCGTCGAACAACCCGAGTTCGCCTTCGCCCTGCTCAATGACGGCGGCGAGCATCGGGTCGAGGCGTGGCTGGGTGAGGGGGCAGGAGCGTCGTAAGGCAACCGCGATTACCCATATCGGGCTCGTCATTAACGAACCCGGGAACCCGGTGTCCCTGTTTTCAACCGCTTGATGTCGCTGGTCCCCCGCCTTCGCGGGGATGACGAGGGTTCTCCCAAGTCGAACCACGCGGCGTCGTAGACCGGGCGCGCTGCGCTTAACCGGGTTACGAACCTGAGCGCTCCGCAACAACAATCAGCCGCGATGCTCCAGCGCCAGATACGCCGCCGATTGCATCTCCACCAGCCGCGAGGCGGTGCGCTCGAACGCGAATGCCAGTTTGTCGCCGCCGTAAAGTTCCGGCGGCGGCGCGGCGGCGGTGCACACCAGGTTGACGTGGCGGTCGTGGAACTCGTCGATCGCGGTGACGAAGCGGCGCGCGGCATCGTCGTTGTGGTCGTCAAAACGCGGGATGCCGCCGAGTAGCACGGTGTGGTGTTCGGTGGCGATCTCGATGTAGTCGCTTGCCGCGCGCGGGCCTTCGCACAGCGTGGCGAAGTCGAACCAGGCATGGCCTTCGGCGAGCGCGCGCACCGGGATGGCGCGGCCTTCGATCTGCAGCGGGCCGTCCTCGTGCGGCGCTCCGCTGGTGAGTTCGTCCCAACGCGACTGCAGCCAGCCATCGCTGCCGGCATCGAGCGGCGCGCGGTACACCGGCGAGCGCGTGAGGGCGCGCAGGCGGTAGTCGATGTCGCTGTCGAGCTGCAGCACCTGGCAGTGGGTTTCGATCAGCGCGATCGCCGGCAGGAAACGCTCGCGTTGCAGTCCGTGCTGGTAGAGGTTTTTCGGTGGGGTGTTGGAACTGGTGACCAGGGTCACGCCTTCGGCGAACAACCGCTCCAGCAACCGCCCGAGCAGCATCGCGTCGCCGATGTCGCTGACGAAGAATTCATCCAGCACCAGCACGCGCAGTTGCTGGCGCCAGTCGCGCGCGATCCCCGCCAGTGGGTCGCTCTGTCCGGCGTGGGCGCGCAGCTGCGCATGCACCTCGCGCATGAAACGGTGGAAGTGGATTCGACGTTTTTCCGCGATCGGCAGCCCATCGATGGCCAGCCCGTCGAAGAACATATCGATCAGGAACGTCTTGCCGCGGCCGACCCCGCCCCACAGGTACAACCCGCGTGGCGCTGCGGCCGGCTTGCCGCGCAGACTGTCCAGCAACCCGCGCTTCGGCGGATCCAGCAACGCCGCGTGCAGACGATCGAGCTCATGCAGGGCCGGGTGTTGCGCGGGATCGTCGTTCCAGTCGCCGCGGCGCGCGCCTTCGGCGTAACGCGCCGACGGCGGCACGCCCATGCGCGTATCAGTCATGTGGCGCTGCGGTTCCCGACGGCGCGGCTTTCGACGTCGCTGCTCTCGACAGAGTTTCCACACGCGGCAGGAACGGCTTGACGCCATTCTTGATCGCGCCGCGCAGATCCATCAGCCGGCGATGGAAGAAGTGGCTGGTGTCGGGCATCTTCACCAGTTCCGGGGGCTGCCGCAGTTGCTTGAGGCCGTCGAGCCAGGCGTAGACCGCGGCCGGGTCGACGATCTCGTCGGCTTCGCCCTGGATCACCAGCCACGGGCAACCGGGCGGCTCGATCGCGGCGAAGTCCCAGCTGCGCCCCGCCGGCGGCGCGATCGAGATCAGCATGCCGGGGTCGAGCTCGGCGGCGACCTTGAGCGTCACGTAGGCGCCGAAACTGAACCCGGCAAGCCACAACTGCGCGTCGGGGCGCTGCTGGCGCACCCAGGCGGCGACCGCACGCAGGTCGTCGGCTTCGCCGTCGCCGTCGTCGAACGTGCCCTCGGACATGCCGATGCCTCGGAAGTTGAAGCGCACCGTGGCCGCGCCGGATTCGCGCAGTGCGCGCGCGGCGATCGTCACCACCTTGTTGTGCATGGTGCCGCCCTCGGTCGGCAGGGGGTGGCAGACGATCGCCACCAGCGGCCGCGCTGCGGCGTCGGGTGCCTCGACGATGAGTTCGAGCGCACCGACCGGGCCGGCCACGGTCACGGGGGTCGAATCGGCGGCGGGAAACGCGGGGCTGGTCATGCGGCCATCATACGGGGCGCTGTTAAGGCACCGTGCAGGCAATGGTCGTGGCTTGGCGTTCCCGGAGTCAGGAACAAGACGCATTAACGGCTTGGTCCCTGCCTGTTTCGCCAAAGGTCGGGGCATCAGCATGGGCCCCTCGCCCGCATCGCTCCGCCGCTGCAGCCGATGGCTTCCCTCTTGGAAAAACAGCGCGGGGGGAGATATGCGGTTGGCTAGTCAACGCCCGTCGGCCTGGTCACCGCGCAGCGAAAACCCCAGCAGCAGCGGATCGTGATCGGAGCTGCGCCACGGCGTGGCGGCGGCGGCGGCGGACTGGCGATAACCGACGCTGCGCGGTTCGTCTGCGTTGCTGTGCCACAGCGCCGCGCCGCGCAGGCGTCGCGCCAGCACCGGGCTCAGCAGGGCGTGGTCAAGCCGGCCGAGTTCGCCATCGTGGTTGTAGCTGTAGGGCGCCTCGATCCCGGCCACGGCAAAAGCATCACGCCAGCCGGCCCGCAGCAGTGTCTGGATCGGATCCTCGTGCGTGTAAGCATTCAGATCGCCGAGGATCACGGACAGACCGCTGCCGGCACGTGTCGGATCGGTCGCCAGCCAGGCGTCCAGGCGGCGCGCCGAATCGGTGCGCACGGCATTCCAGCAGGCGGCGCCGTCGCCTTGATCGCGGTCGGCGCCTTCGGCCTCGTTGCAGCCCTTGGACTTGAAGTGGTTGGCAACGACCACCAGCGCCGGGCCGGTGTCGCGACCTTTTTCAATCGGCACAAAGGCCTGCGCCAGCGGCACCCGGCTGCGGTTCCCGAACGGGCCGCCTTCCAGCACCGCCGGCTTGCCGCGGGGGCGCACGCGGTCGCCACGGTAGATCAGCCCGACCCGGATCGCATCAACACCCGGGCCGCGGCCGGCATCGACGAACCGCCAGATGCGGGCGCCATCTTCGGCCTCGCCTGGTGCCGCGTTCAACGCGGCGACCAGTCCGGCGATGCTGGACTGCGGGCCGTAGCCGTCGTTCTCCAGTTCCATCAGCGCGGCGATGTCGGGGTCGAGGGCGCGGATCGTCGCCACAAGCTTGGCCAGCTGCAGGGCGAGCTCGTCGGCACTACGCGCACCGCGCTCGGTCGGGAAGCCGCCGCCGCGGCCATCGCCGTTGAACAGGTTCTCCAGGTTGAACGCGGCAACACGCAGGTCGCCGGCGACGCTGGGGACAGGCGGGCGCGGCTGCGCGTGCAACTGCGGCGATGCGGTCAGCTGCAGGCGATGGCTTCCGTGGCGCTCGTCGAGGATGCCCTCGACCGCGCCGAGCCGGCTGCCGCTGCGCAGCTGCAGGATCGACACGGGCCAGACTTCGGCCAGCGGCCGGTCGTCACCGCTGCGGGCGTCGTCGAGCAGCAGCCGCCGGCGCGCGTTGTCGGCGGCGACCGCGCGGGCGGCGTCGCTGCCGGGGGCGGCGCGCTCGCCGGGTTGCCAGAGGCGGCCGTCGAAACTGACCAGCACCTCGCCATGACGCTCGATCGCATCGGTGCGGGCCACGGTCAGCGGCGCGTCGATGCGCAGCCACATGCCTTCCAGGCGCTCCCAATCGGCTGGCGGCGTGTGCAGCACGGTCGGCGTCAGCGTGCCGGCGCCAAGCGGCTCGACCCGCAGCGGTTCCAGCGCGGTGAGCATCGCGCCGCGGCCCGTGTCGAGTTCGACCACGCGGCCGTGCACCCGCACCTGCTGGCCGCGCCGCAGCGCGGTCTGGTCCACCACGACATCCGCCGCGGCGGGCACGAACAGTGCGTCGGAGGTCAGCGGATTGCCGTCACCGTCATCCTGCAGGAACACTCCCCCCAAACCCGAATCGCCACGGAAGTCAGCCGTGACCATGCCCTCGACCGTCACCGTCTGCCCCAGCAGCGGACTGCGGGCGGCATCGCCCTGCACCTCGCCGATCGCGATCACCCCGAGCGGGCGGGTGGCGGTCCCGGCGGCGGGATCGCCGCAGGCGGTGAGCAGGAAGACCAGCAGCAAAAGCCAGGGCGATGGACGCATCGTCGACTCGGAGGTGGGCGTGGCGATCATTATCGGGGATTACCCTCGCATGCAGGCCCATCACGTGCAGGCCCATCACGTGCAGGCCCATGACGTGCAGGCCCATGACGTGCAGATCCATCACGTGCAGGGCTGCAGCCTGCCTGCGCGGCGCCCGGACACGCCAACGCCGCCCGCAGGCGGCGTTGGCGGGCGCGCTGGCGGTCCCGTTACTGCAGGTTGTCGAGCATCCAGTCGACCGAGGCGATCACCTGCTCGTCGGTCAGCGCCGGGTTGCCGCCTTTGGCAGGCATCACGCCGACATCGCCCACGTAACCTTCGATCGCGTGGCGATTCAGGGTCGCTTCGCCCTGGGCGATGCGCGCCGACCACTGCGTCCGTACCAGCGTCGGTGCGCCGCCCGCACCTGAGGTATGGCAGCCCGCGCAGAGGTTGTTGTAGATCACCGAACCGTCGAGCGTGCCGCCATAGGCGACCTGCGACGCCGCGGCTGCGGCCGCTGCGGCAGTGGCGGCCGCCTGGTTGGCGGCGCCGGTGGCGCCCGCGTACACCGCGCCGATCGGCGCGATGCGCAGCTCGGTGCGCTGCGCGGCGCGCGGATCGACTTCCCGCGGCAGCGTGCCATGCAGGTAGATCGCGCCAATGATCAGGGCCAGGGTGACCAGCACCAGGAGGCCCAGCACCATCGAGAATTTCTTGAGGAATTCGAGGTCGTAATTGCGCACGATCCACCTATTGAACGCGCCTGCCGGCGACGCGCGAAGCCATCAACGAAAAGCCGCAAAAACCTCTTGCGGCCGCGCGCCAGTATAAAGCGCCTCCGTGCCGAAGCACTTCAGGTGGCGCGCCCGGAGGGATTCGAACCCCCGACCAATGGCTTCGGAAGCCACTACTCTATCCGGCTGAGCTACGGGCGCCCGCGGCCAGTATAGCGGAAGGTAGCAACGCTCCAGCGTCGGCAGGCGCTGCCGATCCAGCGAGGGCCGCGGCATCGGCGGCGTGGCGTAGGAAGGCATCCGGGCTAAGGGCTGGGCTGAAAAGATAGCCCTGGACCATGTCGCAGCCCAGGCGCGAGAGCACCTGGAACGTGGCTTCGTCCTCCACGCCCTCGCCGACCACCGACAGGCCGAAACGATGGGCCAGATCAATGATCAAGGTGGTGATGTCCAGGCTGGCCGCATCGTCCAGCAGCCCGCGTACGAAGGATCGGTCGATCTTCAGTTCGTCGGCCGGGATGTCCTTGAAGTAGGCCAGGCAGGAATATCCCGTGCCGAAATCATCGATTGAAATCCGCACCCCCAAGTCGCGGATGCGCGAAAGCACCGCGAAGCTGTGCCGGTGGTCGGCGACCAGCGAGCGCTCGGTGATTTCCAGCACCAGCTGGGTGTCGCTGCTTCCCCAAAGTTGCAGAGAGTTCTCGACCAGGTCGGGCAGGTCGTGGCGGGCGATCATCTCCGGCGGGACGTTGACCGCCACCGAGAGCGAACCGCCGCCCCATTGCCCGGCGTGGCGCAGCGCCATGTTGAGCGCCCAGGCGGTGATGGAGCAGATCTGCCCGGTCTGTTCGGCCACCGGGATGAACAGCTCGGGCGATACCGCCCCGCGGGTGCGATGTTGCCAGCGCATCAGCGCCTCGGCACCAACCAGACCGCGGTCCGCCACCCGAACCTTGGGCTGGTAGTACAAGCTCATCTGGCCGCGCTCCACGGCATCGCGCAGCTCCACCTCCAAGTCCCAATGCTCGGATATTCCTACATCGACGCCAATGTCAGGCGCAAGCATGTATTGCTGCGCGCTCGCGCACGCCGCTTCCAGTGCCCGTTCGGCCAGGCGCAGCAGATAGTCTGCCTGCGATGCGTGCATCGGGCAGAGCGCTGCGCCTACGGTCGCTGCCACCTTGATACGCAAGCCCGCGACTTCGAACGGGAGGTCAAGCAACCTGAACAACTTGCGGATCGCCAGGTCGACGTGACCCTTGTCCATGACCCGGGTGAGGATCAAGGCAAAACGGTTGTCGCCAATCCGTGCGACGTAATCCTGCGCCCGGGCCACGTGGGTGAGCCGCAGCGCCAGCTCCTTGAGGATGCCGTCGCCGATGTCGAAGCCGTGCGTGGCGTTGAGACGGGAAAAGCCATTGATGTCCACCACCACCAGACCCAAGCTGGACTTGCGGTCGTTGGCGAGCCCCACGTGCTGGCGAAGCAGCGGCATGAAGCTGTGGCGGTTTCGCAATCCTGTCAGCAGGTCCTCGGTCGGGTTCATCGGCTCAGTCCAGGAAAAGCTCGCTGGCACGGATCCCATAGGCGCCGGAAGGCAAGCTGCACTTCACCGCGAGCGGGCTGTCGCCATTGGGTGTTTCCTCGCCAACCTGGCTGAGGTCGATCTCCTGGAAGCTCTGCAGCGGCGCCTTGTCGGCACCGAGCAGCAACATGACTCTCGGGCGCAAACGCTTGAGGCTGTGGACCTCCGTCACCACGCCGACCTCCCCGCTGGACAGCTCCACCAGCGACCCGGTGGGATAGATGCCACAGGCCTGTATGAACTGCTCCACCAGTTCGGCCTGGAAGAGGCTGCCGCGACTCTCATACAGCTCTTTCACGGCGCCGTGGGGTGAGCGGGTGGAGGCGTAGGGCCGACTTGACGTCATCGCATCGTAGCTGTCGACCAAACCCATGATGCGGCCGAAGATCGGAATCTCCGTGCCCCGCAAGCCACGGGGATACCCACTGCCGTCGTGCCGCTCGTGGTGGGTTGCAACCATCTCGATGATGCCCGGCGACAAGTTGGGAATCTTCGTCAGCATGGACAGCCCGAATTCCACGTGGAGCTTCATGGATTCGTGCTCGTCGCCCGTGAGTGGTCTTGCGGCAATCAGCATTTCATGCGGGAGCTGTAGCTTTCCGATGTCGAACAGCAAGCCGCCCAAGGCCAGGGTATTCAGCTCGGCTTTTTCCAGGCCGAGGAAGCGCCCGAAGCTGGCCGCCCAGATCGCACAACCCATTGCGTGGTGATAGGAGTAGTCGTCCAGGCGTTTCATTTCGCTGAGCCACGTGAAAGCCGACGGGTTGCGCAATATGGAGGCCACCATCGCCTCCACGCCGTACTGCAGCCTCGGCAGGTCGACCGAGCGCTTGGCCGCCAGGTCGCCCATCAATTCACGGATGTTCTGTCCCAGGAGGGCATGCGCCGCATCTGCCTGGGGAAGTTCGTCGGCGAACGCGCGCTCGATCGCCCACTGGGTGGTGCGCAGCGCCTCGATCTCCTCGCGGGCCCGGGCCTCCTGCACCAGCGAGGGCGGGTCGAATATCATGTAACGAAGCTCTGGCGATGCGCCGCGAGTGGTGTCGAGGTACACGTGCGCGCATACGCTCTGCAGCTTCTGCACCTCGGCGACGGTCTTGATCAGCAGGCCTTCGAGCGGGAAGTCGGCTTCCAGCCACGGTCGGTCCAAGCGGCAGACGAACATGCCGAGGTCAAGCCCCTTTACGCTCGTGCGCACTTCACTGGTCGCATTTTGCATGCAGTAATCATAGGCCAAGCCGGCAGGAACTTGAGCCAGCGAGTTCGATCCGCTCGAGGGGGGCGTGGACCTGGATCGCGGACAATCGTCTAGTCTCGTCTCGCCTGGCACGGGCATTGGATCTGCATCATGAGCTACGAACGCTTCGATCCCCCGCTCCTGCCCCCATGGAAAACCAGGCTCGCGCTGTACTGGCAGCTGATCCGTGGCGACCGCCCGATCGGCTGGCTGCTGCTGCTGTGGCCGACATGGTGGGGGCTGTGGCTGGCGGCCGAGGGCGTGCCGCCGCTGTGGACCTGGTTCGTGTTCAGCGCCGGGGTGTGGTTGACCCGTTCGGCCGGCTGTGTGATCAACGACTACGCCGACCGCTGGCTTGACCCGCATGTCGAGCGCACCCGGGATCGGCCGCTGGCTACCGGCGCGGTGCGCGGGCGCGAGGCGTTGCTGGTGTTCGCGGTATTGATGCTGGCCGCGTTCGCGCTGGTGCTCACGCTCAACCGGCTCACGGTGTACCTGAGCATTGTCGGCATCGCGCTGGCAGCGAGTTATCCCTACCTCAAGCGCTACACCTATTTCCCGCAGGTCTACCTCGGGCTGGCGTTCGGCTGGGGCATCCCGATGGCGTTCGCGGCGATCCGCGGCGAAGTGCCGGCGCTGGCGTGGCTGCTGTACGTCGCCAACATCGTCTGGGCGACCGCGTACGACACATGGTATGCGATGGTCGATCGCGACGACGACCTGCGCATGGGCAGCAAGTCGACCGCGATCCTGTTCGGCGACCTCGACCTGGTGGCGCAGGGGGTGCTGTACGGGGTGTTCTTCGTGGCGCTGTGGCTGGTCGGCGGGCGCGCCGGGCTGGGGGTGTATTACTGGGCCGGGCTGGCGGTTGCGCTGGCGCTGGTGGGGTGGGAGTTCTGGATCGCGCGAGGTCGCGATCGGGCGCACCTGTTCCGGGCGTTCCTGCACAACCACTGGGTCGGGGCTGCGGTGTTCGCGGGGCTGGCGCTGGACTACGCGCTGCGCTGATCGGTATCTGCCCGCTACGGCACCCGCGCGCAGACCCAGGCATCGACCCGTGCCACGCCGGCGCGGCGCAGCGCCTTGACCGCTGCATGCACGGTCGCGCCGGTGGTCATCACGTCATCGACCAGCGCGACATGCGCCGGCAATACGGCGCCCGGCCGAACCGTGAACGCATCGCGCAGGTTGCGCCGGCGCTGGGCGGCATCAAGACGCGATTGCGGGGCGGTGTCGCGCTGACGCAGCAAAACGCCGGTCAGCAACGGCAGCCCGAGTTCGCGCGCCAGCGGCCGCGCCAGTTCGAGTGCCTGGTCATAACCGCGCCTGCGCAGCCGGGCCGGGTGCAGCGGCAATCCCAGCACCGCATCGGGTCGCTCGGCCTGGACATACGCCTGCGCCATCAGGCCGGCCAACAAGCGCGCCGCCGCCAGGTCGCGATGGAACTTCAGCCTGGGCAACAACCGGTCGAGCGGAAACCCGTAGACGAACGCCGCCTGGCACGCCGTCTGCGGCGGCGGGCGGCGCAGGCAGCGGCCGCAGGTCTGCGGTGCGGGCGTGGCGATGGTTTCGTCACCCGGCACCGCCGGCAGCGGCAACGCGCAACGCAAGCAGGCCCAGTGATTCCAAGGCAGTTGCGCGCTGCAGGCGTGGCACAGGTCGCGTCCAGCATGCCCGCCCTGGCCGCACAAAAGGCAGCGCGCGGGCCAGATCCGCCGCGCCAGCCATGCCCAGCGACCATAGGCGTGCGCACCGACTGCCGATACGCCGTCAACCGCGGGGAAGGCCATCAGGTTGACAGTGCCGGGCATGCTTTCCAGACTGCCGGCCGTACCCGCCCGTGTCCGTCGGAAAATCCCCATGCCCGTCGTCAGCCAAACCCTTGCCGCCGCCAGCCCGGCCACGACCGCAGCAACGCAAGCGCCACTGCGCCACGACTGGTCGCGCGCCGAAGTGCGGGCCCTGTTCGACCTGCCATTCCCGGAACTGTTGCACCGCGCCGCCAGTGTCCACCGCGAGCATTTCGATCCGGCCGAAGTCCAGGTCAGCACCCTGCTCTCGGTCAAGACCGGCGGCTGCCCGGAGGACTGCAGCTACTGCCCGCAGGCGCAGCGTTACCACACCGGCGTGGAGGCTTCGAAACTGATGTCGACCGAAGCGGTGCTGGAGAAGGCCAGGCAGGCCAAGGCCGCCGGCGCCTCGCGCTTCTGCATGGGTGCGGCGTGGCGTTCGCCGAAGGACCGCGACATCCCGAAAGTCGCCCGGATGATCATGCAAGTGAAGGCGCTCGGACTCGAGACCTGCGCCACCCTCGGCATGCTGTCGGGCGAGCAGGCCGAAGCGCTCAAGGCCGCCGGCCTGGACTACTACAACCACAACCTCGACACCGCGCCGGAGTTCTACAACCAGATCATCCACACCCGCGAATTCCAGGATCGGCTGGACACGCTTGAGCACGTGCGCGATGTCGGCATGAAGACCTGCAGCGGCGGCATCGTCGGCATGGGCGAGTCGCGCGAACAACGCGCCGGTCTGCTGCAGACCCTGGCCAACCTGCCGGCGCATCCGGATTCGGTGCCGATCAACCGGCTGGTGCAGGTCGAGGGAACGCCGCTGGCCGGCACCGCCGAACTGGACCCGTTCGAGTACGTGCGCACCATTGCCGTGGCACGACTGCTGATGCCGCGTTCGATGGTGCGGCTGTCGGCCGGCCGCGAAAGCATGATCGACGAACTGCAGGCGCTGTGTTTCCTCGCCGGTGCCAATTCGATCTTCTTCGGCGAAAAGCTGCTGACCACCAGCAACCCAGATACCGAGCGCGACCTCGCTCTGTTCGCGCGGCTCGGCTTGCGACCGATGCAGGTCGTGGACGCTGCTGACAACCGCCGCCTGGACACCGTGCACGCCGCGATTCTGGAAGAACGTGAGCTGGAAGAACGTGCGCTGGACGAACGTGCGGAAGGGCGTGCGGTGGAACCGCATGCCGTCGAAGGACGCGACAAGAAACAATCCTGCGCGGTCTGAGCATGGCCCGCGCGCCATGGCGAGAACGCATCGCGGCGGCGCGCGCCGAACGTGCCGCTACCTCGCGCACCCGGGTGCGCCGCACGGTCACCCACCGCGACGGCGCGCGCTGCACGGTCGATGGCCGCGTGCTGTTGAATTTCTGCAGTAACGACTACCTCGGCCTGTCGCAGCATTTCGCGGTGGTCGGCGCGCTGCAGGACACCGCCTCGCGCGAGGGCGCCGGCGGCCTCGGTTCGCACCTGGTCTGCGGCCACCACGCGATCCACGATGCACTCGAGCGCGAACTCGCCGACTGGCTGCAGGCGCCGCGCGCGTTGCTGTTCGGCAGCGGTTTCCTGGCCAACCTCGCGGTGATGCAGAGCCTGCTCGGCGACGAGGACGTCTGCGTGCAGGACCGGCTCAACCACGCCAGCCTGATCGACGCCGCACGCCTGGCCAACTGCCGGCTCAGGCGCTACCCGCATCTCGATCCCGAAGGCGCGATCCGGCAACTGCGCAGCCTGCCCGAGGGCGTGGCGATGCTGGCAACCGACGGCGTGTTCTCGATGGACGGCGATGTCGCGCCGCTGCGCGAACTGGCGCTGGTCTCACGCGTGCAGAAGGCACTGTTGTATGTCGACGACGCGCACGGCGTCGGCGTGCTGGGTCCGGACGGGCGCGGCAGCGTGGCGGCGGCGAAACTCACCCCCGAAGCAGCGCCGTTGCAACTGGCCACGCTCGGCAAGGCGCTCGGCGGTTACGGCGCAGCGGTGGTCGGCGATGCCGACCTGATCGAGCACCTGCTCCAAACCGCGCGGCCCTACATCTACACCACTGCATTGCCGCCGGCGCAGGCCGCGGCGTCGCTGGCCGCGGTCAAGCTCGCACGCAGCGAACACTGGCGGCGCGAGAAGCTGGTCGAACTCGGCCGGCGTTTTCGCGACCGCGCCCATCGCCAGGGCCTGGTGCTGCTGCCGTCGGATACGCCGATCCAGCCGGTGCTGTGCGGCAGTGATACGCGCGCGTTGTCGATGGGCGGGGCACTGGAAAACAAGGGCTACTGGGTCGCGGCGATCCGCCCGCCGACCGTGCCTGAAGGCCGCGCGCGCCTGCGCGTCACGCTGTCGGCGCTGCACACCGTCGCCGAGGTCGACGGCCTGGTCGATGCGCTGGCCAGCGCGCGCGATCGCGCCGAAGCTGAAGCGCGCATCGCCGCCTTGTCCCTTGCATTTGACTCCACGCATGTGTCCCCGCGCTGAGGCGGCCGCATGTTGATCGCGCATGTACATTGAAACCCTCGGCAGCAGCCGGTCGAGCCAGCGGCCACCGCTCGCACTGATCCACGGCTGGGCGATGCACAGCGGTTTGTTCGCGCCGCTGGTGGAGCGCCTGCGGGACCGCTACGCCATGCATCTGGTCGACCTGCCCGGCCACGGCCATGCGCGCGAGGATGCCACCCCGCTCGATCCGGTCGCGCTGGCCACCGAACTGGTCGCGCGCGTGCCCGATGCGGTGTGGCTGGGCTGGTCGCTCGGCGGCCAGTTCGCCTTGCGCGCCGCGCTCGATCATCCGCAGCGCGTGCGCGGCCTGATCATGGTCGCGTCGTCGCCACGGTTCGTCGCCGGCGACGGCGAAGGTGATGCGCGCTGGCCACACGGCGTCGGCGCGCACCTTTTCCGCGATTTCGGCGCCGCGCTCGAACGTGATCTCCGCGCGACGCTGGAGGGATTCCTGGCGCTGGAAGCGCTGGGTTCCAGCAGCGCGCAGGATGAACTGCGCAGCCTGCGGGCGCAGGCGTTCGCACGCGGCGAGCCGGCCGAGCGCGCCCTGCAGGAAGGACTGGTGCTGCTCGACACGCTCGACCTGCGCGACGAATTGCCGCGATTGCGGGTACCGAGCCTGTGGCTTTCCGGCCGCCGCGACCGCCTGGTGCCGGCCGGCGCGATGCCCGCCGCCGCCGCGCTGACGCCGGATGCACGCAGCGTGGTGATCGCCGATGCCGGGCATGCGCCGTTCCTGGGCGCGGCTGTTGAGGTGGCGCGAGAGATCGACGGGTTCATGGGTGCACTCGATGCGGTGCGATGCGCATGAATCAAACTGCTGTCACATCGTCTTCCACCGCCAGAAACGCGATGCATCGATATCGCACTGTCACCATCTTCCCGATTCTCGATTCCCGATTCCCCGCGTCCCCATGACCGACATCTTCGACCATCGCCAGGTCCGCCGCGCCTTCGCGCGCGCCGCGCACCACTACGATGACGCCGCTGCGCTGCAGCGCGAGGTGAGTGCGCGGCTGATGGAATCGCTCGACTACCTCG
>JALZKJ010000084.1 GCA_030859305.1 Pseudomonadota bacterium | reverse complement strand
GCACGGCCGCGAAGGACGCGATCGCGCAGATCCTGATCAACTCGCGCCTGTGCGCGGAGGGCCACCGGCCGATCTGCCAGGACACCGGCATCGTCACCGTGTTTCTCGCCATCGGCATGAACGTGCGCTGGGACGACGCCACGATGGGCGTGGAGGAGATGGTCCACGAAGGCGTGCGCCGCGCATACAACAACCCCGACAACAAGCTGCGTGCCTCGGTGCTGGCCGACCCGGCCGGCAAGCGGGTCAACACCGGTGACAACACGCCGGGCGTGGTCAACATGAAGGTCGTACCCGGCAACACAGTGGACGTGATCGTGGCCGCGAAGGGCGGCGGTTCGGAAGCGAAGTCGAAGTTCGCGATGCTCAATCCCTCCGACTCGATCGTCGACTGGGTGCTCAAGACCGTGCCGACGATGGGTGCCGGCTGGTGCCCGCCGGGCATGCTGGGTATCGGCATAGGCGGCACCGCCGAGAAGGCGATGCTGCTGGCAAAAGAGGCGCTGATGGAACCGATCGACATCACCGAGCTGCAGGCACGCGGGGCGGGCAATCGCGCCGAGGAACTGCGGCTGGAGTTGTTTGATGCGGTCAACGCACTTGGCATCGGCGCGCAGGGGCTGGGCGGTCTGACCACGGTGCTGGACATCAAGGTCAAGGATTATCCGACCCACGCCGCCAACCTGCCGGTCGCGCTGATCCCGAATTGCGCGGCGACGCGCCACGCGCATTTCGTGCTCGACGGCAGCGGGCCGGTCACGCTCGACCCGCCATCGCTGGCCGACTGGCCGCAGATCACCTACGACAGCTCCAAAGGTCGCCGCATCGATCTGGACACCGTGACGCCGGAAGATGTCGCCAGCTGGAAACCCGGTGAAGTGCTGCTGCTCAACGGCAGGCTGCTGACCGGCCGCGACGCCGCGCACAAGCGCATGGTCGGGATGCTTGATGGCGGCGAGCCGCTGCCGGTCGATTTCCGCGGCCGCTTCATCTACTACGTCGGCCCTGTCGATCCCGTGCGCGACGAGGTTGTCGGCCCGGCGGGCCCAACCACGGCCACGCGCATGGACAAGTTCACCGAGCAGGTGCTCGCGCAGACGGGGTTGCTCGGCATGGTCGGCAAGGCCGAGCGCGGGCCGGTGGCGATCGACGCGATCCGCAAGCACAAGTCGGTGTACCTGATGGCGGTCGGTGGCGCCGCGTACCTGGTGTCGAAGGCGATCAAGGCCTCGCGCGTGGTCGGTTTCGCCGACCTGGGCATGGAGGCGATCTACGAGTTCACGGTGCAGGACATGCCGGTGACCGTGGCGGTCGACAGCGCCGGCGAATCGGTGCACGAGACCGGGCCGCGCGAGTGGCAGGCGAGGATTGCGGGGAGGCTCGGCAGGATCCCGGTGGTCGTCGAGTCTGCATGAATCCTGCGGCCAGGCGCAGGCTCGGCCAATGACTATTCCTTCGGTGCCGGATGTCGCAGCAAATCTTCGGTCTGCGTTGTTTCGCGTTCCAGCGCGATCTGCTGGTCGAGCGAGTCATCCACCGAGACATCCTGCTGGGCGTCATCGGAGCTGCCGCGCGTTGCACTGGTGCCGCTCGATCTCGCGGCGGGCAACCTGGATTTTTCAGCACCCGGTAACGAGATCCCGCCCAACCCATCGCGCCCACTCAGCTGTACCCGGTAAATGGGCTCGGGCAAGTCCATGCCGGCTTCCTCGAGCGATTTCTTCAATAACCGGATCGCCTCGCTGTTGACCTTCATGTAATCGGTCTGGCGTTGATCCATCCATGCATTGAAATGCATGGTCACCGAGGAGTCGCCGACCGATGCGACCAGTGCCTGTGGCGGCGGGTCGTCGACGATCGCCGGCATACCGCGCAATGTCTGTATGCCCAAACGCTGGGCCTGCAGCAGGTCCTCGTCATTGCCGATACCGAACACGACCTGCAACCGCCGTAGCGGGTTGCGCGTGTAGTTGAGCATTACTGCCTTGAACACGAACGAATTCGGCAGCCTCAGATAATTGCCATCGAGCGTCATCAGCACGGTGGCACGTGAGTTCAAGGACATGACCCGTCCTTCGTGTCCATCCACCAGCAGATGGTCGCCCGGTTCGAACGGACGACGCAGGCTGAGCAGGATGCCTGCGAGATAGTTTTCGGCCAGATCCCTGAATGCAAAGCCGAGCATGAGTCCTATCACGCCCGCCGATCCGAGTACGGCGCCCACCAGTGCAGTGGCGTTGAGCAGTTCCAACGCGACCAGAACCCCGACCATGAACATCAGGAACTGAACGATCCGCCGCAGAACACTGTGAAAATAGGGATTGTCGCTGCCGAGCCGCAGCCAGTGCAGCCGTCCGGAAAACCAGCGTCCCAGCCACCAGAACAGCAGCACCACGGTGGCCGCCACCAGAAGCAGGGGCAAGGCGCCCAACATGCGCGACAAACGCATCTGGGAGAGATCCAGGGCCTCATGGAAACGCGCCTGTACTGGGGCCTCGACCTGCACGCTGTTTTGTACTTCCACGATGCCTTCGATCGCTTCCATCAGGGCGGTGGCCAGACTGCTCTGGCTCTCGCTGGCCACGGTGCCCGTCAGGGTGACCACGCCGGATTTCACGCCGACCTGCACATTGACGAGACTGTCGTGCCGCCTGAGACGTGCCGTGGCCCGGGCAGCGATACGCGCATCGTCGTCGACCGTCCGGCGTATTTCCTGTGCCACCAGCAATGGCTCCGGTGCTATCGGGGGCGCATCGGCACTCGCAGGACTTGTCGTCGAAGATGTGTCGGAAGTAGTTGAAGGGGGCGCCGGAGATGGCGCGCTGGGTTCAGTCTGGGCTGAAGCGGTGCGGGCCAGTGGCGCACTTGCGAGCAGACTGGCCGCCATCACTGCGATTGCGACTCCCGCCCGCCACCGTGGCGACCTGCAACAGGTGCCGGAGTCGGGGCGAGGACGGGCAGGGTGCGTCACAACTGCGACTTGATCGGCAGCAGAATTTTTTCGGACAGCTTCTCCTTCAGCGGACGCTCCTGCCACATTGCATAGGTGTATTGAATGGTGGGCTTGATGTCCGCCTCGAACATCTCGGTCATCTTCTGCGCGAATTCGCGGTTGTAGATATTGAGGCTTGCCTCATCGTTTAGCTTGATCGAGCGGATGTCGAAATTGGTCGAACCCACCGAGACGAACTCGTTGTCGATGACCAGCAGTTTGGTATGCAGCATTGTCGGCTGGTAGACGTAGACCTCCGCACCTGCCTGCAGCAGCTCGCCCCATTCGCCCTTCGACGCGATCTTGACCGTGGCCGAATCGATATGCGGGCCGGGCAGCAGGATGCGGACGCGTACGCCGCGATGGCGCGCGGCCACGATGGCGGTGGTCAACAAATCGTCGGGCACGAAATACGACGCCGCCAGATCGATGGTGTGTTCGGCGGCGGCCAGTGCCATCAGGTACATCAGATGCATGCTTTCGCTGCCGCCGGCCGGGGAGGCGATGAACAGATGCGCGTCCATTTGGCCCACCGGCTCCAGTGGTGGGAAATACGCCTCACCGTTCAACACCTCGCCGGTGGTCTTGATCCAGTTGTCGTTGAATGCCGCCTGCATCTGCGCGACCACCGGCCCTTCGACCCTGAAGTGCACGTCGCGCCAATGTTCGGGATTCTGCGCATCGCCCTGCCAGAGGTCGGCAATCCCGACGCCGCCGGTGAACCCTACCTTGCCGTCCACCACCAGCAGTTTGCGATGGGTTCGGTTGTTCATGCGGCCCAGGTTGTACCAGTGCAGCGGGCGGTAGCGGTGAACGCGTACACCGGCATCTTCCATCCGGTCCATGAGTTCCTGGTCCATCTTGACGCTGCCGGCCCAGTCGATGGTGACGTTGACCGGGATACCGGCGCGGGCGCGCTCGGAAAGCGCATCGGAGAATTCGCGCCCGATTTCGCCCGACCAGTAGATGTAGGTCTCGAAGGTGATCGATACCTGCGCGGCGCGAACGGCTTCCAGCATCGCCGGAAAGATCTCTGCGCCGTTCTGCAGCGCGATGACCCGGTTGCCGCTGGTGATGGACGGCCCCAGCATCACCGACATCTCGCGCCGGAACTGCGGGTCCGAGATGCCGTAACGATGTTCGATCTTGCGTTCCAGGTCCTTTTCGGAAGTCGCGAAATTCATCGCCAGCACCACCAGCAGGAACGTGACTACAGCGGTGATGACAATCGTCCAGATCATGCGTCTGCGACTCCATTGTTTGAACATGGTGATCCCCTGTTTTGCATCTTCGAACTCTGGAACATGCACCCGTCAAGCGGTGTGAACACCTCTTGCGCCGTCGATCGCTTCTCGCCTGTGCATGCGGACGGGCTCAAACCAGCCACGCGAACGCGAACAAACCCAGCATCGAGAAGGCCAGTCCGATCTTCAGCACGGTACCCACGAGGATGCCCACCCAGGTGCCGAAACCGACTTTCGTCGCCTGGCCGACCCGGCGGCCATGGATCAGCTCGCCGATCAGGGCGCCCACGAACGGCCCCGCGAACAGGCCGATCAAACCGAAGAACAGCCCGACCACCGTGCCGACCACCGACCCGACCAGCGCCAACCTGCTGGCGCCGACCCGTTTGGCACCCATCATCGTCGCCACGAAGTCGACCGCCAGCGACAACAACGTCAATACCGCCAGCAACACCAGCATCGCCACACCGACCTGCTGGAAATCGCCGGCCCATGCCGCCAGCAACATACCCGCGAAGACCAACGGCAGACCGGGCATCGCCGGCAGGATCGTGCCGGCGATCCCGGCCAGGATCAGCAGGCCGGCCAGAAGGTAGTACAGGTTCTGCATATCCACGTGTGATTCCTGTTTGCCCAGCGGTCGCGCATGTTGGCAGAACATGCGTTGGTAGAACATGGCCCACATGAAAAAAGCCGACCCGTATCAACGGGCCGGCTTTCGATTTTTGTCTTGCGACTAACGGGATATCAGCGTGCCATCAGGCGCCCGTTGTTGACGCGGACGGGGGAGCCGACCCGCAGGCTACCCATGCTGTTCAACGTGACCACGCTGCTGCGGCCATCGTCCATTCGGACATATACATTGTACTGAGTGGAAATGCCCTGCTGTATTGCGTTGCCAGCGACGGCGCCCGCGGCGGCGCCGGCGACGGTGGCGGTGTTGCGGCGGCCGGTGCTCTCGTCATCGGCCAGCTCTCGGCCCGCGGCGGCGCCGACCAATCCGCCCAACACTGCGCCGGTGGCGCGCGGAGCGGTACCTGTCTGGATGGGTTCGATACGGGTAATGACGCCGCAATCGAAACAGCGGGCGGGTGCATTGCTGTAGCCAGAGCTGCCATAGCCGGAACCTGCCGTCCCGTAACCGGGGGTCACGCAGCCCGCAAGGGCCAGCGCGGATGCAGCAGCGACGCCGAGCAGACGAAGATTCATTGTGTTCATGCCGATCTCCTGCAGTGAGTGAGCGAGTGGCGAAACCCGCCACGTGACGCCAACGTATTCGCGCACCCGTGAATGGGCCTTCAACTGTCGGCAGCGGTATCGCATGCCGTTCAGGCCCGCGGAGGTTGGGTCAATGCCATGTTCACACCGTCAATGCGTTCCTGCGGCCTCGCGGCCGGCCGCCGCTTTTCGATTAGCGCAGATCCTGATGGCAGGCGTCGCAGGCCAGCTTGATGTCCTCGCGCACGGCGGCCAATCCCGAGCAATTCAGCGGTGGAGATGCCAGCGCGCCGTCGAGGCTTGCACGCAGCTTGCTGGCGTGGCCGATGAAACGCCGGTCGTCGCGCAAATCCACGAATGCGGTTTCGAGGTGATTGGCGAGCGCCCGCATGGTCTGCAGTTGCGGCAGCGTGTCGGTGGGGTTGCAGCGATTCTGCGTGGCGTTTTCACCGAGCTGCGCGGCCTGCGCGTTCATTACCTGCATGAGCGCGCGCGGGTAGGTATCCGGACCGCCCAGCCACATGCGCATCAGGTAGGCGACCGCGAATGCGCCGATGACCAGGCCCAGCAGGAACAGGGCCAGGAACCGCGAACCGTTGCCTTTGGGAGGAGTGGCATCGGTGCTCGTATCGGGATGCGGATCGCTCATGGCCTGGCCTCGCTTGAAGTTGGCGGCACGATAGCATGTGCTGGCAACGGTTCCGGCATCGGCGCCCATACACTTGCGGCATGACAAACACGGCTTACGATTCGAGTTGGCAGGAACGCTTTGGTGGCATCGACCGGCTCTATGGACACGGTGCACTCGCGTGTTTCGCGGATTGCCGCATCGCCGTCGTCGGCATGGGCGGCGTCGGCTCCTGGGCGGTCGAGGCGCTGGTACGCAGCGGCATCGGTCACCTCAGCCTGATCGACGCCGACGACCTGTGCGTGTCCAACACCAACCGTCAACTGCCGGCGTTGCAAGGCCACTACGGCCGCGCGAAAGTCGACGTGATGGCGGAGCGCTGCCGCGCGATCAACCCTTATGTCGACGCGGTGGCCGTGCCCAGTTTCCTGACCGCGGGCAACGTGGTGGAGTTGCTCGACAGGGAGTTCGACCTGGTGCTCGACGCCTGCGACAGCTTTCGCAGCAAGGTCGAACTGATTGCCTGGTGCCGGCGGCGCAAATTGCCTTTGATCGTGGTGGGTTCGGCAGGCGGGCGCACCGATCCGACCCTGGTGCGGGTGCGCGACCTGTCCAGGACCGAACACGATGCGATGCTGGCACTGATCCGCAAGAAGCTGCGCAGCGAGTTCAATTTTCCCAGTAGTCCGGGCCGCTACTTCAGCGTGCCGGCGATCTATTCGCTGGAGAACGTGCGCTACCCGCAGGCCGATGGCAGCGTCTGCGGTCTGCGGCCCAAGGTCGGTGGGGAAGCGGCGCTCAAGCTGGATTGCGGCACCGGGCTCGGCGCGGCGACGCATATCACCGGCGCGTTCGCGTTCGCCGCGGTAGGCAAGGCACTCGAGATGCTGCTGAAGCGCATGCCGCCTCTGTAGGAGCGCCCCATGGACGCGAAGCGTTGGAAGTTGCGCCACGATCTGAAGGGCATCGCGGGCATGGCCCGCTCCTAAAACTTAGGCAAGCCGAACAGTCGCTCGGCATTGGCCGTCGTAGTGGCAGCAATCTGCGCCGGCGCCACATCGCGCAACCGCGCGATCGTTTCAAGCACGCAGGTCAACCGCGCCGGCTCATTGCGTTCGCCGCGCGTGTGCATGTCGGGCTGGTCGGGAGCGTCGGTTTCCAGCAGCAGCCACTCCAGCGGCATCGTGGCCGCCAGCTTGCGAAGTCGCTTGGCCCGTTCGTAAGTCACCGGCCCCCCCAGGCCGAGCAGGAAACCCTGTTCCCACAGTTGCTCGGCCTGCTGCTGGCTGCCGGAAAAGCTGTGCACGACCCCGCGCAGGGCGCCGACCCTGCGGATCGCCGCGAGCACCGCATCGACCGCGCGACGCGCATGCACGATCACCGGCAAATCGAACTCGCTTGCCAACTGCAATTGCCGCTCGAAGTAATGCGACTGCTGCTCCGCGTCGAGACTGTCGATGTAATAGTCCAGGCCGCATTCGCCGATCGCGACAGGACGTTCGCGTTCGATCCATTCGCGCAAGGCATCCAGATGTTGCGGACGATGCGCCGGCAGGAACATGGGATGCAGGCCGTAGGCGGGGAACAACCCATGCGATTCAGCGCAAACCTGCTTGAGCCTGGGCCACTCGTCGGCATCCACCGCCGGCACGATCTGGCGATCAACGCCGGCCGCGCGCGCGCGCGCGATCACATCGGCGCGGTCATGGTCGAACTCCACCGCGTCGAGATGACAGTGGCTGTCGACCAGGTTCACGGCACTCGACGGGTATTGCCCGGAGGCGGTGTGGGTGGAGCCTTGCGATCCTTCCAGTTCGCGAGCAACAGAGTGCCGAGGCCGAGCAGGATCTCATCGATGAAGGGAATGGGGTCCGGGACGACCATGGTGATCGCGAACAGGGTCGCGACGATCTTGAACAACGTGGGGTAGCGCAGCTTGCGCGCCCAGTTCAGCAAGGGCAGCAGCAACGGGTTGGCCATGGGTCGATATCCGGGTTCTCAATACGCTACCGACGCTAACATGCAGAAGCACGCAGTTCACAGATACGTCAGTTTGAAGTTAAGAAATCGGCAGTCGTTCAGCCTGTGGGTGTTGCAATGGGGCCAACACAAACCGCGGGGCAAACCCGCATCAGGAGGCTCTGATGAACAAGAATATGCTTGCCGTGGCATTGGCATCGTTGTTGGTCGGCGGTGTTGCAGTGGCTGCCTACCAGAGCTTCAGTGGCAATAATCCACAGACAAATCCACAGGCACCGGGCCTCCTTAAAGGGGCGGGTCTGGCGCCCAGCCTGGAGGGCGACATGGTCGCCGACGGTTCGATCAACAGCATGCAGAATGGCACGCAGAACCGCATGCAGTACGCCGACGTGCTCGATGTCGATCCCGTCAAGGAAAAACAGGCGCTCTACGCCACTGTTATCGGAACAGATCCGGTACGCGAGACCAGCACGGTCTCCAGTCCACGTCAGGTGTGCAATGACGTAGTGGTGCAGGAACGGCTGCCGGAACGCGATGGTAATGTTGGCGGCACCGTCGCCGGCGCCGTGATCGGCGGTCTGGTCGGCAATCAGGTAGGCGGCGGCAACGGGCGCAAGCTGGCCACCGTGGCCGGTGCAGTCGGTGGCGGTTACGTGGGTAACCGGGTCGACCGCAACCACGTCGGTGGCCGTGTCGTCGAGCGGGTCGACCGCCAGTGCCGTACGGTGTCGGACACCTCGCAGTCCAGCCGGGTGGTCGGGTATAACGTGACCTATCGCAATCCCGATGGCACCACCGGCAGCATGCGTACCGGCAAGAAGCCCGGCGAGAGGATCTCACTGGGCAGCCAGGACAAGGTGGTGGGATACGACGTGACCTATCGCTACCAGGGCCAGGAGCAGGTCGTTCGCCTCGATGAGCGACCGGGCCAGCGCCTGCCAGTGGTCAATGGCGAGGTGGTGACCCGGACCGCCCTGGTGACCAGCGATATCACCCGACGTTGATCGCATCGCACATCTAAATGCATCGCACCTGAAAATGCATCGCACCTGAAAAAGATCACGGGGCCGGATCATCCGGCCCCTTTTTTTGTGCCCTCGAAGGGCCGCTGCCAGCGATTGCGGCCGCTATCCAGGTGCCTTCGCCTGCGCCCGCGTCTTACAATGCGGGACTTTTTCCGCCACCGAGTGCGCCATGGCCCTGTATCCCTACGACCTCTACGACGTCCGCTCCCTGCTCAGCGAGGAAGAGCGCGCCGTACAGGACACGGTGGCGCGGTTCACCGACGAACGCGTGCTCCCGATCATCGGCGATGCGTTCGACCAGGGACGCTTTCCGAAGGAACTGATCGGCGAGATCGCCGAACTCGGCCTGCTCGGCTCGACCCTGCCGGAGCAGTACGGCGGCCACGGCCTCAACGCGGTCAGCTACGGACTGATCTGCCAGGAGCTCGAACGCGGCGACAGCGGCATCCGCAGCTTCGTCAGCGTGCAAAGCTCCCTGTGCATGTATCCGATCTTCGCCTATGGCAGCGAGGAGCAGAAACAACGCTGGCTGCCGTCGATGGCACGCGGCGAGACCATCGGCTGCTTCGGTCTGACCGAACCGCATGGCGGCTCCGATCCGGCCAACATGAAGACCCACGCCAGGCAGGACGGCAGCGACTGGGTCATCAACGGCTCCAAGATGTGGATCACCAACGGCAACCTGGCCGACATCGCGATCGTCTGGGCGCAGACCGACGACGGCATCCAGGGTTTCGTCGTCGAGAAGGGCATGGCCGGTTTCGCGGCGCAGGAGATCAAGCACAAGATGAGCCTGCGTGCGTCGGTGACCTCATCATTGTTCTTCGACAACGTGCGCGTGCCGGAAGCCAACCGGCTACCCAACGTCAAGGGACTCAAGGGTCCGCTGGGTTGCCTGACGCAGGCCCGTTACGGCATCACCTGGGGGCCGATCGGGGCGGCGATCGCCTGTCTCGACGAGGCGCTCAATTATTCCAAGGAACGCATCCTGTTCGACCGCCCGGTGGCTGCCAATCAGGCCGCGCAACTGCGCCTGGCCGACATGGCGCGACGCATCACCACCGCGCAGTTGCTCGCGCTGCAGCTCGGGCGGCTCAAGGACGCCGGCAAGATGGCGCCGACACAGGTCAGCCTGGCGAAGTGGAACAACTGCCGCATGGCGATCGACATCGCGCGTGATTGCCGCGACCTGCTCGGCGGCGCGGGTATCACCACCGAACATTCGGCGATCCGCCATGCGCTGAATCTCGAGTCGGTCATCACCTACGAAGGCACCGAAACGATCCACCAGCTGGTGGTCGGTCGTGAGCTGACGGGCATCAGCGCGTTCTGAATTCCCTTCTTCCGTGTTTGTTACGGAGCCTGTTGCCAATGCCGCCAGTCAACTTCGGCCCAACGCTTGAAACCCACCGCCTGCTACTGCGCCCGCCGCAGGCGAAGGATTTCGATGGCTATGCCGAGCTGCTGGCCGACGAGGAAGCCTGCCGCTATATCGGCGGCCATCTGCCGCGCGCAGCGGCCTGGCGCAAGTTCCTGCAACAGCCGGGCGCGTGGGCGATCCAGGGGTTCGGTATGTTCTCGGTGATCGACAAGGCCAGCGGTGAGTGGCTTGGCCAGGCCGGGCCATGGCAGCCGGAAGGCTGGCCTGGAACCGAGGTCGGCTGGTCGTTCAAGCGCTCGTCCTGGGGTCAGGGTTATGCGATGGAAGCGGCGATTGCGACGATCGACTGGGCGTTCGACCATCTGCGATGGACCGAGGTGATCCACTCGATCGACCCGGACAACCGCGCCTCGCAGGTTTTGGCTGCGCGCCTGGGTTCGAGCAACCGTGGGTCGGGCCGGTTGCCGCCTCCGTTCGAGGATCATCCCGTCGACATCTGGGGACAGACTCGCGAGGATTGGGACGTACGTGGTACCGAGGTGTCATCGTGATCACCATCTACGGCATGTCACTGTCGGGCAATTGCCATAAGGTCCGGCTGCTGCTGGAGCAGTTGGGGCGCGAGTGCCGTTGGGTCGAGATCGACAGCGCCCACGGCGCCACTCGTAAGCCGGAGTTCCTCGCCAGGAATCCCAATGGAAAGGTGCCGATCCTCGAACTCGAGGACGGCCGCGTGCTGGCCGAATCGAACGCGATTCTGTGTTATCTCGCTGAAGGTTCGGCGTATCTGCCGAACGATTCCTGGCAGCGCGCGCAGGCGCTCAGCTGGATGTTCTTCGAGCAGTACAGCCACGAGCCGTACGTCGCGGTCGCGCGCTTCATCCGCGGATGGACCGCGCTCGACTCGTCGCGGCGCACCGAGTTGCCGAAACTGCATGAGCGAGGGCACCAGGCACTGGTGGTGATGGAGCGGCATCTGTCTGCGCGGCGGTGGTTCACCGGCGACAAGTACGGGGTTGCCGACATCGCATTGTTCGCCTACACCGATGTCGCTGCCGATGGCGGTTTCGACTTGGCCGCGTACCCGTGCATCCGCGAGTGGTTGACACGCGTGAGCAGGACGGCTGGCTTCGTGGCAATGCCCGCGCCTGATGCTGAAGTCGCCAGGAAACTCGCGATAACTCCGGAACCAATTTTGTAGGAGCGGCCCATGGCCACGAGCATGATCGCGAACATCGCCACGGCGCCCCCCTGATCAGGAGCTCGCGGCCATGGGCTGCTCCTGCAGATCTCTGCCCTCTTCATATCGATTACTCATGCCGACGACCGCCCGCCCCATCCCAGCCCGCATGCGCGGCCTCAACCGCGCCGAAATCTGCGACGTCAACTTCAGCGAATTCGTGCGCGACTGGAGTGGTGAGGTCGATGCCAGGCCCGCCGGCGATGAGCCGATCCTGCTCGGCAGCGCGCTCGATGCGCAGTCGTTCCGCGAACTGTTCGAATCCCAGCTGATCAGCCGCCACCTCGACCTGATGGCGCGCGTGCTGCGCGTACAGAACAAGGTTTTCTACACGATCGGCAGCTCCGGCCACGAAGGCAATGCGATGGTCGCGCGGCTCACGCGCCACACCGACCCGGCATTCCTGCATTACCGCAGTGGCGGCTTCATGGCCGAGCGATTCCGCAAATTACCCGGGATGGATCCGGTCATGGACTCGGCGCTGAGTTTCGCCGCCAGCAAGGAAGACCCGATCTCCGGCGGCCGCCACAAGGTCTGGGGCAGCAAGCCGTTGTGGGTGCTTCCGCAGACCTCGACGATAGCTTCGCACCTGCCCAAGGCGCTGGGCACCGCGATCGCGATCGAGGCCGGCCGCCGCATCGGCCATGCGTTGCCGATCCCCGGCGACAGCATCGCGATCTGCTCGTTCGGCGACGCCTCGGCCAACCATGCCACCGCGCAGACCGCGTTCAACGCCGCCGCGTGGACGGCGTACCAGAAGCTGCCGGCGCCGGTGCTGTTCGTCTGCGAGGACAATGGCATCGGCATCTCGGTGAAGACGCCTGGCGGCTGGATCGGCAACCGCTTCCGCCACATGGACGGGCTGGATTATTTCGCCGCCGACGGGCTGGATCTGGCCAGTGGCTACGCCGACGTGCAGCGCGCGGTCGAGCATTGCCGCCGCACCCGCCGGCCGACGTTCCTGCATCTCAAGACCACGCGGCTGATGGGCCATGCCGGCACCGATTTCGAGATCGAATGGCGCTCCATCGAGGAGTTGTGCGCGGTGGAGGCGACCGATCCGTTGCTGCGCTCGGCGGTGATCGCGCTGCAATCCGGCTTGATGTCGAAGGGCGACGTGCTGGCTTTGTACGAAGACACCCGCAGGCGTTGTTTCGCTGCGGCTGAGGCCGCCGACCAGCGGCCCAAGCTCGAACGGATGGAGGACGTGATCGCGCCGCTGGCGCCGTACACGCCGGTGGCGGTGAAAGCCGAAGCCGAACGTGGCGATTACCTCGAGCGCCGCCTGGACGTGTTCGGCAGTGAGGCGAAACTGCCCGAGAACCAGCCGCCGCGGCATCTGGCGTTCCAGATCAACCACGCGCTGCACGACATCTTCGCCAAATACCCGGAGACGATACTGTTCGGCGAGGACGTGGCACAGAAAGGCGGTGTCTACACCGTGACCAGGGGATTGCAGAAAGCGTTCGGGTCGCGACGGGTGTTCAACACGCTGCTCGACGAGACGATGATCCTCGGCATGGCGCAGGGTTTCGCCAATGTCGGCCTGCTGCCTATTCCCGAAATTCAATATCTGGCTTACTTCCACAACGCCTGCGACCAGCTGCGCGGCGAGGCGGCGAGCCTGCAGTTCTTCAGCAACGACCAGTACCGCAACCCGATGGTGGTGCGCATCGCCGGGCTCGGATATCAGCGCGGTTTCGGCGGGCATTTCCACAACGACAACTCGATCACCGCGTTGCGCGATATCCCCGGCCTGGTGGTCGGGTGCGCCTCGCGTGGCGACGATGCCGCGACCATGCTGCGCACACTCACCGCGCTGGCGAAAGTCGATGGCCGGGTGAGCGTGTTCCTGGAGCCGATCGCGCTGTACATGACCAAGGATCTGTACGAGGCCGGCGATGGCGCGTGGCTGACCCGGTATCCGGCGCCGGGCGAGGCGATGGTGCTGGGCGAGGGCAGGGTGTATCTGCCGCATGATGGCGGCAGCGGCGACGAACTGGTCATCCTGACGTACGGCAATGGTGTACCGATGAGCCTGCGCGCGGCGCGCCGGATCGAGCAGAAACACGGCTGGAAGGCGAGGGTGGTCGACCTGCGCTGGCTGGTGCCGCTCAACGATGCCTATATCGTGGAACAGACGCGCCATGCGCAACGGATCATCGTTGTCGACGAAGGCCGTCGCAGCGCCGGTGTGGGCGAAGGCGTGATCACCGCGATTGCGGAAGGCGGCTATGGCGGTCGTCCGTTCCAGCGCGTGGTCGGCGTCGATACCTACACCCCGCTGGCGGGCGCGGCGTTGCTGGTGATTCCGGGCGAGGACGATATCGTCGCTGCTGCGGATCGGCTGGCCGCCGGCTGACCCGCTGCGCAGGCGAAACGCCTTATTTGCAGGAGCGGCCCATGGCCGCGATGCTCTCCACCAGTTCCTGAGGGTGTCCGGTCGCGCCCATGGGGCGCTCCTACCAGTTCAACGCATGCATCATCTTGCCAAGCCGCCCTTGAGCGGCACTTCGCGCACCCGCATGCCGCCGGCAGTCGATACGGGCGATTCCCGCTCCAGCGGCAAGACCGCCAGGCCAAGGTGTCGCTGACCGACACTGGCAACCGCTACCACGGTGCCGATGGCTTTATCGCCTGCATGCACGTCCGCACTGACCACAAGCGCCGCCTCCGCCTCCAGCAAGCCCAGCCCACGTTTGGCCTTGCCGAGAAAGTGCGTGCGCGCGACGATTTCCTGGCCCGGATAACAGCCTTTCCTGACGCTGAAGCCGCGCAGTCGCTCCAGCGACAACTGTTGCGGTGTCCATTGCTCGATCTGCGATGCCGGCAGCCTCGGCAAGCCATGCTCGATGTCGAATGCCGCCCAATCCAGATCGCTGCCGACATGCTCATCAACGACATCGCCGGCAGCAATGCGCAGGCAACGCGGTCCAGCGTCCCCACCCATATCGAGTTCGACCGCGCCGTCTTCGCTGACCGATACCTCGTTGCCACGCGCGCCATCGGGGGCAGCGAACCGGACGCCGACCTGCAATTGCTCGTCAGCCGCAATCTTCAGCTTGCTGCGAAACACGAAACGCTGCAGTTGAGCGGTCAATGCCATCGGATCGGCATCGGGCAGCAGCAACCACAGGGTGTGGTCGTCAAGCTTGAGCACTGCGAACAGTGCGATCACCCGTCCCTTGGGCGTCAACCAGCCACTCCACTGCCACTGTCCCGGCGTGATGGCGTTGACGTCGTTGATGAACTGGGCTTGCGCAAAGGCTGCGGCATCGGGTCCGCACAGGGTGACGATGCGATGACGCGGCAACGCGAAAAAACTTGTGGAAACCACCTGCGGGTTGTCATGCATGGGGGCGGGAACTAAGCTTGAAGGCTGTGATGATAGGCCAAACCACCGCCACGCCCGTCCCCGAAACGCCCGACGGGCCGGCTACGACGCCGGCCGGCGAAGGTGTCGCGGCTGATGTTGCGGCTGGCGACGCGACGACCGACAGGGAATACGGTGGCCGCGATGGCCCGGATCCCACCCGCTACGGCGATTGGGAGAAGAACGGCCGTTGCATCGACTTCTGACATCATTGCTTCACTGTGAAGCTTTCACGCGAACGCCGCAGTCCTGACGCTCCACTCCACACGCTCCACTCAAGACTTCACCCCCGCCACGCGGTCACCCCGCCCAGCCGAGATCGCCAGCGAATGGCCAGCCACGAACGTCCCCCCGAAAGACTCCGTGCCAGGCCGCTGTCACCGCACCTGCAGGTGTATCGCTGGCAGATCCAGATGGTTACCTCGATCCTGCACCGCGCCACCGGCGTCGTGCTCACCCTGGGCAGCTTGTTGATCGTCTGCGGACTGGTCTCGCTGGCCGCCGGCCCCGAAGCCTGGGCCGAGTTCACCGGCTTCGCGCGCTCGGGACTGGGCTTCCTGATCCTGTTCGGATGGAGTTGGGCGCTCGCGTTCCATCTGATCAATGGCATCAAGCATCTGGTGCAGGACGCGGGATGGGCCTACCGGATCGAATCGTTCGTGATGAACGGCTGGATCGCGGTGGTCGGTAGCCTCGCGCTCACCGCGTTGATCTGGGTGGCGGCGATGATGCAGCGGGGTGGCGCATGAGCACGCACGAAAAACCCCATCGCGGCAGCTTGCGCAATCCGCTCAAGCGCGCCCGCGGGCTGGGCTCGGCGAAGGACGGCACGCATCATTTCATCGTCCAGCGCATCACCTCGATCGCGCTGGTGTTCCTGACGATCTACGTGATCGGCCTGGTGGTGTGGCTGGCCGGCGCGGATTACGCGACCGTGCGC
>JALZKJ010000060.1 GCA_030859305.1 Pseudomonadota bacterium | reverse complement strand
CCGCAGCTCGACCATCGCGTGCTGTGGTGGCCACGCGGCAAGGTGCTGGGCGGTTCCAGTTCGATCAACGCGATGTGCTACACCCGCGGTACGGCGCGCGACTACGACGACTGGGCCGCGCAAGGCGCGCCCGGTTGGGACTGGGACACGGTGCTGCCGTACTTCAAGCGCAGCGAGCGCAACGAACGCGGCGGCGATGGCCTGCACGGCAGCGATGGCCCATTGCATGTCTCCGACCTGCGTTACAGCAACCCGCTCTCGCATGCGTTCATCAAGGCCGGGCAACAAGCCGGCCATGCACACAACCAAGATTTCAACGGTCCGCAGCAGCAGGGTTTCGGTCTCTACCAGGTCACCCAGAAGAATGGCGCCCGATGTTCAAGCGCGGTTGCCTACCTCGATCCGGCACGCGAGCGCGGCAATCTCGACATCGTCACCGGCGCGCTGGTGTCGCGGATCATGTTCGACAGGCACGCATCAGGTCGCCGTGCCAACGGCGTGGTGTACACCGCCGGTGGCAAGGCCTTCCACCAGCCAGCGGCGCGCGAGGTGCTGCTGTGCGGCGGCGCGATCAATTCGCCGCAGCTGCTCAAACTGTCGGGCATCGGCCCGGCCGCGGAGTTGCGCAGGCACGGCATCGAGGTCGTGTTCGACGCGCCGCAGGTCGGCGAGAACCTGCAGGATCACCTCGACATCTGCACCCTGCAGCATTCCACCCAACCCGTCACCTACGACCGCGTCAGCGACCTCAGGGTAGCTTTCGACTATTACCTGCGAGGCCGCCGCGGCCCGGGCACCAGCAACCTCGCCGAAGCGGGCGCGTTCGTGCGCTCGCGGCACGCGCCTGATGAGCGCGCTGATATCCAGCTGCATTTTGTCCCGGCGATGCTCGACGACCACGGCCGCCGGCGACTCAAGGGCGACGGCTACACGTTGCACGCCTGCTTCCTGCGCCCGCGCAGCCGCGGCCGGATATCGCTGGTGAGTGGGCGTGCATCGGACAAGGCGCGGATCGAGGCGAACTATCTCAGCGACGCGGAAGGCTTCGACCTCAAGATGATGCTCGAATGCGCGAAGCTCTCGCGCGAGCTGTTCGCACAGAAAGCCTTCGACGACGTGCGTGGCGCGCCGATCTTCCCCGCCCGCACCGACCTCACCGATGCCGAACTGGTCGAGTTCATCCGCGCCAAGGCCGAGACCGTCTACCACCCGGTCGGCAGCTGCCGCATGGGCAGCGACGAAGCCTCGGTGGTCGACCCGCAACTGCGCGTGCGTGGCGTACAAGGCCTGCGCGTGATCGACGCCTCCATCATGCCCACGCTGATCGGCGGCAACACCAACGCGCCGACGATGATGATCGCCGAGCGCGCGGCGGATTTGATTCGTGGGCAGTAGGATGGGTTGACTCCGGACTGGATCCGGAGATACCCATCGGCCGCGGCGGGTGGTAAGCCGCCAGCACGCAGAAGAACCAGGCGAACGAGCGCATCACCGCGCGCCATCCACCGTGTTTGATGCGCTGGTCCGGCTGCCCGGCATCGCCCCTGCCCTACGGCGCCAGCGCAGACACGATCCCACCGGAGGACCGCCACAGCTGTTCCAGTTCCTGCACCGGCATAGGCCGCGCCAGGTAATAGCCCTGCGCCTGGTCGCAGTCGTTCGCACGCAGGAACTCCAGCTGTTCGGCAGTCTCCACGCACTCGGCGATAACGGTCAGGTTGAGCCGGTGCGCCATGCCGATGATGGCCAGGGTGATCGACGCATCCTCGGCGTTGCTGGTGACATCGCGGATGAAGCTGCCGTCGATCTTGACCGCATCCAGCGGGAAGCTGCGCAGGTACGCCAGACTGGAATATCCCGTACCGAAGTCGTCCACGGATACATGCACGCCCAGGTCCTTGAGCCGTCGCAGCATGGCGGCGCTGTGCTTGGCGTCTCCCATCAGGGTGCTCTCGGTCAACTCGAATTCGAGTTGCCCGGATGAGACTTCGAAATCGCGCAGGCAGGCGGCGGTGGACGCCCACAATTCGTTCGCCTCGGTGTCGCTGCGCGGCGGTCCAGCCGGTCCGGGCGATGGCCGCGACAGGATCTGGGGCGCCATCTGGCGGGCCGAGACGTTCACCGCGATCGGTAGTGGCGGCAGACCGGCCTCTCGCCACTGGCTCAACTGCCGGCACGCGGTGCTGATCACCCAGGCGCCGACCGGCACGATCAGGCCGGAATCCTCCAGCGCGGGGATGAACTCTCCGGGCGCCACCAGCCCATGTCCCGGGCGATGCCAGCGCAGCAGCGCTTCCACGCCAGTCCAGCGGCCGCTGCGCAGGCAGACCTTCGGCTGGTAATACAACACGAACTCCTCGCGGGCCAGCGCCTCACGCAGCGCCGATTCCAGTTCGCGCTTCTCATGCGCGCGCAGATTCATCGCCTCGGTATAGAAACGATAGGCGTTGCGGCCGGCCTGCTTGGCGTCGTACATCGCCAGGTCCGCATAGCGCACCAGGCTGTGCTGGTCGGCACTATCTGTCGGATAGACGGTGATGCCGATGCTGACGGTGGTGCGGACCGCATGCCCATCCAGTTCGAACGGCGCACGCAGCGCGGCCTGGATCTTGTCGGCGACCGTGACCGCGAGCTGCGGATCGCTTGGGATGAGGAGGATCACCCCGAATTCGTCGCCGCCCAATCGTGCGACCGTGTCGCGCAGCCGCAGACATTCCAGAAGGCGCTGGCCGACCTGGCGCAGCAGTTCGTCGCCAACGGCGTGGCCGAGGCTATCGTTGATGTCCTTGAAGTTGTCCAGGTCCAGTAGCAGCAGGAACACCAGCCAGCCCTGGGCGTCGGCCTGGGCCATCGCACTCCTCAGCGAGTCCTGGAACAGGCGGCGGTTGGGCAACCCAGTCAGAGCATCGAAATGGGCCAACTGCTGCAGCCGTTCCTCGGCTTCCTTGCGTTCGGTGATGTCCTGTCCCGAACCCACCATGCGCACGACCCGGCCGTTGGCGTCCTCGATTACACGGCCACGGCTAAGCAGCACGCGCGCGCCGCCTTCGCCATCGGCGGGCGCGATGCGATGCTCAAATTCAAACGGCTGCCGCGAGACGATGGTGGCCTCGACGGCTTGCTTAAACCGTTCGCGGTCGTCCGCGTAAATCATGGGGAGAATGCTGGCGTAGGTGGGCTGGAACTGCTGCGGGTGCAGGCCGTAGATGCGATACATCTCCTCAGACCAGCTCACCCGATCTGTGTGCACGTCCCAATCCCAGCTGCCGACCTGCGCGATGTGCTGCGCGTCCGCCAAAAGGCTGCGGCTCTGCTCGAGCGCGCGCTCGGCGTGGATGCGCGCGATGAACTGCCCGAGCAGGTTAGTCAACGTGTCCATCATGACGAGCAATTCGGGATCCGACTCCTGAACTTCCGTGGAAAAAAAATCCAGCACGGCGACGGTTTCACCACCGCGGATGACCGGAAATCCGAACGCGGCGTGCAGACCGGCCTCTGCGGCTTGGGCAGCTCGCATGAAATTGCTGTCGCGGCCGAAATCCGGCACCCACGCGGGCTGGCCGGTCTGCCAGATACGCCCGGGCAGGCCGACGCCGGGCGCGAACGCCGCACTACGAGTGGCCTGTTCGAAGCTGGTGATGTCGATCTCGTCGTCGTGCCACAGCACGGCGCAACGCAATGTCTCGCCAGTGTCATCAGGGGTCCAAAGCTCACCGGCCGACCAGCCCAAGGCGGTGCACACTGTGTGCAGCAGTTTCGACACACCCTCCTCGAGGCTGGTGGATTGGACCAGGGCGGCGGCGGCGGCCGTCTGGGCTGCCAGCCTCCGGACGGCGCGCTGGTGCCCGCTGATGTCGTGCAGGAAGGCATGGAACTTGAAGCTGCCGCCCAATGGCGTTGGCCAGATCGTCAGCTCCACCGGAAACTCATGGCCCTCCCGATGCAGCGCCACGAGCTCGATACGCTTGCTCAGTACCGGCCCTTCCCCGGTGGCAAGAAAACGTTCGATGCCGCGGTTATGCGCTTCCCGATACCGGACCGGGATGATGATATCCAAGGACCGGCCAACGGCTTCTTCGTGGGGCCAGCCGAAAATGTTCTCGGCCTGGCGGTTCCACTCCAGGATTTCGCTCTTCGGATCGATGGCGACGTAGGCGTCATGGGCGGTTTCGAAAATGGCCCGGGCCTGGTCCTTGCTGGCCAGCAGCATGACTCCCGCGCGCTTGTGCTCGGCGATCTCGGTCCGCAAGACGACGTTCAGCTCGGCCGCAAGGTCGAGATCGCGCCTGCGGCGGACATCCAATAGTGATACGAGCAGCGTGGTGGCCAGCAGCATCAAGGTGAAGATGCCGATTGTCCCGGCCAACCAGCTGCTGTCAAGGCCAGGAGCGCTCGCCGGCAGCATGCTGTGCGGCGGGAAGATCGCGGCCGCCATGCCGGTGTAATGCATGCCGCAGATCGCCGCTCCCATCAGCACTGCGCTGCCGACTTTGCGCCAGAATCCCGACAAAAGCGTTTCCCCACGCAACTGGAAGGCGAGCCATAACGCGGCTAGGGAAACCACGATCGCGACCATGATCGACAGCGCCAAAATCCAAGGCACGTAGTGAACCGGCGGGCGCATCTGCATCGCCGCCATGCCGGTGTAGTGCATCGAGGCAATGCCGAGCCCCATGAGCACGCTACCGCCCAGTAGCCGGCGTGAACCCAGGCGCTCGCGACTCACGGTATACAGCGCAAACCCCGAAACGACCATCGCGATCAGCAGGGACAGCGCGGTGATCGGCACGCTGTAGGACATCGGAACCGGCAGCTGGAACGCCAGCATAGCGATGAAATGCATCGCCCAGATGCCCATGCCCATCGACGCCGCACCGGCGAGCAGCCAGTTGCGCGCCGCCCCCCGGTCCGAAGCGGTCACGCGCGAGGCCAAGTCCAGCGCGACGTACGAGGCCATCACTGCCACGGCCATCGACAACGCGACCAGCCACGGGTCGTGGATCCCGTTCACTTAGATGCCTCCTGCCAGGGAAAGGGCTGCCTCCCGATCATGGCCGACTTGGTGCATCGACGAAGTCACGACCGCTCCAGCACCGGCGGCAACGGGCAATGCAGCACCCCGCAGATCGTGCGCAGCAGTTCCGCTTCGGCCACGTTGACACGGCCGTCGTGGCTGACCGCCTCCGTGATCGCCTCGATCAGCAGTTGTTTGGCCAGCGGGTCGAGCGCGTCCAGAGGCACCCACACCTCGTCCAGCATCTGCACACCTGCGGCCGGCGGTGCGTAGGCGATGTGGTCGTTCGGCAACACACGCTGCAACCCGGCGAGGTAGGCATGCTGCGCGCGGGCGGCATCGGCGTGGCCGGCTTGTGCCACCAGCGCCAGCAGTGTCGCAATTTCCTGCTTGACCGCATGCAGTTTCCTGCGGCCATAACGCGCGTAGCGCGACGGGTCGAGCGATTCGCGTACCTGCACGGTCAGCAACCGGCCCAGGCAATATTCGAACAGCGACACGTGGTCGTCGGCATAGACCATCGCGTTGGCGGCATCGAGGAACATATCCAGTTCCGGGCGCGGTCGCAGCCGCAGGACCGGGAACGCCAGCTCGGCCAGCGGCAGTCGCAGCATCGGGTGCAGGTCGACCAGGTGTTGCTGGCGCAGGTGGCGCGCCTGCTCGGCGACCACCTTGCCCAGCCGCGCGGTGATCTCGAATGTTTGCTTGTCGGCGATCGCGGCGCGATCGTCCATCAGCAGCGCCAGCAGCAACGGCATCACCGCGTCGCGTTGCGCGACCAACACCCGCAGCGCTGTCGGAATGCTGGCCACGATCGCATCGGCGCGGCGGTAATCGTCGCTGCCGGGATGCGCGACCTGTGCCACCACCATCGGCGGCGTGACTGCCTGCTCGCCGGTCTGCGCGGGCAGCAGCGACGGGTGCGCGGGCGGCATCAGACCGAGCTGCACGTCCTCGTCGATCCCGCTCGGCGGCACGGCCCGCCAACGGCGTGAAAGCTCGTCCAGATGCTCGGCGCGGAACCCGGGCTCCAGCGCCTGGATGCGTTCGACCAGGTTCGGATGGGTCGCGAACAACCCGCTGAACCCCACCCCGTCGCCGAACAGCATGTGGCTGACTTCCTCGGCATCGCCGCGCTCGTTGAGTCTGGAGCCTTCGTGCAGGCCGCCGATCTTCTTCAACGCACCGGCCAGGCCCGAAGTCTGGCGGGTGAACTGCACCGCCGAAGCATCCGCCAGACGCTCGCGGGTGCGGCTGACCCCGGCCTTGATCATGCGGGCGAAGAACAACCCGATGTAGCCGATCGTCATCGCCGCCAGCGCGGCCATCAGCACCGCCGCGGCGCCACGGCTGTCGCGTCCGCCGAAGCGGCCGTAGGTCAGCACCTTGCGGCCGATCAGCGCCAGCATCATGATCCCGAACAACAGGCCAATCAGGCGGATGTTGAGCCGCATGTCGCCATTGAGGATGTGGCTGAATTCGTGCGCGATCACGCCCTGCAGTTCGTCGCGATTGAGCCGCTCCAGCGCGCCGCGGGTGACCGCGACCACCGCGTCGGACGGCGAATAGCCGGCGGCGAAGGCATTGATCGCGGCCTCGTATTCGAGCACGTAAATCTTCGGCACCGGCACGCCGGACGCAATCGCAATTTCCTCGACCACATTGCGCAGCCGGCGCAGGTTGAGATCGCTGGTGTCTTCCGGCACCGCCGCGCCGCCCATCTGCAGCGCGACCGGCTCGCCACCGCCGCGCAGGCTGGCGATGCGGTACAGCGAGCCCAAGCCGATCACCGCCAGCGTGGCGAGCGTGGCGAAGACGACCGACTCGGGCGTCGCCCCCATCACGCCGATCACCACGAAATTCACCGCCAGCACGATGCCGAGCACGGCAAGGACGAACAGCAATACCAGCCGACTCGAGGTACGCCGGGCCGCGGCCTGGTGTTCGAAGAAATTCATCGCGGACTGCAGCCGGGAATCGAGAGTCGAAAGTCGGATAAGCCCAGGCGATTCTCGCTGTTGCGATTCTCCCTTCGCGTTTCCCTATTCCCGGCCCTTCTCAAAACTGCACCTTCGGCGCCTCGCGCACCTCGGCCTTGTCGGCCGGAATGTCAAGCAACGCGGCCGGCGCGAACCTGAAATTGTTCGCGACCAGACTGGACGGGAACACCTCGCGCTTGTTGTTGTAGGCCATTACCGAGTCGTTGTAGGCCTGCCGCGCGAACGCGACCTTGTTCTCGGTGCTGGTCAGCTCCTCGGTGAGCTGCATCATGTTCTGGTTGGCCTTGAGGTCCGGGTAGGCCTCGACCACTACCATCAACCGACTCAGCGCACCGTTCAATGCACCCTGGGTCTGTGCCAGTTCGGCCATCGCCGCCGGATCGCCGGGGCTGGCCTTGGCTGCCGAAAGGCCGGTCTGCGCCGCGGCGCGCGCGTTGACCACTGCTTCCAGGGTTTGGCGTTCGTGTGAGAGGTAGCCCTTGGCGGTCTCGATCAGGTTCGGGATCAGGTCGAAGCGCCGCTGCAGCTGCACGTCGATCTGGGCGAAGGCATTCTTGAACGCGTTGCGAGCGGTGACCAGGCCGTTGTAGATGCCCACCAGCCAGAAACCCACGACGATCACTAAACCCAACAAAATCATCAAGCTGAACATGATTGCTCCCCAAACTTTCAAGAATCGGCGCTATGATCAACCGCGAACCAACACCTAGCATACCGATGGGGGGCAAGCGATGAAAGACGAAGCCAGCCGGTGGCAACGCCCCCTGTGGCGCTTGGGCAGCATGGCTTTCCTGCTGACCCTGACGCTCGGCTCGACCGCCCAGACGCCGCTGCGCTGGGATTCGCCGAAACCCTCGATGCCGTCGACCCAGGCCGGCGCGCCCGCCACAGCGTCATCCGCTCCTACCCACGCGATCCGACAGTCCCAGGGATCGCGCCCGACGTCGCTTCCACTCCCGGATGATTTCAACGTCCAGCGCTTCGAAGCGATGGCCCAGCAACTGGTCGCCGACCAGCGCGTACCGGGCATGGCGATGGCCATCGTGCACAACGGCCGCATCCTCAGCGCGCGCGGTTACGGCATTACCGACGTGCAGGCGGCCGAGCCGGTCGATTCGCATACGGTATTCCGGCTGGCGTCGCTGTCCAAGGGTTTTGCCGGCACCATGGCCGGCTTGCTGGTCAACGATGGCTCATTGCGCTGGGACAGCAAGCTCACCCAATATCTGCCCAGCTTCCGCCTGCGTGATCCCAATGCCGCCGGGCAGATCACCGTTGCCGATCTGCTCAGTCATCGCGTCGGTTTGAACCACCACACCTACGATCGCCAGATCGAGGCATCGGTCGGTTACCGCACGCTGGCGAGCAAACTCGCCGACGCCCCGATGGAATGCCAGCCGGGCACCTGCTACGGCTACCAGAACGTGGCCTTCAGCCTGATCGGCGATATCGTGTTCGCCGCCACGGGTGGTTTTTACAGCCAGGAAGTGCAGCAGCGACTGTTCAAGCCGCTGGGCATGAACGATGCCAGCCTCGGGCTGGATGGCATCCGCTCCAGTCCCCGCTGGGCACGTCCGCATGTACGTACGCGCGGCGGCTGGGTATCGGTGATGCCCAAGCAGACCTACTACGAGCTGCCACCGGCAGCAGGCGTCAACGCCAGCGCCAGCGACATGGCGCAATGGTTGCTAGCCCAGACTGGCCATCGCCCCGACGTGCTGCCGGCGCCGTTGTTGGCCACGCTGCACCAGCCGCTGGTGAGCACGCCCGGCGAAATCCGCGGCTCTTCGTGGCGGCGCGAGCGCATCAGCTCGGCCGGTTATGGACTGGGTTGGCGCGTGTATGAATACGCCGGGCACCGACTGGTGTTCCATGCCGGGGCGGTACAAGGCTACCGGGGCATGATCGCCATGTTGCCTCAGCGCGACATCGGCATCGCTGTGTTGTGGAACGGCGAAAGCAGTTTGCCCATCGGCCTGTTGCCGACCATTCTCGATCGCGCCATCGGCATGCCGGCCAGTCAACGCTGGCTGGACATCAATTTCGAGGACCCGACCCTGTTCGCCGACGCGGAGAAGACGGACAGCACGATGCAGCCGAATCCGGCCGGCAGCAACTCCAGCAAGTCGACCGCCGCACCGCATTGATGGGTGATGCATCGCCGAACGATCGCGTTCGGCAGCACGGCCTGTTGTCGCAGGCGTGGTGCAGGGCCACGAACTGAGGCCGCGGGTTTCAGAGTTCGCAGGCACGAAGTCCCAGCCCGAGAGCGGCACGAAGCAGCCCCACGACAAAGACGTGCGGCCCGGGGACACTCCTGCGCCAGCATGGTGTGGGGCGCGTGACACGCCCGGTGCCGCCCCGCGTTCCCGTGGCCGAGCGCGTCTTCGATCCTTGGGCCGACCCGACATAAAAAAACTCTCCCCCCGCCTGGGCTGCGGGGAGAGAGTCGGATTGGAGCAACTACGGTATCGGGACTGCTTTGGATCTTGGATTCAGGTTATTCCGACTCAGATCATCGGTGCCGGGGTTGCCGGCATCGCGGTCGGAGCCGACTTCCTGGCCGAGCGCCTGGCCCCAGTGCGGGCAGGCTTCTTGGCGGCGGCCTTCTTGGCGGTCGGTTTCTTCGCGGCTTTTTTCGCCGCCGGCTTCTTGCCAGCCGCCTTCTTGGCGGTCTTCTTGGCCGGCTTGCGGGCTACTTTCTTCGCCGTCTTCTTGGCCGTCTTCTTGGCGGCTTTCTTCGCGGTCTTTTTAGCCGGCTTGCGGGCTACTTTCTTGGCCGACTTCTTGGCCGTTTTCTTGGCAGTTTTCTTGCCAGTTTTCTTGCCAGTTTTCTTGGCGGCTTTCTTGGCGGTCTTCTTGGCCGGCTTGCGGGCTACTTTCTTCGCCGACTTCTTGGTCGTCTTCTTGGCACTCTTCTTTGCGGTCTTCTTGGCGGTCTTCTTCGCCGGCTTGCGCGCTACCTTCTTGGCCGTCTTCCTGGTGGCCTTCTTGGCGGCAGACTTCTTGGTTACTTTCTTGGCAGCCGATTTCCTGGCGACCTTCTTGGCCGCTTTCTTGGCGGCGGGTTTCTTCTTGGCAGCTTTCTTCGTGGCCATTTGATGGCTCCTCGTCAGTGGTCTATCGGGGTGTACAGCCCAGTAACAAACAGCGCTGCGGGTACGCCCGCAGCCAACCGCCGATGCGCAGGGCGCACCGGAACGGATTCGTTGAAGCCCCGCAGCGACAATCTGCGCAGGACCGGACCAGAGGCGGGCAAGAACCTGCCTGCCAGATCGAATGGATTCGCAGGGCAAACAAAAACCCGCTTCGCCACGAGCGAACCGGGTTGCCTGAGGTGACTCAGCTGCGCTTGCGCGAAGCAGGTTATTTCGGAGTGCGTTTTCGTAGAGGACAGAACGCCTGCAACCACCGTTTTGATTTTCCGGGCGGAGGTCCGTTTTGTGCTGCACTCGTTTGCGTTGGCTGTGCTCACTCGCTTCCGCAGGAAAGGTCTGCTGGGCGAAACCTAATCACGGTTTTTCCAAGTGTCAACAACCTGCAACGACTTTTTTTCGCAGTACGGCCCGGCCAGCATGCTGGCCGCGACTGCCGACGCGCATCCGAAGCTGCCTCGAATCAACACGCAATCATGTTTGCGCTTCAGCCTTGCGCAATGAAAGCAAGCAACAGCAATGCTTTCATGCCAGTGGACAAATAATCACCAGCTGTTTTCTGCGTATCAAAACGCGAGCCATCCCTGCCCGCGCAACGGCATGACGACACCAGGCAACGGCTGAAAAAAAAACCTTCGGCGGCGTGGCGTTTCGCATCGCACAACCGAAACTGCGCGGAACTGCGCGGAACTGCGCGAACAAATTTTCGGGATGCCGCGGTGCCGCGATGGTCGTCGTGCGCCGAAAAGGAAAAACCCGCGTCGTTGCCGACGCGGGTTTTTCTTCTGGTTGAGCGTTTCGCCGAGGCGACCATGCGCAACCGGTTGCAGCGTGTGTGCGACGACGCGACTCAGTGATCGTCTTCTTCCAGCAACTCGGCGTAGTCGTCGGGCTCGAGTAGTTCCTTCAGCTGATCCGGCTCCTCGATCTCGAGCACGTAGATCCAGCCATCACCGTAGGCATCCTCGTTGATCGTCTCGGGCTTGTCGGCCAGCGCGGTGTTGACCTCGACCACGGTGCCGGTGACCGGCGCATAGACATCGGAAGCGGCCTTGACCGACTCGACCACGGCGCAGGCGCTGCCCGCTTCGATGCGGTCGCCGACATTGGGCAGTTCGACATAGACCAGATCGCCGAGCAGGCCTTGTGCGTGATCGGAGATACCGACGGTGACCTTTCCGTCGCCTTCGACGCGGGCCCATTCGTGGGATTTCAGGAACTTCAGGTCGCCAGGGATCTCGATCATGGGGGCTCCGGTTCTGTGCGGGCGGGTCGGGAAGGGTCGATAGTGTAGCGAAGGGTACGACGGGTGGCGCAGTCGGTGGGAGGCATCAGCCAAGCACGCCGTCCTGGGCCTGGCCATCGCGGACGAACGGGAACTTCACCACTCGCACCGGCACCTGCTTGCCTCGAATGTCGACCCGCACGTTGCCGGCGGTGCCTGCAGGAATCTCGCCGGCCGGCACCCGCGCGAACGCGATCGCCTTGCCGAGCGTCGGCGAGAACGTGCCCGACAGGATTTCGCCGTCGCCCAGCGCGGTCAGCACTTTCTGGCCGTGGCGCAACACGCCCTTGTCGTCCATCACCAGGCCGATCATCTGCCGCGCCGCGCCGGCGGCTTTCTGCCCCTCGAGCACGTCGCGGCCGACGAACGCACGGCCCTCGTCGAGCGCGACCGTCCACGCCAGCGCGGCCTCGTACGGCGACACGGTGTCGTCCATGTCCTGGCCGTATAGGTTCATACCGGCTTCCAGCCGCAGCGTGTCGCGCGCGCCGAGACCTGCGGGCTTCACCCCGGCATCGAGCAGCGCATTCCACAGCGCGACCGTTTGATCCTCGGGCACGACGATCTCGAAACCGTCCTCGCCGGTGTAGCCGGTGCGGGCGACGAACAGCGGCGCGCCGTCGATGGTGTACGTGTCGGCGGCGGCGAACTTGCCGAGCTTGCCGATCCGCGCGCGGTCCTGCTCGCGCAGCAGGCCAAGCACCTTGTCGCGCGCCTTCGGCCCCTGCACCGCGATCATGCCGAAGTCGCTGCGTTCGCTGACGCTCACGTCGAACGGCCTGGCCTGCTCGCCTATCCACGCCAGGTCTTTCTCGCGCGTGGCGGCATTGACCACCAGACGGAAGAAGTCTTCGGCGAGAAAATAGATGATCAGGTCGTCGATGACGCCGCCCTGCGGGTTCAGCATGCAGGTGTAGAGCGCCTTGCCCGGCTTGGCCAGCTTGTCGACCGAGTTGGCGACCAGGTGGCGCAGGAACTCGCGCACCCGCGCGCCCTTGAGGTCGACCACGGTCATGTGGCTGACGTCGAACATGCCGGCGTCGGTCCGGACCAGATGGTGCTCGTCGATCTGCGAGCCGTAATGGATCGGCATGTCCCAGCCGCCGAAGTCGACCATCTTGGCGCCGAGTGCACGGTGGCTGTCGTTGAGGATGGTCTTCTGGGGCAGTTTCGTCGGGGTCATGGCCGGGCCTTGGGGGAAAGCCCGGGATTATCCCAGACGAGCCGTTTGCCTGTCCGCGTGGGCTGTTTCTGCACGAACGGCTTCAGTCGCGATCGAGCGTCCAGGCGCTCGCGCCGATTTCAGATCGCGGCTGAAGCCGCTCCTGCACGAATCGTGTCAGACGAACGGTTCGACCCGCAGGGTCATGCCGTCGATCGAGACCACGCGCACGTCGATCCCGGCCGGCAGGTCCGGGCCGGTCACGTCCCAGAAGGCATCGGCGATCTGCACGCGCCCGCGGCCGTGGACGATCGCACGCTCAAGCACGACCACGCGACCGACCAGTTGTTCGGCGCGGCGATTGAGATGCGGACGATCGCTCTGCAGCTCGCGGCCCTTGCCGCGGAAACGGGTCCGGTAAATCTGGATCGAGACGAAGCTGAGCGCGATGAACAACGCCGCCTGCGCCAGCACCGGAATCTCCGGCACCACCAGCACCGCGACGAACACCGCGGCCGCGGCAAACCCCAGCCACAGCATGAACGCGCCTGGCGCCAGCGTTTCGGCCGCGAACAGCAGCAGCGCCACCGCGGCCCAGGCCACCACCTGCCAGTTCCATTGCATGACTCAGGCTCCGCTGCGCGGCGGCGGCCCGCCGACAGCACGCGTCGACGGCTGCCGGTCGAGCGCTTCCCGGGCCAGCTCGCCGATGCCGGCCAACGATCCGATCACGCCGGCCGATTCCATCGGCATCAGCACGAATTTCTGATTTGGCGCTTCGGCCAGCGCCTTGAACGCCTCGATGTACTTCTGCGCGACGAAGTAGTTGATCGCCTGCACGTTGCCCTGCGAAATCGCGTCCGACACCATGCGCGTCGCGTTCGCCTCGGCCTCGGCGGAACGCTCGCGGGCTTCGGCCTGGCGGAATGCGGCTTCCTTGTCGCCTTCGGCTTCCAGGATCACCGCCTGCTTCTCGCCTTCGGCCTTGAGAATCGCGGCCGCACGAAAACCCTCGGCCTCGAGGATATTGGCGCGCTTCTCGCGCTCGGCCTTCATCTGTCGCGCCATCGCTTCGACCAGGTCGCGCGGCGGGGCGATGTCCTTGAGCTCGATGCGGTTGACCTTGAGTCCCCACGGATGGGTGGCCTGATCGACCGCGACCAGCACCTTGGCGTTGATCTCGTCGCGGCGCGACAGCGATTCGTCCAGATCCATCGAGCCGATCGAGGTGCGGATATTGGTCATCACCAGGTTTAGCGTGGCGACTTCCAGCTGCGCAACTTCATAGGCGGCCTTGGCGGCGTCGAGCACCTGGAAATAGACCACGCCGTCGACCTTGACCACCGCGTTGTCCTTGGTGATCACGTCCTGCGAAGGCACGTCGAGCACCTGCTCCATCATATTGATCTTGCGACCGATGCTTTGATAGATCGGTACCAGGAAATGCAGGCCTGGCGACAACGTGTGGGTGTATTTGCCAAAGGCCTCGACCGTCCATTCGTAGCCCTGCGGCACCATCCGCACGGCCTTGAACAGGATGACGATGCCGGCGACCAGCAGCACCAGCGCGAGCAGTGTTCCCATATCCATGACCCCCTCCATTCCCCTTAGATGCCTGAAGTATAGGCGTCGCGGAAGACCGTCGAGGCGCGGTGCAGCTCCAAGGATTGCTTGGCCATCCAGGGGAAGGCGCAGAAGATGCGAATCTTGTTGCGAACAATTCTCATCTGCAATAAAGTACGCGGGTCGACGCCTGTGCGTCCCTGTCCACTGCAAGAGTCATCCACGCCCATGATCCACCCGACACGTTGCCTGCTCGCTCTTGCCATTGCCGCCGCCTGCGGATTTGTCCACGCAGCGCCGCTCCCGGCACCAGAACCTGCACCCGACCAGGCGAGGCTGCTCGACCGCATGACCGTCGTTGGCAGCGCTGAAGCCGCGCAGGAAAGCGCCGGCTCAGCCGTCTACCTCGATGCCGAAACCCTCGGCAAACACGACTACCGCGACATCCAGCGCGTGCTGCAGCAGGTGCCCGGCGTATATGTGATCACCGAGGACGGCTATGGCCTGCGACCGAATATCGGCATCCGCGGCTCGGGCACCGACCGCAACAGCCGCATCACCGTAATGGAGGACGGCGTGTTGATCGCACCGGCGGCCTATTCGGCGCCTGCAGCCTACTACTTCCCGACCACCTCGCGGATCAATGCGATCGAAGTGCGCAAGGGCTCCTCGGCGATCCGTTTCGGGCCGCGCACCACCGGCGGCGCGATCAACCTGATCTCCACGCCGATTCCGCAGCAGACATCCGGGCACCTCAACTTCGCCTTCGGCACCGACGAGAGCGTGCAGGCGCACGCCTGGGCCGGCGGCAGCGGCGAGCAGACCGGCTGGCTGCTGGAAACCGCGCAGCAGCAGACCGACGGCTTCAAGCGCATCGATGGCGGCGGCAGCATTGGCAATGAAAGCAGCGGTTACACGCTGGAGGATTACCTGGCGAAGTTCCGCATCAACTCCGCACCCGATGCCACGTTCTATCAGTCGCTGGAAGTGAAGCTCGGCAAGACCCAACAGGACAGTGACGAGACCTACCTGGGCCTGACCGATGCCGACTTCCGCGCTCACCCGAACCGCCGTTACGCCGCTTCGCAACTGGACAACATCCGGACCGACCACGAACAGGCCGAACTGCGCCATCAGATCGAGTTCTCCGATGCACTCGACCTGACCACGGTCGCCTACCGCAACGAGTTCGCGCGCAACTGGTACAAGATCGATTCGGTCGGCGGCAAGAGCATCAGCACGGTGCTGGCCAACCCCGTCGCCAACGCGTTGGAATACGGCTGGCTGACCGGCGTCAGCAGCCCGGACAACGCGCTGGCGTTGCGCAACAACAACCGTGTGTACACCTCGCAAGGCGTGCAGAGCGTGCTCGGCTGGACGCTCGAAACCGGCAATGCCTCGCACCAGTTCGAATTCGGCGCGCGCTTCCACGAGGATGAGGAAGACCGTTTCCAGGACGACGACCGCTACCGCATGCAGGCCGGTCAACTGGTGCTGACCCGCGACGGCTTGCCCGGCACCCAGGACAACCGCGTCAACGAGGCGCGGGCGTGGTCGTTCCACGTGCAGGACGAGATCCGCACCGGCGACTGGATCATCACTCCGGGACTGCGTTACGAGGACATCGACCTTGTACAGACCCGCTACGTGCGCTCGCCCGACGGCCGCAACCTCGCCCCGATCGAGGTGACCCCCACGTCTGTGTCGGCACTGATCCCCGGCATCGGTGCCACCTGGCTGCTCGACGACCATTTCAACGTGTTCGCCAGTGCGCACCGCGGCTTCAACCCGCCGGGGCCGGGTTCGGAAGCGCAGCCGGAGGAAAGCGTCAACCTCGAAGCCGGCCTGCGCTGGGTGGCGGACGCGCAACCCGGCGCATTGCGCACCGAGCTGGTCGGGTTCTGGAACGACTACGAGAACCTGGTCGGCACCTGCACCGCGTCCACTGGTGGCAACTGCGACATCGGCTACCAGTTCGACGGCGGCGAAGCGCGGGTGCGTGGCATCGAAGCCAGCCTCGGTTACGACCTCGGCCGCGCCAACGGCTGGTCGCTCGCGGTGCCGGTCAGCCTGGCTTACACCTACACCGACGCGACTTTCCGCAACAGCTTCAGCAGCAGCTTCGAGGAGTGGGGCACGGTGCTGGCCGGCAGCGCACTGCCGTACCTGCCGGAACAGGCCCTCAACCTGCAGGTCGGCGTCGAAAGCGAACGCTGGCGCGTGAACCTGGCCGGCAACTACATCGACGACCTGCGCACGGTCGCCCGCAAGGGTGATGTACCGGCTGCGCAGCGCACCGAATCGGCGTTCGTGGTGGATCTGGCCGCTTATTACCGGCTCACCGACCAGGCCGAGTTGTTCACCCGGGTCGAGAATGCGACCGATGAAGTCTGGATCGCCTCGCGTCGACCGGCCGGCGCGCGCCCCGGATTGCCGCGGATGACGTATGTGGGGATGCGGGTGAAGTTCTGATCTCGCAGTAGTGACGCGTGGGCACTCGGCCGGAGCGATACCCGGCCTTTTTTCCTGACTCCGAGGCCTGATTCGTTCACTAATCAAGCCATGTCTTAGAGCCCCGCTCCGCAGCTAGCCAGCCGCCGCCTCGACCTGCCGCCAGTCCGCCTCGCCCAGGCGCTCGACCAGCTCCAGCGCCTGCAGGTTCTGCAGCAGCTGTTCGGGCCGACTGGCTCCCAGGATCACCGACGACACGTGCGGGTTGCGCAGGCACCAGGCGATTGCCAGCGGCGCGGCGGCGACGCCCAACTCGGCGGCCAGCATCGAGAATTTTCGCGTGCGCTGCAGTCGGCGCTCGCTTTCGGTGCCGATGATCGTGCGCCGCAGCTGCGGGCCAATCGCGCCGAAACGCGCGTCCTCCTGCACGCCGTCATTGTGCTTGCCGGTCAGCAGCCCCGACGCCAGCGGCGAGAACGTCGTGGTGCCCAAGCCAAGCTCGGCGTACAGCGGCGCGTACTCCAGTTCCACTCGCTGGCGGTGCAGCAGGTTGTACTGCGGCTGCTCCATCGTCGGCGCATGCAGATGATGCGCGCGGGCGACCTTGTGCGCCTCGCGAATCAGTGCGGCCGGCCATTCCGACGTGCCCCAGTACAGCACCTTGCCCTGGCGGATCAGCGCGTCCATCGCCCACACGGTTTCGGAGATCGGCGTGTCCGGATCCGGGCGATGGCAGTAGTACAGATCAAGGTAATCGACGCGCAGGCGCATGAGCGCGTCGTGGCAGGCGTCGGTCACGTGCTTGCGCGACAATCCCTTTTGCGTGGGGCGTGGCTCCTGGGCGGCGCCGAACATCACCTTGCTCGACACGCAGTAGCCATCGCGTGGCAACCGCAGGTCGGCGATCACGTCGCCCATCACCCGCTCGGCCTCGCCATGCGCATAACCTTCGGCGTTGTCGAAGAAGTTGATGCCGTTGTCCCACGCGGTGGCGACCAGCTCACGGGCGACGTCGCGGCCGATCTGCGATCCGAAGGTGAGCCAGGCGCCGAAAGACAGCGCCGACAATTGCAGGCCGGATGAACCGAGGCGACGGTATTGCATGGCGCGGGACTCCACAGTCTTGATGCGGGCAGTGTAAGCCGGCACGGAACCGCGCTTTCGGCCAGCACGTCATGTGGAATCCAATCATTTGAATAATCGGCTTGGCGGCTCGAATCGTGCCGAGATGTCCCCCGTAACCGGTGTAG
>JALZKJ010000056.1 GCA_030859305.1 Pseudomonadota bacterium | reverse complement strand
GGCGGTCCTGTGCGGCAGGCGCGGGCGGCCGCGACGGCGCAGGGTGTCGGTCGGTTTGATCGGGTTGGCCCGGGCCATGGCTGGATTGCCGCGGGTCGTTCGCCTCGGGCCTGGGTTGGCCACGCTCGACATGCCCTGGCCCGCGACGGCGCCGGTCCGGATCTTCGGCTGCAGTCCGCTGCGGCGCGCGCGATCGCGATGGCGCCGTTTCCCGCGTGGATTGCGGATTTTCGGCCGCCTCATCCCCTGCCAGTACCAGCACCGGGTGGCCCAGCGCCTGCAGCCATTCACGCTGCTCCTCGGTCCAGGGCAGGCTCATGCGGCCGCCTCGGGCGGTAACCGCTTCAGTCGCCGGTAGGCCCAATAACCCGGACCCGAAAGCGCGTACAGGCCGGTGATCGCCAGCAGCACGGCGGGCGGGTCGATCGCGATCGCCATCAGCACCGCCAGCACCAGCACGATCGCCAGGAACGGCACCCGATCATTGCGGGTACCGCCCTTGAAGCTGAAATAGCGCAGGCGGCTGACCATCAACAGCGCCGCCACCACGGTCACCGCCAGCGCGACGTAACGGAGCTCCTCGCCGCTGTAGCCCAGCGCGTGGCACAGCCAGACGAAACTGGCGACCAGTCCCGCCGCTGCCGGACTGGCCAGGCCGATGAACCAGCGTTTGTCGACCTGGCCCACCTGCGAGTTGAACCGGGCCAGCCGCAAGGCCGCGCAAGCCGCATACAGGAATGCCGCGATCCAGCCGATCTTGCCGGCGGTCACCCCGTCCAGCCGGGTCGTCGCCAGCGCCCAGTGATACATCACCAGCGCCGGCGCCAGCCCGAAGCTGATCAGGTCGGCCAGCGAGTCGTACTGCATCCCGAACTCGCTCTGGGTGTTGGTCAGCCGGGCCACCCGGCCATCGACGCCGTCCAGGATCGCAGCGATGAACACAGCGATGCAGGCCTCGTCGAACCGCCCCTGGGTGGCGGCGATGATGGCGTAGAAGCCGGCAAACAACCCGCCGGTGGTGAACAGGTTGGGCAGCAGGTAAATGCCGCGTCCGCGCGGTCGGCTGGGGGGCGTCGGTTCCATTCCTGAAGTGTAGCGCTTGCCTGTTCGGCGCCAGGGTGCTGCAATCAGGCTTCCCTCGACGCCGCACCCTCCGAACGGAGCACGCCATGTCCCTCACGACCCCGAATCCCGTCCGTCGCCCGCTGCCCTGGCTGGGCGTCGTTGCCTTCGCCGCGGTCGTGCTGGTGGCCCTGCCCGTCAGCGCCGGCGAGATCTACCAGTGGAAGGATGCCCGGGGCGTCACCCACTACTCCGACTCGCCGCCGCCGAACCAGGCCTACAAGAACCGCACGATCACCCACAGTGGCGCGTCCCAGGCAGCAGCGACGGTGTCCGCATCGGCCCAGCCGGGCGAGAACGCTCAGTGCACCAGCGCCCGCACCAGGCTGGGGCAGTTGCAGAAGAATGCTCCCGTCGGCCTGGATGCGGATGGCGATGGCAAACCGGACTCGATCTTCACCACCGAACAGCGAGCGGCGCAGACCGCGTCGGCTCAGGCCGCAGTCAAGGTGCATTGCACGGCGAGCAACTTGTCGGCGGCCGAAGGTTGACGAAGGCCTGAACAGACCGTCATCCCGGTAGAGCGGAGCTTGCTCCACTGCTTTCCATCAGTGCAAAAGCAGTCGAGCGAGCTCGACTCTACGAGAAGCGGCCGACCTGGCGCCCTCCCCTTCGTTGACGTGCTACGAAAGTCGGGGAGCGATGCGCTGAATATTCGGCGTGTGCCATATGCCCGCTCAACCGGATAACCGCCGCACCGGGTAATGGCAAAATGGCCGCTTCCCCGATTCGAAGCCCGCCGATGCGCCTGTCGCAGTTCCACCTTCATACCAGCAAGGAAACCCCCGCCGACGCCGAGGTCATCAGCCACCAGCTGATGCTCAAGGCCGGCATGATCAGCAAGCTCGCCGCCGGCCTGTACACGTGGTCGCCGCTGGGGCTGCGCGTGCTGCGCAAGGTCGAGCGTGCGGTGCGCGAGGAGATGGACGCGGCCGGCGCGATCGAAATGCTGATGCCGTCGGTGCAGCCGCGCGAGCTGTGGGATGAGACCGGGCGCTGGGGGAAGTTCGGCGGCCAGCTGCTGAAGATCCAGGACCGCAAGGGCGCCGAGTACTGCTACGGCCCGACCGCCGAGGAAGTCATCACCGATTTCGCGCGCAACGAGCTGGCAAGCTACAAGCAGCTGCCGGTGAATTTCTACCAGATCCAGACCAAGTTCCGCGACGAGATCCGCCCGCGTTTCGGCGTCATGCGCGCGCGCGAGTTCCTGATGAAGGATGCGTACTCGTTCCATGTCAGCGACGCGGACCTGGAGCGCGAGTACCGCAACATGCACGCCGCCTACAGCCGCATTTTCACCCGCCTGGGGCTGAGGTTCCGCGCGGTGCAGGCCGACAGCGGCGCGATCGGCGGCGACGCCTCGCAGGAGTTCCACGTGCTGGCCGATTCGGGCGAGGACGCGATCGCGTTTTGCGCAAACTCCGATTACGCCGCCAACCTGGAAGCCGCCGAGGCCGTCTCGCCCGGTAAACGCGATGACGCCAGCGAAGCGATGCGCAGGATCGACACCCCGACCCAGAAGACCTGCGAGGACGTCGCCGCGCTGATGGGCATTGCTTTGGACCGGACGGTAAAGTCGGTGGCGCTGATGGGCGTGGATGCGGATGGAAAGTCGCAGTTCGTGCTCGCGCTGGTGCGCGGCGACCACGTCGTCAACGAGATCAAGCTGGCAAAACTGCCGGGGCTGTCCGGCTACCGCCTGGCGTCGGAGGTCGAGATCGTAGAGCACCTCGGCAGCGAGCCGGGTTTCCTCGGGCCGGTCGGTCCGCAAAAGCCGATCCGCATCGTCGCTGACCGCAGCGTCGCGGCGATGGCCGATTTCGTGGTCGGCGCCAACCAGGCCGGGTATCACCTCGCCGGCGTCAACTGGGCCCGCGACCTGCCGGAGCCGGCCGACATCGCCGATATCCGCAACGTGGTTGAAGGCGACCCCTCGCCCGACGGCCGCGGCACGCTGGGCATCGCCCGCGGTATTGAAGTCGGCCACGTGTTCCAGCTCGGGCGCCAATATGCCCAAGCAATGAAGTGCACCGTGCTTGACGAAACCGGCAAGGCGACGATTCCGGCGATGGGCTGTTACGGCATCGGCGTATCGCGCATCGTTGCCGCCGCGATCGAACAGAACCACGACGCCAATGGCATCGCCTGGCCCGACGCGATGGCGCCGTGGCAGGCGGCGGTATGCATGATCAATCCGAAAAAGGATCCTGCGGTGATCGAGGCGGCCGAAGCACTGTACCGGGAATTGAATGCGGCCGGCATCGATACCGTGCTCGACGACCGTGGCCTGCGCCCCGGGCAGATGTTCGCCGATATCGAGCTGATCGGGATTCCGCACCGGATCGTGGTATCCGAACGCGGCCTGGCCGCCGGCAGTTTCGAATATCGTCACCGCCGCGCCAGCGAAGCCGAAAACCTCGATCGTACCGACCTGCTCGCACGCATGCGGGGCATTACCGGATAAAGCCCCGATATTCCCCCGCACCGGCCGACGGGAATATCAGCGGCATTTACTAAATGGTGCCCGGCCATTATCATCGCCGGGCACGCCATCGATGGCGGAGTTCAGAAAACCCTTAATTTTCCGGAGGTTTCATGTCGATCGATATCAATGCGCTGTCTGCGAAAGAGCTGCAGGCCCTGATCAGCAAGGCCAGAAAACGCAAAACCACGTTGAGCAAGCGCAAGCCGATCACCGTGGTCCGCAAGAAAGTCAGCACCCTGGCCAAGAATGAGGGCTATACCATCGCCGAATTGTTCGGTACCGGTACCGGCGCTGGCACATCTGCCGCCGCTCCGCGCAAGACCCCCGCCCCCAGCAAGGCGCGCAAGCCGTTGGGCAAGGTCGCGCCGAAATACCGCAATCCGGACAATTCGGCCGAAACCTGGACCGGCCGCGGCAAGCAGCCGCGCTGGCTGGCCGCGCAGACCTCGGCCGGGCGCGGCCTTGACGAGTTCCTGATCAAGTAATCGATCGCGGATCCTGCACAAGTTGCTCTCAGCAAAACGCCGGCTTCGCGCCGGCGTTTTGCTTTTCTCCACCTGATCAGCGTGGTGTATCAGCTGGCGCTTGAAACAACCTTGTGGAATTCCTATTGGTTTAACGGACACCGTCGCGTAGAGCGGAGCTTGCTCCGCTGCGGCAGTCCAGGCAGAAAGCCCGGCCAAACAGCCTCGGCGCAATCGCCCTCGTCCGAAATCCTTTCTTTATATCTGGACATCCGGTAGCTCAAAGATTCCGTCGCGCCGGCAGCAGCAGGTTTCCAAACAGCAGTCCGGCGATCAGCGCCAGCAGGATATTCAGCACCGCCAGCAACGCGTCCTGGCCGACATCCACATCCTGCTGCTGGATCAGGGTCAACAGCCCGCGCAGGCTGGCGCTGCCGGGCACCAGCATGATGATGCCGGGCACCCGGATGATCGCCCCGGGGCGTTTCCACCAGCGCGCATAGGCGTTGCCAGCGGCGGTGAGCACCAGCGCGGCCAGGAAGATACCCGCCGGGCTGCCCAGCGCCAGGCCCGCATAACGCGAGATCAGGTAACCCGCGGCCGCGGCGGCCATCACCTTGGGATAATCGCCGCGGTTGGCGCGGAACAGCACCGCGAACGCGAATGCGGCCAGTACCAGCGCGGTCCATTCGACCCAGTCCGGTTGCGGCCGCCACGCGCGCACCGCCGGCTGCAATCCGACCAGTTCGGCCACGTACAACGCAATCACCGTGCCGACCGCGAGCTTGAGCACCGTGGTCAGCGCGCCGGCAAACCGCGCGGTGCCCGATACCAGGTGTTGGCTGGTCAGCTCGCTCATCGCATTGGTCAGCGCCAGCCCTGGCAGCAGCACGATCAGCGAAGCGATGATCACCGTGTTCTGGTTCAACGGCGCGATGTAGCTGGCCACCAGCACGGCCACCGCGGTCGCCACCATCGCGGCGATCGCGTCCACGCCTTCCTTCAGCCGTGGCCGCGAATCCGACAGCAGCACCAACCAGCCGATCAACAAACCGTTGACCGCTGCCACGCCGATTTCCAGCCACGGCAACCGCAACAGTCCTGCCACCGCCGCCGCGGCGAGGCCGAAACCGAACACCTGCATGAGTTTGGCGCGTGCGCTGGGCGGGCGATCGAGCACGCTCATCGCCGCATGCGCCTGGTGGAGGTCGAGCTGGCCGGCCATCACCTCCTCGGCGATGCGGTCGGTCTCGCCCAGGCGATACAGGTCGTTCTCACCGGGCGACAGCCGGATCACCCGGGTGGTGTCGGATTCGCCGGGCGGCCGCAACGGGTCGCTGAAGGTCAGGATCAGCCCGGTCGGATTGGACCACGGCTCGCATTCCAGACGCAGCTTGTGCGCGACGGCGGTGATCGCACCTTCCAGCCGCTGCGAGGTGGTGCCGTAGGCGTGAAGGCGTTCGGCCAGTTCGATCACGAAATGGATGCGTGCCGAGTAGCTGGCATAGCTCAGGGGTTCGGGGTGGGGTGCGGCCTGGATCTGCATGGCGCGAAGGATCGCATGCGTGCGCGGCATATCGGCGGCGTCCGCGCACGCGGCTGGCACAAAACGTTCACGCGCGCGGCGGTCGGCACACCGCGCTCACGCCATGCGGGCGAGCCTGTATCCTCGGCCCGCGAGACCTTATGACCGACGCCACCCCGCACTCTCCCAGCATCGAGCCCGACGACACGCAGCCGTCGCGACTGCGCCTATCCGGACGCTGGACGCTGCGTCACGCGACCGCACTGGCCAAGGCGCTCGCCGACGCGCCGAAATCGGCCACGCTGGTCGATGCCACCGCGGTCGACCGGCTCGATACCCTGGGCGTGCTGCAGCTGTTGCGCTTTGCGCGCCGCCGCGACCTCGCGTTCGAGGACTTCGTCTTCCACGACAACCATCGCGCACTGGTGGCGGCGATCGAGGATGTTGCCGACGACCGCCCGAAGAAGAAACGCGAGTACGGCTTCTACGCGGCCCTCGGCCGGCTCGGCTTCGCGGTCGAGGACAACTGGAAGGAATTCCTCGCCCTGCTTGGCTTCTTCGGCGAGGTGCTGGTCAAGATGCTGCGGATGATCAAGGAACCGACCCGGTTCCGACTGACCGCGACCGTGCACCACATGGAGCAGGTCGGCCTCGACGCGGTGCCGCTGGTAGCGTTGCTGTGCTTCCTGGTCGGCGCGGTGGTCGCGTTCCTGGGTTCCAACATCCTGCGGGATTTCGGCGCGGTGATCTACGTGGTCGAACTGGTCAGCATCGCGTTCCTGCGCGAGTTCGGCGTGCTGCTGGCCGCGATAATCCTGGCCGGCCGCACCGCCAGCGCGTTCACCGCGCAGATCGGCGCGATGGTCAGCAACGAGGAGGTCGATGCGATCCAAACGCTCGGGATGGATCCTGTCGACCTGCTGGTGATCCCGCGCGTGCTCGCGCTGTTGATCATGCTGCCCTTGCTGACGTTCGTGGCGATGATCGCCGGCCTGCTCGGTGGCCTCACCGTCGGCGCCTACGGCCTGGACATCCCCCCGCAGCAATACCTGGCGCGGATGCAGGACACGATGGAGTTGCGGCACTTCCTGGTCGGAATGGTGAAGGCGCCGATCTTCGCGCTGGTGATCAGCCTGGTCGGTTGTCTGGAGGGATTGCAGGTCGAGGGCACCGCGCAGTCCGTCGGCGAGCGCACCACTTCCAGCGTGGTGCAGGCGATCTCGCTGGTGATCATCCTCGACGCGTTCGCGGCTATCTGGTTCCTGGAGATGGGCTGGTGAACGAGCTCGCCAACGACACCGACACCGACACCGACGCCGGCGCCACGCAGCCGATCATCCGCGTGCGTGGACTGGTCAACCGCTTCGGCAAGCAGGTGGTGCACGACGGCCTCGACCTGGACGTGACGCCCGGCGAGATCATCGGCGTGGTCGGCGGTTCGGGTTCAGGCAAATCGGTGCTGATGCGCTCGATCCTCGGCCTGCAGCGCCCGGACGAGGGCGAGATCGAGGTGCGCGGCATAGACGCGCTCAGCGAGGATCCGGAGCTGCGCAGGCAGATCGAGCGCAGCACCGGGGTACTGTTCCAGGACGGCGCGCTGTTCTCGTCGCTGACCGTGGGCGAAAACGTGCAGGTGCCGCTGAAGGAATACCACCGCGACCTGCCCGACTCGCTGCGCTACGAACTGGCGCTGCTGAAGACCAAGCTGGCCGGCCTGCCCGCCGACGCGCTGCACAAACTGCCGTCACAGTTGTCAGGCGGCATGCGCAAGCGCGCCGGGCTGGCGCGTGCGCTGGCGCTGGATCCGCCACTGCTGTTCCTCGACGAGCCCACCGCCGGGCTGGACCCGATCGGCGCGGCGGCGTTCGACCGTTTGATCCGCACCCTGCAACAGGCGCTCGGGCTGACCGTGTTCCTGATCACACACGACCTCGACACCCTTTACGCTATCTGTGATCGCGTCGCGGTGCTGGCCGACCGCAAACTGATCGCCTGCGCGCCGCTGGCAGAGGTCGAGCAACTCGACCACCCGTGGGTGCAGGAATATTTCCACGGCCCACGCGGGCGCGCGGCGCAGGATGCGCTTGCGACCAGCCAGAAGGCGACAGACTGATGGATCCCCTTTAATGGAAACCAAGGCCAACTACGTCCTCATTGGCGCATTCACGATCATCGCGTCGTTGCTCCTGCTGCTGTTCGCGTTGTGGGCGGCCAAATATTCCTCGGAGAAGAGCTGGCGTGAGTACGCGGTGATCTTCAAGGAGCCGGTGACCGGTCTGACCGAAGGCAGCACGGTGCAATACAACGGCATCGCCGTCGGCACCGTCAAGACGTTGCGGCTGGCGCCCGACGATCCAAGCCGGGTAATGGCGAAACTGCGACTGCAGGCAGACGCGCCGGTGCGTGCCGACACCCGCGCCAAGATCTCGATGACCGGCATCACCGGCAGCCCGATCATCCAGCTCACCGGCGGCAGCCCCGGCAGCCCGCCGCTGGCCGCGGTCGACGATGGCCAGATCCCGGTGATCCAGACCGAGTCCTCGGCCTTGCAGAACATCGCCGACACCGCCAACCGGCTGGTCGCGCGCCTGGACCAGGTGCTGAGCGAGGAGAACGTCACGCGCGTGGCCGGCACGCTGGAGAACCTGGAATCGATGACCGGCGCGATCGCCGACCAGCGCGAGGATCTGCGCGCATTGATCATCAACGCCCGCGAGTCGAGCGAGCAATTGCAGGCCACCCTGGCCACCACCAACAACGCCATAAATAGCATTGACCGCGAGCTGGTTGACAAGCTGCCGGGGCTTGTCGCCAAACTCGACGGCACCCTGGGAAATCTGGATTCCGCCGCCACCAGCGCCGATGGCATCCTCAACGAAAACCGCGCCGCGATCAGCAGCTTCGCCAACGACGGACTGTCGCAGCTCGGCCCGACCCTGGGCGAACTGCGCCTGCTGATGCGCGACCTGCGCCAGATCAGCGATCGCCTCGATCGCAGCCCGGCCCGTTACCTGCTCGGCCGCGATACCCCGAAGGAGTTCGAGCCCGAATGAACACGCACAATGTCCGCGCTATCTCCACCTGCCGCGCCTGGCTGACCGCCGTGGTCGTGCTGATGCTGGCCGGCTGCTCGATCCTCGGCGGAAAATCGAGCGATCCGGTCACGATCTACTCGCCGGATCCACGCGTGCAGACCGACCCCTCCTGGCCGACAGTCGGTTGGCAGCTGTCGATGACCAGCCCCCACGCCGCGCGCTTCATCGACACCCAGCGGATCGCGGTGCGGCCTGCCGCGAACGAATTCCAGGTCTACAAGGACGCGAGCTGGGCCAAGCGGCCGAGCGACATGGTCGAGGATGCATTGCTGCGCGCGCTCGAGGACTCCGGCAGGATTCCCGCCGTCGCCCGCCAGGGCAGCGGTGTCTCCGCCGACTACAAACTCGTGCTCGACCTGCGCCGCTTCGAGGCCGACTACGCGCAGCCCGGCGCGATGCCTGCGGCCACCATCGAGGTCAACGCCAAGCTGCTGCATTCGAGCGATCAACTGGTGATCGCCAGCCGCACCTTCCTGCAGGCGCAACCGACGGCCAGCACCGCAATCCCCGATGTGGTCGTGGCGTTCGAGAAAAGCCTGGAAGCGATCACCAGGGAGCTTGCCGGATGGGTGCTCACCACCGGCGAGGCGCACAAGCGTGGCGCACATAAGTAGGTTCTGACGTCTGCATGCAACGCCATCCCTACCGGTGTGGATACTGCGCGGAATGGGATGCTGAAAAGTGTTTGACACGGATCAGAGCAAAAAGAGCGGATCGAGACTGATCTGAACTGTTCAGGAAAGGTCTGACCTATTCGTCACCCCATCGAACCATGGTTCAGACCTCCAAGTGCCTTCCCTGTTTGATCTGCGTTGTCCGCGTAGATCTGTGGCCAAATGCTGCTGTGCATGGTCATGCACGCTGTGTCGAAGCAACCCTGCGAAACGTCAGGTTGATCCGCTCGCCCACCGGTTTCGCAGTGCGCGGCAATGCGTGCCGATAGTGTTTCTGGGTCGTCCCGGACATCACCAGCAGGCTGCCGTGCGGCAGTTCCAGCACCAGTTTCCGGGCCGGTTCGGCGCGGTGTTTGAGCATGAACCGGCGCGTCGCACCGAGGCTGAGCGAGGCGATCACCGGCGATGTACCCAGTTCGGCCTCGTTGTCGCTGTGCCAGCCCATCGCGTCACGACCGTCGCGGTACAGGTTCGCCAGCACGCTGTTGAATGCGACGCCGAGTTCGCCCGCAAGCCGCTCGCGAATCGGCAACAACACCGGCAGCCACGGACGTGGCTCGAAACGCGTGCCGGAATAGCGATAACCCGCATCTTCATCACCGATCCAGCAGCTCAACCGCGGCGACGGGTGTTCGCGGCCGAACAAACGGATGCGATGGTTTTCCCACGCAGTGTGCTCGCGCACCACCGAAATCAGCGCATCGGCCGAACGCGCATCCAACCAGCAGCGGTCGAACGCCAGTGTCGCCTTCGGCAGCGGCAAGGTCTGCAAAGCCATGCGCCACGCTACCACGGTCGATTTACCCCAATCCTGCGACAATCCTCCGTCATCAGCGAGCAGCAATCGGAGCAGCCAGCATGAGCGAGCAGATCCCCACGGACGTCAGTGAAACGCCACGCGAGGTGATGGAGTACGACGTGGTCACCGTCGGCGCCGGCCCCGCCGGGCTGTCGTTCGCGATCCGCCTCAAGCAGCTGAATCCGGACATTTCCGTCTGCGTGATCGAGAAGTCCTCGACCATCGGCGCGCACATCCTGTCCGGCGCGGTGATCGAGACCGGCCCACTCGACGCGCTGCTGCCCAACTGGCGTGACAACCCGCCGCCGATCTGCGTGCCGGCGACCGATGACGAGTTCTGGCTGCTGTCGAAAACCGGCGGCCGCAAGCTGCCGGTGCCGCCGGGGATGAAAAACCACGGCAACGTGATCGTCAGCCTCGGCGCGATGTGCGCGTGGCTGGCACCGCAGGCCGAGGCGCTGGGGGTCGACGTGTTCCCCGGCTTCGCCGCAGCCGAAACCCTGCACGACAGTGCTGACAAGGTCATCGGCGTGCGCATCGGCGACATGGGCGTGGCCAGGGATGGCTCGCACAAGCCGGGCTACACCGCCGGGATTGATATCCACGCCAAGGTCACGGTGCTGGCCGAAGGCGCGCGCGGGCACCTGACCAAGCGCCTTGTGAAGCGCTTCAAGCTCGACGCCGACAGCGACCCTCAGGGCTATTCGATCGGCATCAAGGAGCTGTGGCAGGTCCCGGAAGAGCGTGTATCGCCCGGCCGGATCGTGCACAGCTTCGGTTGGCCGGCCGACAATTCGACCTACGGTGGCAGCTTCCTGTACCAACTCGACAAGGGCCGCATCGCGCTGGGCTATGTCAGCGGATTGGACTACACCGATCCGGAGTACAGGCCGTGGGAAGCCTTCCAGCAATGGAAGAACCACCCGATGATCAAACCGCTGCTGGAGGGCGGCGAGCTGGTCTCCGCCGGCGCACGCGCGATCGTCACCGGCGGCTACCAGTCGCTGCCTAAAACCGAAATGCCCGGCGCATTGCTGATCGGCGATACCGCCGG
>JALZKJ010000036.1 GCA_030859305.1 Pseudomonadota bacterium | reverse complement strand
AGCTGGATGCGTGCGCGTGGCAGGGTGGTCGAGCGCGACGCCGATGGCCGCGCGCTGCGCGTGGCCGGCACCGCCCGCGACATCACCGCCAACCGCAGCGCCGAACGCGACCGCCGCATCGCCAGCGAAGTGCTGCGCAGCATGGCCGAGGCGGTGGCGGTGTTCGACAGCGATTTCAACTTCATCTCGGTCAATCCCGCGTTCGAGCGCATGTCTGGGCACAGCGAAACCGATGTCATCGGCCGCCCGACCAGCCTGATCGACAGCCAGCAGCACGACCCCGATTTCTACCGGCAGATGCGCGACGAGTTGCAACGCCACGGCCGCTGGTCCGGCGAGGTCTGGCAGCAACGAAAGGACGCCACCGAATTCCTGTGCTGGCTGCAGTGCGGTGCCGTGCACGAAGCCGGCAGCCAGCGTGTCCACTATGTCGCGGTGCTGTCGGACATCACGGACCAGAAGCGTGCCGAGCAGGAACTGCGCTATCTGGCCAACTACGACACCCTGACCAGCCTGCCCAACCGGACCCTGTTGTCGGAGCGGTTGTCGCGCGCGATCGTGCGTGCGCGTCGCAACAACCACAAGATCGCGGTCTTGTTCCTCGATCTGGACCGTTTCAAGGACATCAACGACTCGCTCGGCCACGCTGCCGGCGACCGTATCCTGCGCGCCGCCGCGCAGCGCCTGCAGCAGTCCGTGGGCCCGCAGCACACCGTCGCGCGCCTGGGCGGCGACGAATTCACCGTGGTGCTGGAGAACCTCGACAGCGCCGAGCAGGCTGAGCAGATCGCGCGCGACGTACTCGTCGCTTTCGAGGCGCCGCTGGACTTCGACGAGCGCCACGATGTGACCATCTCGCCCTCGATCGGCATCAGCCTGTATCCCGATCACGCCCAGGTGCCGACCGACCTGCTCAAGCACGCCGACACCGCGATGTACCAGGCCAAGGCCGACGGTCGCCGCACTTATATGCGCTACACCGACGCCATGGACGTCGAGCTCCGCCGTCGCGCCACGGTCAGCGCGGCGCTGCGCAAGGTGCTCGACCGTGGCGAATTGCGCCTGGTGTTCCAGCCGCAACTGTCGCTGTGCGACAACCGCATCACCGGTGTCGAAGCGCTGTTGCGCTGGCACAGCCCGGACTACGGCGACATCCCGCCGGCGCAGTTCATCCCGCTGGCCGAGGAAACCGGACTGATCCTGGGCATCGGCGAATGGGCGCTGCGCGAAGCCTGCGGCGTGCTCAGCGACTGGCGCAAGCACGGCCTCGACGAACTGACGATGGCGGTCAATGTCTCCGCGTTGCAACTGCTGCGCGGCGATTTGCCGAACGTGGTCGCACGCGTGATCCAGGACACCGGGCTGCCGCCGCGATGTCTGGAACTGGAACTCACTGAAAGCGTGATCATGGCCAACGCCGAGCAAACCGCCAGCGCGCTGCAACGTTTCCGCGAACTCGGCGTGGGCCTGGCGATCGACGACTTCGGCACCGGTTACTCGTCGCTGGCGTACCTCAAACGCCTGCCGATCACCACGCTGAAGATCGACAAGGCATTCATCGACGACCTGACCCGTGACCCGGACGACGAGGCGATCACCAGCACGGTGATCACGATGGCGCATTCGCTGGGCCTCAACGTCGTTGCCGAGGGCGTGGAGACACAGGCGCAGATGCAGTTCCTGCGCGAGCACGGCTGCAACGAGATCCAGGGTTACTGGCTGGCGCCACCGCTGGATGCGCAGGCCTGCCTGGCGTTCCTGCTCGACCGGGAATCGCAAGTCCTCCTGTCGCCGTCACCTGGCAACGCCGCACACGGTTGACCCGGCCCGCTTGACCCGCCACCAGGCCTGCACGCTTGACCGGTCCATGGACGCTGCTATCGTGCCGGGATGGATCGCGCCGAACTCCTCGCCCAACTGCAGTCGCTGGCCGCCCGCGTCGACCTGCTGGCCGAGCGCAGCCGCCGTTTGAGCGACGAGAACCGCAGCCTGCGCCAGCAGCAGGAGCAACTCGTCGGCGAACGTTCGGCGCTGCTGAGCAAGAACGAGCAGGCCCGCAGCCGGGTCGAGGCGATGATTGCGCGGCTGAAATCGCTGGAGCAGCACACGTGAGCGCCAATACCCCAGTCAGCATCCGACTGCTCGATCGTGAATACACCGTCGGCTGCGAACCCGACGAACGCGACAGCCTGCTCGCCGCCGCCAAGCTGCTCGACAGCAAGATGCGCGAGATCCGCGGCAGCAACCGCATGGCTGCGCTCGATCGCGTCGCGGTGCTGGCCGCGCTAAACCTGGCCCACGAGCTGCAACAGTTGCGCGATGAAAGCCAGGGCAGCGACCGTGAGCTCACGCGCACCCTCGGCGACATGCACCGCAAACTTGATGACCTGTTCGACGCGCCGGAACGCTGAACCTAACCACCTTTGCAGGAGCGGCTTCAGCCGCAAGCTTTCCGCGTCTTTGTGCAGCGACTTGCCGACGTCGGCATGCCAACGTCACTCCTGCGGTCATGACCCTCACGATCTCCACACACCAGTCCCCGCGAACCCACGACACCCGCCGCATGAATCCTGCCGCACCGGCGCCGACGAACGGAGGCGCAGCACAAATCGTGCGCGCTATACTCCGTCCTCGTCCTCTGCTGTGGACGACGGCGTGCGCAAACATTCGCCTTGTCCCTTAATTGCGACCATGGGGATGCAGCGGAAGCCCGGAGTGCAAGTCCGCCTTGTAGCGGGAAGCCCAAAGGCCTCCAAGCATTCCCACTTGAACCCACGGTTCAAGGTCGTTTCGCGCGCATCGCCATCGGCGGAGGACTTTTTTTATCGAACAGCGCAGGCAACTGCGCTGTTCGTTTTTGTGGCTTTCGCCATGCGGAAAGTCCTAACAGCGGGCTTTTTCTAGTTGTTCCGCGAACGCGGGAATACCGTGCGGACGTCGGGATCCAGAGGTCGCCATGCCTGATCGGAATCGTGCTGCATGACCGTTGACCAGACGACGCACCGCCGTCAACTCCGCGCCGAATTGCGCGACCGCCGCCGCGCCCTGCCGGCCGCCGAACGCATCGCCGCCGCCGACCGACTCGCAACGCAACTGCTGTCACTGCCGTTCGCCCCGCCCTCGGGTTATGTCGCTGGCTACTGGGCCGTGGATGGCGAGATCGCGCTGCACGTCTGGCAGCTGAAGCTGCCGCGCGACTGCGTCTATTGCCTGCCGGTGCTGCATGAGGATGCGCGACTGCGTTTCGCGCCGTGGCGTCCGGGCGATGCGCTGGTCAGCAACCGCTACGGTATTCCGGAACCCGATGTGGTTGAGTCTTCATTGCTCGACCCCGGGACAATGGCATTGGTGGTGTTGCCGCTGGTCGGCTTTGAACCGCGCGGACACCGTCTCGGCATGGGCGGCGGCTGGTACGATCGCAGCTTCGCATTCCGCCAGCATCACGCAGCGCCGCCATGGCTGGTCGGTGCCGCCTTCGAGGTGCAACGTCTCGATGCGCTGGATGTCGCGCAATGGGATGTGGCGCTGGACGCGGTCTGCACCGAATCGACCACCCACGACTGCACGAAGACCGCCGCATGACCACGCGCCGCCGCTACTGGCTGATGAAATCCGAGCCCGATGCGTTCTCGATCGACGACCTGCAGCGCGTTGGCGTCGAGCCGTGGAACGGCGTGCGCAACTACCAGGCCCGCAACTTCATGCGCGATGGCATGAAGGTCGGCGACGGCGTGTTGTTCTATCACTCCAATACTGCGGTCCCCGGCATCGCCGGCACTGCCACGGTGGCCAGCCGGGCGTATCCCGACGCCACCCAGTTCGATCCGAAATCCGATTATCACGATCCCAAAAGCACCCGCGAGGAACCGCGTTGGCAACTGGTGGATATCGCCTTCGAACGCAAGCTGGCCCGGGTCATTCCGCTCGACGAAATCAAGCGGCACGCCGACAGACTCGGCGAGGAATTCGCGTTGATCCGGCGCGGCAACCGGTTGTCGGTGTTCCCGGTGTCGGCGGCTCAATACAAAATTCTTCTTTCACTCGAATAAAGCAGCGCAGCCATGTCTGAAGCCAAACGCCTGGCCGGTGAGAAAGCCATCGATTACGTCGAGGACGGCATGATCGTCGGCGTCGGTACCGGCTCAACCGTCGCCTGGTTCATCGATGCACTGGCGAGAATCAAGGACCGCATCGCCGGCACGGTGTCGAGTTCGGAGCAGAGCACCCAGCGCCTGCGCGCGCACGGCATCGAAGTGCACGACCTCAACAACACCGGCCCGCTGGCGCTGTACGTCGACGGCGCCGACGAGTGCGATTCGAACAAATGCCTGATCAAGGGCGGCGGCGCGGCGTTGACCCGCGAAAAGATCATCGCCGAGGCCAGCAGGACTTTCGTCTGCATCATCGACCCGGCCAAACGTGTCGATGTGCTCGGCCGGTTCCCGCTGCCGGTCGAGGTGGTCCCGATGGCCCGCAGCCTGGTCGCCCGCGAGATCCTCGCGATGACCCGCGCGCAGCCGGTCTGGCGCGATGGCGTCATCACCGACAACGGCAACGTGATCCTCGACATCCACGGCCTGGCGATCACCGATCCAGTCGGGCTCGAAGCCGCCCTCAACCAGATCCCCGGCGTGGTCAGCGTCGGCCTGTTCGCGCGCCGCCGCGCGGACGTGGTGATCGTCGGTGGCGAGCCGCCTCGGGTGCTGTAGGTCCTTGATTGAAAAGCCGTCTCGCGAGCTGAGACGGCCCCGCTTGAATGTGAAGTAACGCGCCCGCGACTGCGACGTGGCGGCGCGATACTGCCCCTCCCAGCACGCCCGACCCGCGATGACCCTGCGCTGCCTGTTCGTCGACTTCAACTCCTACTTCGCCTCGGTGGAGCAGTACGACGAACCGCGTATGCGCGGTCGACCGGTCGGCGTGCTGCCAGTGATGGCGGCGACCACCTGCTGCATTGCCGCCAGCCGTGAAGCCAAGGACTGCGGGGTCAAGACCGGCACCCCGGCGTGGGAGGCGCTCGAGCGCTGCCCCGACATCATGCTGGTCGAGGCCAGGCCGGCGCGTTACATCGAGTTGCATCACCAGTTGATGGCCGCGATCGAGGACTGCATCCCGATCCACGGCAAACCCTTGTCGATCGACGAAGTCGCCTGCCGCCTCATCGGCCGCGAACGAGAACGCGACAACGCCGTGGCGATCGCACGGAAGATCAAGCAGACGCTGATCGAACGCCAATTCAGCCCGGCGATCCGTTGCTCGATCGGGATCGCGCCCAACACCTTCCTCGCCAAAACCGCCACCGAGATGGCCAAGGTCGACGGTTTGACCGTGCTCGAACCGGGCGACCTGCCGCAGGCGCTGCATCGCCTTGAACTGAACGACCTGTGCGGAATCGGCCCCTCGATGGGGCTGCGCCTGCGCAAGGCCGGCATCGATACCGTAGCGCAGCTCTGCGCCGCGCCGCGGCAGTATTTACGCGCGGTCTGGGGCGGGATTGAGGGCGAACGTTTCTGGGCGCAGCTGCGCGGTATCGAGCCGTCGCCGCGGGCGTGCAAGCCTCCAGCTTCGGTCGGACATTCGCATGTGCTCGGTCCGCCCATGCGCACCCCCGAAGGCATGCGCTCGGTGCTGTTCAAGTTGCTGGCCAAGGCCGCGATGCGCATGCGCCGTGAAGCCTGCCTTGCACAGGGGATGGCCATCCGCATACGTTTCGTCGGGGTCGAAGCGCGCTACTCGCGTGACATCCGTTTCGCCGCACTCGACGACACTCCCACCCTGCTGCTGCAACTGGGCCAGGCGTTGGAACCACTGCTGCGCGCCGCTAAATCCGGCCGCTGGCAGCTGGTGCACAATCCTCCGCTGTCGGTGGCCGTCACCCTGGTTGGGCTTCAACCGGAAGCTACCGACACCCGGTCGCTGTTTGGACAACGCCCTCGTTCGCAAGCCCTGACCCAGCTGCTCGATTCGGTGAACGGGCGCTACGGCAACAACCGGCTGTATTTCGCTGCGATGCAGAACGCGCTGTCGCAGCAGGCCGCCCCGATGCGTATCCCGTTCAGCCATATCCCGCAGAAATCCCTCGACGACGACATCGACATTCGCAGCGGCCATCTCGATGCCGACGGCGAAGGTGAAGAGCTCTGGCATCATCGCCTGCGCCAGTTCAACGTCCTGGCGGAAAGCGCGCACCGCGAAGCCCGTGGCAAGCCAAAGAAACCATCCGCCCCGCCTTACGGCGCCGGCGGTTGGAGACCTGCCTTGGTTTCCTGTGAGTCGAGCGACCAGGTGGGTATGTCCGG
>JALZKJ010000121.1 GCA_030859305.1 Pseudomonadota bacterium | reverse complement strand
CGCGTGGTGCTGACCACGCCGGTCGCCAGGCCGGCGTGCGCGCCCAGTTCCCACAGCGATAGCAGCGGCGCCTGCTGCGCGCCCGCACAATCGCCGCGCAGGGGGTGCTGGCCGACGTTGATCACGCCGGCGCGGGTCTTCACTCCGGTCGCCATCGCGGTCATGGTGCCGGCCGAATCGGGTGTCTGCGAATCGGTGTTGTAGGTCTTGCTTAGCGCGGTGGCCGGGAAGTGTTCCCAGCTCAAGCGGTTTTCCTCGCCGGGGCCGCCCTTGCGCTGGCCGTCGAGGATGCGCGCGGCGGTCACCGTGGTCAGGCTCATGCCGTCGCCGACGAACAGGATCACGTTCTTCGCCCGGCCGTCCATCGCGCCGCGCTGCGCGGCCTGGGCGGCGCCGTCGCGGAACCACCAGGCGGCGGTTTCACCCGCGGGGTGCACGATGCGCGGGACATCCACCTGCAGTCCACCAACGCGCGCATCGACGCGCGGCGGGAAGGTGGTCGCGCATGCGCTGACGAGCAGGGTTGAAACGAGGACGAGGCTGGCGCTGCGTAATCCGTGCATCGGGTGTGTTTGAGGTGGGAAGCGGCCGATTATGCCGGTCGGCCATGGCAGGCGTGTCGTTGCCATCCATGTGACGGCGCTGTTGCACCAGTGGTACTCGCCCACCGTGTATCGCTCCGCTAAGGTGCGTACAGATACGGCCGCACACGGCCGACGAGGTTCGGCCATGAAACTGATCCACGCCTGGTTCCGCATCCCGTTCTGGCAGCGCGTGCTGGCCGGCTTCGTGCTTGGCGCGCTGGCCGGCTGGGCGATGGGGCCAGCGGCGCAAACCTGGTTCGGGCCGCTCGGCACGGTCTATATCACCCTGATCAGGATGATCGCGGTGCCGCTGGTGTTCTTCGCAGTGATGAACGCGGTGGCCTCGCTGCACGGGCAGAAGTCGGTGGCGCTGCTCGGCGGGCGCACGTTCATGTGGTTCGCGGCAACCGCCGCGCTGGCGGTGTGCGTCGGTCTCGGCGTGGGCTGGGTGCTGCAACCCGGGCTCGGCGTGAGCGGGCTGACCATTGCCGCCGACTACACCGTGCGCGAGATTCCCTCGCCGGTGCAGGTGCTGCTGGACGTGGTGCCGGGCAATCCGTTCCAGGCGCTCAGCGAAGGCAAGATCCTGCAGGTGATCGTGTTCGCCGGGCTGGTGGGCTTTGCACTGGTGAAACTCGGCGAGAAGACCATGAACCTGCGCAAGTTGGTGAGCGAGGCCAGCGACACGATGATCCAGGTGACCCGCTTCGTGCTGGAGATGACCCCGCTGGGTACGTTCGGCCTGATCGCTGCGCTGGTCGGATCCTACGGCTTCGAGAAACTGTTGCCGCTGGGCAACTTCGTGTTCGCGCTGTACCTGGCCTGCGCGCTGCATATCGTGTTCGTCTATGGCGGGCTGCTGCTGGCGCACGGGCTCAACCCGCTGAAGTTCTTCCGCGGCGCGGCGCCGGGCATGCAGGTAGCGTTCGTGAGCTCCTCCAGCTTCGCCGCGTTGCCGGCGTCGATCCGCTCGGTCACCCACAACCTCGGCGTTGACAAGGACTACGCCGCGTTCGCGGTGCCGCTGGGTGCCAGCATCAAGATGGACGGCTGCGGCGCGATCTACCCGGCGCTGACCGCGTTCTTCGTCGCCCAGTTTTTTGGCCTGACCCTGGATCCGACGCTGTACCTGATCATCCTGATCGCCTCGGTGCTGGGCAGTTTCGGCACCGCCGGCGTGCCCGGCACCGCGATCGTGATGGTGACGCTGGTGCTGAGCGCGGCGGGCCTGCCGCTGGAAGGCATCGGTTATCTGGTGGCGATCGACCGCGTGCTCGACATGATGCGCACGATGACCAACGTCACCGGGCAGATGCTGGTGCCGGTGCTGGTGGCGAAGGAAACCGGCCTGCTGGACCAGACGGCCTACGACGCGGCGTCGAGCAACATCGGCATGGCCCACGGCGAGGCGGCGGAGCCGCGCGAGGCGGTGTTGTAAAGCGGGCGGGCCCGTGCGCCGGGCCAGTGAGCAATCAGCCATGCCGATATGGCGGATCGGGGCCCGCCCTACACGCGCGAATACCTCCACGACACCATCCGTCCGTCGCGATACGGCATCACGCCATGAAAGGCGCGTGGGTCGTCGTCGAACACCAGCGGCAGGAATTCGCGGTCGCCTTCCCACATCGGCAGCTCATGGATGCGGTCCAGCGGTACCCATTCCAGCGAACCTTCGGGATTGCTCTGGAAGGCCACGCCACTGAATCGCGTGATTACGAAAACAAATCCCAACCAGTCCTCGCCGTGCTTGCCGAACCCCGGCCAGCTGATCGTGCCGCGCAGCGACAGCGCGTCGCATTGGATGCCGGCTTCCTCATGGATTTCGCGGCGCATGCCGGCGACCACGTCCTCGTCGGCTTCAATCTTGCCGTCCAGCCCGTTGTACTTGCCCAGGTGCTGGTCGCCAGGACGCGCGTTGCGATGGACCAGCAACACGTTCAGGCCATCCGCCGACAGCACGTAGCCGAGGGTGGCGACGATCGGGGTGTACGGCATCAGCGCGCTTGCATGCGTTGTGCGTCGAGCTGCTTGTCGAGCGCGGCTTCGGCGCTGTCGGCGTAGACGCGGCAGCTCATCGGCTCGGGATGCGGCGCATCGGTCGCGGCTGGCGTCCAGCCGACGCCGGCGGGGTGCGGCGCGATCAACACGTCGCAGGGCAGGCTGCGCACCACGGCGAAACTGCGGCGGTAGTCCTCGACGATGCCTGGATAACGCGGGTTGCCGACCAACCGGTAGTCCGGCGCGCCGAGGCTGTCGGCGTAAACGATCCGTTGGATCGCGCCGTCCTGGGTGTCATTGCTGGTGTCAGTCCTGGTGTCATTCCAGCTCCAGCTCATCGAGCCCGGCGTGTGGCCCGGGGTGAAATGAACGGTGAAGCGCATGCCGCCGAGCTCAACGGTTTCGCCGTCCATCAGCAGGCGGTCGACCTGCACGGGCGGATACAGGATGCCGTCGCCGTAGTGGATGTCGTCGCTGCCGCCGCGCGCCAGCAGGGCGGCCGATTCGGCATTGCTGACCAGGCGCGCGCCGGTGGCGCGTCTGACCGCAGCCAGCGGGCCGGCGTGGTCGCCGTGCGCGTGGCTGTGCAGGATCCATTTCAGTTCTTGCGACGCGATCCCGAGTTCATCCATTCGAGCCAGCAGCATGTCCGCCGCCTGCGGCAGGCCGCCGTCGATCAGCACTGCACCGGCCGGGGTCTTCACCAGCAACGCGGTCAGGCCCTGGGTGCCGATGTACCAGGTGTGGTCGGCGATCCGGAACGGCGCGACCGGTTGGCGCCAACTGTCGGGGGTCTGGTAGGCCGCGGAAGGTGGCAGGACCGGTTCGGCGGCGATTGCCTGAGAGGTACTCGAAACGAGCAGTGCTGCGAGGGTGATGTTCAGGAGCAGAGGGAAGCTGTGCATGGTCGGGAGGTGCAAAGGGATACCGGGAGGAGGGGGCGACAGTGTCGTTGATCGATTCGCGGGCCACCAGCGGCGTTCCATGACTTCCGGGGGTCGCGGCGACCCCGATCCACGGTCACCATGCGGGTTCACTGGGGAAATACCGAGGGTTCCATGCGCAAGCGCCATTTCGCGATGCTGCTGGCCGGTCTGTCGATGCTGTCTTTCACTGCCCTGGCAGCGGACTCGGATCGCTGGAGCGTGCCGGTCGCCGTCAAGCAACTCGACAACGGCCTGACTGTGGTCGTATCCGAGGACCGCAGTTCGCCGACCGTCGGCGTCAGCGTGGTCTACCACGTCGGCATGCGGCTGGAGCCGCGTGACCGCACCGGCTTCGCCCACCTGTTCGAGCATCTGATGTTCGAGGGCACGCCTAACGCAGGTGAGGGCGTGTTCGACCGGGTGATCACCGGCGGCGGCGGCCGCAACAACGGATCGACACGCGCCGACTTCACCAACTACATCGAGGTCGCGCCGGTGTCGGCGCTCGAGCCGATCCTGTGGCTCGAAGCGGATCGCATGAAGACGCTCGACTTCAATGCCAGGACGCTGGCCAACCAGCAGGACGTGGTCAAGGAGGAGATCCGTGTCAACGTGAAGAACCAGCCGTACGGCGGCTTCATGTGGATCGATATCGGCGGGCTGGCGTTCCAGAAGTGGGAGAACAACCACGACGGTTACGGCAGCTTCGAGGATCTGGAGAACGCCAGCCTTGACGACGTGGCCGCTTTCCATCGCGACTACTACGGCCCCAACAACGCGGTCATCGCGATGGCAGGCGACATCGGTGCGGCAGAGGGCTTCGCGCTGGCCGAGAAATACTTCGGCGGCATTGCGTCACGGCCCACCCCGGCGGCGCCCGATTTTGCCGAAGGCCTCAACACCGCGGAAAAGCGCATCACCCAGTCCGATGCGCTGGCGCAGGTTCCGGCGATCGCGGCGGCCTGGAAGATGCCCGATCGCGGCTCGGACGATCAGGCGCCGATGGCGGTGCTCGGCGAACTGCTAGCCGGCGGCGATGCTTCTCGGTTTTACCAAGGCGTGGTCAAGGGCCGCGAGCTCGCGCTCAACGTCGAATCGCTGTACGGGCTGACGGATGCGTGGACCTACGACGGCCCGACGCTGTTCACCGTGTTCGCGCTGTACAAGCCGACCAGCAACGCCGACGCGCTGCTGGCTGCGTTCGACGAGGAGATCGCGACCGTGGTCCGCGACGGCGTCGACGAGGCGACCCTGGCTCGGGTCAAGACCCGCATGCTGGCCGACTGGTACAACGGCAACGAAAGCTTCATCAATCGCGCCGACACCCTGGCCAAGCTGCAAACCCTGTGGGGCGATGCGGACGTGGTCAACAAGGTGCCGGGCTGGATCGATGCGGTGACATCGGCCGACATCCAGCGCGCTGCGCGCACCTACCTGACCGTACCCAACCGCACTGTCATCGACCGCAAACCGGCCGCAATGCTGGCCCCGGCCGCCGCTGCCGCCAAGAGCGAGTGAGGACACCATCATGACGATCATCAACAAGTCCCCGGCCCGCATTGCCGTCACCGCGTTGTGCTTTGGCATCGGTCTCGCGCTGCTGGCCGGTGTCGCCGCTGCTGGCCCGAATGCGCCGCTGCCACCCGAGTTGCCGCCTTACGGTGCCGACCGACCACTGCCGGTCGCCAGCATCGCCAGCAAGACCCTCGCCAACGGGCTCACCGTGTGGGTGGTGCCGCGCGACGGCATGCCGCGGGTGGACTACGTGCTGGCGCTGCGAGGCGCCGGCCACGGCGCCGATGCGGCCGATGCACCGGGTTTTGCGGCGCTGCTGGCCGGACTGCTCAGCGAAGGCACCGCGCAGCGCAATTCCCGCGCGATAGCCGAGGCCGCGCAGGGCTACGGTGGCAGCGTCGGGGCCGGCGCCAGCGGTGATGGCATTACCGTCTACGGCAACGCGCTGGTCTCGCACGCGCCGGGGATGCTGGGCCTGCTGGCCGAAATCGCGCGCGCGCCGTCGTTCCCCGACAGCGAAGTGGCGCTGGCCAAGACCAACGCCCTGCAGGGCCTGAAGGCCTCCGAGGCGCAACCGGGCTTCAAGGCCAACCGCGCGCTGCTGGCGGCGACCTATGGCGACCACCCCTACGCACGCGTGCAACCGACCGAATCGGCGATCTCGGCCGTCACCCCGGCGACGCTGCGCGACGAGCATGCGCGCCGCTTCCGCCCGGAGCGCGCGCTGCTGGTGATCACCGGCCGGATCGACGCGCAAGCCGGGTTCAAGCTCGCCGAAGCCGCTCTGGGCGACTGGAACGTGAGCGGAGAGCCGGTGGCCAACATCGCCCCTGCCAGACGCGAGGCCAAGCCGACGTACCAGCTGATCCAGCGCGACGGCAGCGTGCAGTCGACGCTGCGCCTTGGACGCCCGGCGATCGCGGCGACCGATCCGGACTACGTGCCGATGCAGCTGGCCGGCACCGTGCTCGGCGGCGGCTTCAGCAGCCGGGTGATGCAGAACCTGCGCGAGGACAAGGGTTACACCTATGGCGCCAGCGCCGGGCTGGCCGCGCTGGGTGGCGGCGGTCGCGTGCAGGCTGGCGCCGACGTACGCAACGAGGTCACCGGCGCGGCACTGAAGGAGTTCTTCCACGAGTTCGAGCGCCTCGGCAGCGAGCCGGTTCCGGCGCAGGAACTGGAGGACACCAAGCGTTACGTCGCCGGCGGTTACCTGATCAGCAACCAGATGCAGGCGTCGGTCGCCGCGACCCTGGCCAACAACTGGCTGGTCGGGCTGCCGCCGGAGTTCCTCGGCCAGTACGTGCCGAAGATCCGCGCGGTCGATGCCGCGCAGGTGCAGGCAATGGCTAAGAAGTACTACGCGCCGGCGGACCAGTCGATCATCGTGGTCGGCGATGCCGCGGCAGTGGCCGGACAGCTCCGCATTTATGGCAAGTTTGAAACCAGCGCCAAGTAGTCCCGTTCGCTGACAGGTGACACAAGGCCGGCGCAGCGATGTGCCGGCCTTTTTTATTCGGAGATGCAGCGATCGGAAGCACCGCCCTCACGCATTTAATCCTGCTGGCTCACTTCTTGGAAAAAGACGACTGGGGGAGATTCGCTGTTTCTGTTGACCCTGGAGCCCATCCCGCTTGATCCCTTACAAGCGCGACGCGCTGAAACGGCGGCGTCCGCAAAAAGAATCATCAAACCCGCGGACGCGCCAATCGCGCCCCCCACCAAGCTGCCGGCAACGGCAGCACCGCGCCGACCACCAGCATCCACAACGGATGCGGAATCAACGAGTAGTTGGCGACCACCCCGGCCAGCACCAGCGCGCCGACCACCAGCGCCGCGACCGAGGGATGCAGGCGATCGATCCGGGCCGCCACCCAGCCACCGACCAACGCGGCCAACCCGTAACCCAGCACCACGCAAAGCATCGCTTCCAGTGGCGCGGCGGCGATGAAACCCGCCAGCGCTGCCGGATCGCGCAGGTCCATGCCGGCGGGTGGCGGATACAGCGACGCGCTCAGCAGCTGCGACAAGGTGATCGTCAACCAGGCCAGCACGGTGCCGGCGAGTATTCCCAGAATGGTGCGGCCCATCTTCCCTCTCCCCGTTTGAATCGTGCGCAGCATCGCCTGCACCATGGCATGCCACAACTGCATGGCCGTCGATGCCGAATGTGAAAAGCCGCCTGCAGGTCGCGAGGTCGGGAATCTGCAACGGCGGCCCGGATTCCGGGTTGCGTTAGGCTCCAGGCCTGTTGCCTGTGCCATGCCGAGAACGCTGGTGCCAGCCTGCTGCTTGCTTCACGAGCCGCACCAACATAGGAAAATTCGACATGATCCACCCCCAGCGCGAACTCACCCTGCGTTTCCTCGCCGAGCCCAACGACGTCAACTACGGCGGCAAGGTCCACGGTGGCGTGGTGATGAAGTGGATCGACCAGGCCGGTTACGCCGCCGCGGTGGGCTGGAGCGGCACCTACTGCGTCACCGTCGCGGTCGGCGGCATCCGCTTCGTCGCCCCGATCCGAATCAGCGACCTGGTCACGGTGCGCACCAAGCTGGTCCACACCGGCACCAGCAGCATGCATTTTTCGGTCGATGTCGAGGCCCGCGACCCCATGCAGAGTCCGCAGGAAACGCGGCTGTGCACGCATTGCGTGATCGTGTTCGTCGCCCTCGACGGGGTGGAGGGCAAACCGACCACGGTGCCGGCCTGGACGCCTGGCAACGAGGAAGATGAACGCCTGGCCGAATACGCGATGAAGGTGATGGCGCTCAGCAAGGGCATCGAGCAGACCGTCGAGCGTTATCGAATGGCCGAAAACCGGAAGCCGTGAGTCCTGCGGTGTGGGTGGCTTCAGGCATCAGCATGGCTTGCCTACCTCGCCGGACAGGTCGACCAGTCAGCATGGCTTGCCTGCTTGCTGGAAAGTTCATCCAGCCAGGATCGGGTAATCGGCTGCGAGGCATCCATGAGAGCCAACAAAAAAGCCGCCCCAGGGGCGGCTTTTTCACGAAGGCATGCGATGCAGTCAGATCCCGGCGACCCGGCGCGCCGACATGAACTTGCCGCTCCAGTAGCCGGTGTCCATGCTCGACACCATCACGTCCTTGCCGGTGCGCGGTGCATGCACGAAGCGGCCTTCGCCGACATAGATGCCGACGTGGTCGACCTGGCCGCGTCGGCCGAAGAACACCAGGTCGCCCTCGGACAGGGCGGCACGATCATTGACCAACTCGCCGCTTTTGGCCATTTCGCGCGAAACGCGCGGGAGTTCGATGCCGAGGGTGTTGCGGAACACATAACCGACCAGGCCGCTGCAGTCGAAGCCGCTGTCGGGCGAGGTGCCACCCCAGCGGTAAGGAGTGCCGAGCAGCGCCATCGCACGCTGCAGCATGTTCTTGATACGGCTGTGGCCTGCGGCATCCGGGCCTGCGGCGCCCGGGGTGGCCAGGCGGTTGAAATCGGTGGCCAGCAGCAGGGCGCGATCCGACAAGGTCATCGTTTCGGGCAGCACGGTACGGGTCATCGCCGAGGGCTGGTCGGCGGAATCGCTGCGCAGCGACGACGTCGGCAGCTGCTGCGCGAACGCGGGCAACGCGGCAGCCGTCAAGGCCAGGGTGAGTAGGAAGCGGTAGCGCGCCCGGTGAGGGCGGGCGGCGGCGGCAAGGCGGTTTGGAGTCGTTTGGGTCGTCACGCTGTTATCACGAAGTCATCACGGGGCGATCATGCCTGCCGAATGGGTCGCGAAGGTTCATGTTTCGTTATTTTATCGTTAAAGACAATGTGCGCTACGTCACATTTCGGGGATCTGCACAGCCAGGTCTCAGTTGAGAATGCGCTTCGCGCCGCTGTAATGGTCGCGCCAGTAGTGGCCATCCAGATGGTCAAGGCGAACCGTGCCGCCGCTGCTGGGGGCATGCACGAAGCGGCCTTCGCCGACGTAGATGCCCACGTGGGTGACGTTGCCGCCACTGCCGAAGAACACCAGGTCGGCGGTGGTGAGCCGCTGCGGGGCGATCTTGGGCCCCTGGTAGGCCGCCAGGTCGCGGGAGGTGCGCGGCAGTTGCAGATCGAGCATGTCGCGGTAGACGTAGTTGACCAGCCCGCTGCAGTCGAAACCGCCATCCGGGGTGTTGCCGCCGTAGCGGTAGGGCGTGCCGACCAGGCTGATCGCGCGCATCAGCACCGAGTTGGCTGCTGCAGGATCCTGGGGGGCGACCACCGCCCAATCGCGGGTGGCCGGCGTGGACGCTGCATTGCGGACGGTATCTCCACCGCCACAGCCGACCAGTGGCAGACAGAGCAGTGCGAACAGCCACAGTCGCCGATGCCATGCCGGGCCGGCAACTGGCGCGGGAGCGGTGTTGCCGGGATAATGCGCGGCCTTGTTCACGCCGACAGCTTGGCCGCTCGCGTCGACTCCGGCAATAGCCAGATCTTTCGTAGAGCCGAGCTTGCTCGGCTGCTTCTGCATCGAGGCCGGCGCAGCGGAGCAAGCTCCGCTCTACGTTCCGTGGCGCAGCGGAGCACGCTCCGCTCCAAGTCCCGTTTTGTTCCGCTGCCGTGGCAGCCCAGCCGAGTCCCGTCATGAAGATCGAGAAAGACCGCATCGTCGAGTTCCACTACAGCGTGTCCGAGCAGCCCGACCGGACGCCGCTGGAAAGCTCCGAAGGCCGCGACCCGATGGTCATCCTGATCGGCCACGGCAACATCATCCCGGGGCTCGAAAAGGCGATGGAAGGCCGCGAGGCCGGCGACAAGTTCGAAGCCGACGTCAGCGCCGCCGATGCCTATGGCGTGCGCCAGGAAAACATGATCCAGCGCGTGCCGAAGAAGCATTTCAAGGAC
>JALZKJ010000100.1 GCA_030859305.1 Pseudomonadota bacterium | reverse complement strand
GCCGTCGGCAGTGGACCGGGCGTGGCCTGCGAAACCACTGCGACAGCCGGCGATGGGCGCGCCGAGCGCACCTGCGCCACGGTTTCCCAGTGCCGTCGGCACAGCGGGCCGAGCTGCGATCCGATCTCGAACGCGCGCAGGGCGAAGCCTTCGGCGGCCTCGGTCTCGCGCAGCAGCACGGCGATTTCCGCGCGCTCCTGCAGCAGCGCCGGGTCGTCGGGATTGATCGCGAGCGCGCTGTCGAGCGCATCGGCGGCCGCGCGATATGCGCCGCGGGCTTCCAGCGCGATCGCCTGCTCGCGCAGGTCCTCGACCTGCGGATCACGCAGCGGCTTGACCTCCAGCTCGCTGGCATCGACGGCGCCGGCGGCACGGATCGCCGCAACGGTGGCAACCGCATCGAAGTCGGGAGTGACCGCGGCGGGTTCGGGCAGCGTGCTGGCGCAGGCGGCGAGCAAGAACAGCAAACCGCCGCCGAGCGAGCGTTGACGAGCGGGAATCACGGCCATCACGGAACGTCCATTGGCGCAGGCGCTGACGGGGGCACGGATGGCTCCGGTGGCGGTTGTTGTTCATCACGACCGAAACCGAACCACTCGCGCCAGCCGCCCTGCTCTTCCTGATACTCCGGCTCAGGCCCCCGGCACGGTGCATAGGCGGGCGCATAGCCGGCCACGAACGGGAACCGGCGCGCACCCGCGCAGCTGGCATCGGTGGCGTTGGTGCCGACCACCCACTGCCAATCGATGCCGTCGTCGCCGACCGTCAGCGGCGAGGTCGGCAGGCGCTTGAAGATGCTCGACCACACCCGCATCGCGCCGGTGGCGCCGTACAGGCCTGTCTGTTCGTTGTCGTCGTTGCCGACCCAGACCACGGCCAGGTGATCACCGGTCCAGCCGGCGAACCAGCTGTCGCGGCCATCGTTGCTGGTGCCGGTCTTGCCCGCCGGCGTCAGCCGTCCGAGCCCGTCGCGCACCAGCTGGCTGCCGGTGCCGTTGGACACCGCCTGCTGCAGCGCGATGGTGATCAGCCGCGCGGCGATCGCGTCGCCTTCCTGCGCCGGCGCCGGCTGCTTGTCGTAGCGGTTGATGGTCTTGCCGGACGCATCGATCACTCCACGCACCGCGTGCAGCGGCTGGATCTCGCCGCCCGACGCCAGGAACTGGTACAGCTGCGCCATCGCGTACGGGCTCTGGTCGAGCGCGCCCAGGATCAGCGATGGATTGGGCTGGCCCTCGATACCCGCGAGGGTGCGGATCAGGCCGGACAACCGCTCCGGCGCGACCTGCATGCCCAGGCGCACCGTGGCCTGGTTGTAGGACCGTGCCAATACGTCGATCAGGCGCACGCTGCCGTGGCTGCGGCCATCGGAATTGCCCGGGCTCCAGTTCCTGCCGCGGCCCAGGCTGACCGTCACCGGCGAATCGTCGACCCAGCTCGCCAGCGACCACTGGCCGGGCTGCGCCAGCGCCAGCAGGCTCACGAACGGTTTCAGCAACGAGCCGACCGGGCGCTGCGCCTCGATCGCGCGATTGAAGCCGTGCTCGGTCACGATGCGGCTGCCGACCACCGCCAGCACCTCGCCCTCGTGCACGTCGGTGACCACCAGGCCGGCCTGCAGCGGCGGCCGGCGCTTGTTGTCCAGACTCTTGAGCGTGGTGGTGACCGCGCCCTCGGCCAGCGCCTGCGCCGACGGCGACATCCCGCTCATCACCTTGAGCCCGGCGCCGGCCAGCGCATCGGCCGGGTATTCGCGCGCGAGCTGGCGACGAATGAGATCCACGTAGGCCGGGAACCGGTTGGCGGCGGTGCTGCCGGGGTTTTCGGTGACGCCGAGCGGCGCCTTCGATGCGCGACGGTACTCGGCATCGTCGATCAGGCCGGTTTCGTGCATCTTTTCCAGGGCGAAGTTGCGTCGCGCGGTGGCGCGCACGGGATGCCGCCGGGGATCGTAATAGGACGGCCCGCGGACGATGCCGACCAGCAACGCGGCCTGCTCGGTGCTGATGTCGGACAGGTCGCGGCCGAACCAGAACTCCGACGCCGCCGCAACGCCGTGGATCGCCTGCGCGCCGCGCTGGCCGAGGTAGACCTGGTTGAGGTAGGCCTCCAGGATCGTGCGCTTGTCGTAGCGCGCCTCGATCAGCATCGCGTAGAGGATTTCCTTGAACTTGCGCGACCACGTCTGCTCGCGGCCAATGCCGAGCAATCCACTTCGTGCGAGTTGCTGGGTCAGCGTGCTGGCGCCCTGCCTGGCTTCGCCCGAGCGCAGGTTGACCGACGCCGCGCGGATCATGCCGCTGAGGTCGATGCCGTGATGGTTGCCGAAATCGCGGTCCTCGACGGCCTGCAGGCCGGTGACCAGCAGTTCCGGCACCTCCTCGATCTGCACCAGCCGACGCTCTTCCTGCTGCTGGCCGTACAGGGTGGCAATGCGCGCCGGGTCCAGTCGCACGGACTCGATCTTCTGCTCGCTGGCGGCGTCGCGGACGCTGGCGACACGACCGCCGGACAGGCGAACCTCGATCCGCCGCGGCGCCACCGGCCCGTCGACATCGTCGAAACCACGGCTGGAAATCAGCCAGCGGCCCTCGTCGCGCGAATAACTGCCGGCGCGGCTGCCGTTGCCTTCGAGATACGCCGCAGCGTCCAGTTCGGTCTTGAGCGTCGCCGCGTCGATCGCCATGCCCGGGGTCAGCTGCAACGGCCGTGCGTAGACGCGGGTTGGGATCTGCCACTGCAACTGGCCGAAGCGCTGCCCGACCTCGTGGTTGAGGTAAAGCGTATAGGGAATCAGGAACCCGAGCCCCAAGCCGATTGCGGCGAGCGTCCATGTGACCAGCCTGCGACGCCATTGCGGAAACGCGCCGTCTTCGACGTCGTTGCGTCGGCGACGATACGGGTTGGGATCGGCGTCTTCGTCGTAATCGATTCGGGCCACGGCATGGGACAATGACAGGGCTGCGCCCTCGCAAACCCGAGTCTAACGTAGCGGCAATCTGCCACCGCACGACCGCATTCGCCCGATGGGAGTTCCTTCAGCATGCCAGTGACGCCATGAGCCTGATCGAATTGCCTGATTCCAGCCGGCCTGATTCCAGCCGGCATGATTCCAGCCGGCATGATTCCAGCGGGCATGAGTCCGATGGGGATGATCCGAGCGGGCATGGCTCGACAGGCTTGATCCGATGGGGATGAGCTGGGCCGACCTGCGGTTCCTGTTCGACCGGGCAACGGGCCTGTTGCGACGCGGCCTGAGCAGCCTGCGCACGCGGGGTCCGCGCGCTTCGTGGCAGCGGGTGCTCAAGCAGATGCACCGGCTGCCCGCCTCGCAACGTCCGCCGCTGTATCTGCCCGAACCGGCACCGTTCGCTGCATTCGCGGTGCCGTTCAGCGACACCCCACGGGCGAGCATCGTGATCCCGGTGTATGGCCAGTTCGAACATACGCTGGCTTGTCTGCGCGCCATCGCCGCTTACCCGCCGCAGGCGAAGATCGAAGTGATCGTGGTCGATGACGGCTCGACCGATCAAACCGTTACCGCGTTGCCGCAGGTGACGGGCCTGCGCTATCACCGACGCGCGCAGAACGGCGGTTTCATTGCCGCCTGCAACGACGGCGCGGCGCTCGCGCATGGCGAATACCTGGTGTTGCTCAACAACGATACGGTGCCGCAGCCGGGCTGGCTGGACCGCTTGCTGGCCACGTTCGACGCGCACCCGCAAGCGGGCCTGGTCGGCGCGCAACTGCTGTATCCGGACGGACGCCTGCAGGAGGCGGGCGGGATTGTGTTTGCCGATGGCAGCGGCTGGAACTACGGCCGTTTCGAGGCTGCCGACGATCCGCGTCATGCGTACGTGCGCAACGTCGACTACTGCTCGGGCGCGGCGATCGCGATCCGGCGGTCTGATTTCGCCCAGTTGGGCGGGTTCGACAGCCGCTATTCGCCGGCTTATTACGAGGACACCGACCTGGCGATGGCGGTGCGGGCGAGCGGCCGGGAGGTGCTCTACCAACCCGCTGCGCGCGTCGTCCACTGGGAGGGCACCACCTCGGGCACCGACCTCACCCAGGGCGCCAAGGCGTACCAGACGCGCAACCACGCGGTGTTCGCTGAAAAATGGCGCGACCAGCTGAGGGAGCACCCGCCCGCCGGCACCCAGCCCGACCGCGCGGCCTTGCCACGCGGTCGCCGCATGGTGCTGGTCATCGACGCCCTGACCCCGCAGCCGGATCGCGATTCCGGCTCGCTGCGGCTGGTCAACCTGATGCGCGTGCTGCGCGAGGAAGGCGCCCATGTGGTGTTCCTGCCGAGCAACCGCAGCGCCGATGGCGCCTACACCGTAGCGTTGCAGCAGCTCGGCGTGGAAACCTGGTACGCGCCCTGGGCCAGACGCGCGCCGGCCTGGCTGCGCGAACACGGGCCGCGTTTCGATACCGTGCTGGTCTGCCGTCATTACGTGATGCGCGAGTGGCTGCCGTTGTTGCGCCGGCACGCGCCGCAGGCGCGCGTGGTGTTCGACAGTGTCGACCTGCATTACCTGCGCGAACGCCGCGGCGCCGAGCTGGCCGGTGATGCCGCGCTCGCGCGCCATGCCGAGCGCACCCGTGCGCTGGAGCTGGATATCATCGCGCGCAGCGATGCCACCCTGGTGGTCAGCGCGGTCGAGCGCGAACTGCTGTCGCAGGACGCGCCGTGTGCGCAAATCGAGGTGCTCTCCAACCTGCACCACGTGCCCATTGCCGGGCCGGGTTTCGAGACGCGTCGCGACATCATGTTCGTCGGCGGTTTCCGGCATCCGCCGAATGTCGACGCGGTGCACTGGTTCGTCGAGAACGTCTGGCCACGGCTACGCGAGCAGGAGCCGGCATTGCGTTTCCACTGTATCGGCGGCGATGTGCCAGCGGCGATCCAGGCGTTGTCGGCAACGCCGGGGGTGGAAATCCACGGACACGTACCGGATCTGGCGCCATACACCGATGGCGCGCGGATCGCGATCGCGCCGTTGCGCTACGGCGCCGGGGTCAAGGGCAAGGTCAACCTGAGCATGGCGCACGGGCAACCGGTGGTCGCCACCCGTTGCGCGGTCGAAGGCATGCACCTGCGTGATGGCGAGGACGTGCTGGTGGCCGACGATGCCGCGGGTTTCGCCGAGGCGCTGTTGCGTGCGTATCGGGATCCGCTGTTGTGGGGGCGTCTGGCAGACAACGGTCGACGGAATGTCGAGCGGCATTTTTCGCTGGATGCCGGTCGTGAGGTGGTGCGGCGGGTGCTGCTCGGAAACGCGCCATTGGCGTAGAGCGGAGCTTGCTGCGCTGTCGGGTTGGCCGTAACCGCAGCCGAGCAAGCTCGGCTCTACGTGCAGGGAATAGCAGCCGGGCAAGCTCGGCTCTACGTCGGTGTTCAATCCCCCGCTGCAGACGCCGCGCGCATGCGCTCGGAGAACGCATCCAGCCCGGCGACATTCGGGTCCAGCGCGCGCGCCGCGGCCAGTGCCGCAGACGCTGCCGCCACTTCGCCCGCTCCCAGGCGCTGCTCGCCTATCGCGATCCAGCGCTGCGCCAATCGTTGCCGCGCATCGCGCAGGTCGGTTGCCGGATCGCCGAGTGCGCTGCGCGCATCCAGGCACACCCCGGCGTGGGTCAGGCGGTTGCCGCGCAGGCCGTCGTTGAAACAGGTGCGCGCGGCGGCCAACAAGCGGGTGGTGGCGGCCCGCACGGCGCCATCCTGCGGGGCCAGTGCACGCGCGGCGCGCACCTTGTCGAACGCGCTGTCGCCGGGCGGGGTC
>JALZKJ010000059.1 GCA_030859305.1 Pseudomonadota bacterium | reverse complement strand
GGATCGACCAGCGTGCCGTCGTCGGCTTCGGCGATCGCATTGATGGTGAAGTCGCGGCGGCCGAGGTCCTCCTCCAGCGTCACCGACGGATCGGCATCGACCACGAAGCCGCGATAGCCGCGCCCGGACTTGCGTTCGGTGCGTGCCAGCGCGTATTCCTCGCCGGTTTGCGGATGCAGGAACACCGGGAAGTCGCGCCCGACCGGCTTGAAGCCGGCGGCTTCCATCGCCGCCTGGGTCTGGCCGACTACGACGTGATCGCGATCGCCCGGCGGCAGCCCGAGCAGGCGGGCGCGCACGGCGCCGCCGACCAGGTACACCTGCATGTCGCGCGCCGTCTGGCTCACCGGGGCACGTGCTGCGCCAGCAGCGCGACGATGTCCTGCGCGCCGCTGCTGCGGCCGAGGCTGCGCTGCAGCGGCGCGGGCTGGCCGGACAGCCAGATCTTCAGCTCGGCTTCGAGGTCGAAGTGGCCGGCGGTCTCCAGCGAATACATCACGATGCTGCGGTACGGCACGCTGAGGTACTCGACCTTGCTGCCGGTGACGCCCTGCTTGTTGACGAAGATCAACCGGCGGTCAGTGAACACGATCAGGTCGCGGATCAGCCCGAACGCGCGCTGCAGTGTTTCGCCCGGCGCCAGCAGCGGCGCGAAGTCATCGGCGAGCTTGTCCACGGATTTTTCGCCGGCGTGGCCCAGCAGGGTATCGAGCAATCCCATGGCGGTGTCCTGTGTGCGAGAGGCTGCGGCGACTTTACCGGCAACCTCGTGGCCGCGACGTGGCGATGGTGGGAAGTGGGCGAGGTATCGGAGGAGTGGGCAAGCCTACGTAAGACCCAGGATTTCCGGCAGCTTCGGCGCGACCGGCGTCGCGGTGATGCCGAGTTCGTCGAGGCCGTCCTCGTCGCTGACCGAATCGAGCTGCAGCGAACGCCAGTTGTCGCGGCTGATCGGTTTGCCGGGCAGGTGTTCGCCGATGTTCGCCTGCAGTTGCCCCAGCGCCGGCGGCAAGCCGATCACCGCGCGCCGGCGTCCGCGCGCACGGGCGGTCATGCGCACGATTTCGGCCAGGCTGTAGCGCTCGGGGCCGACCAGTTCGAAGTAGTGACCGATGCTGCCCGGATCCTGCAGCACGCGTGCGAACGCCTCGACGACGTCGCCGACCCACACCGGCTGGAACATCGCCTCGGCGCGGCCGATCGGCAGTACTGGCATTAACTTCAATAGGCCATCGAAGCGGCAGAACAGGCCGTCGCCCGGGCCGGCGATCACCGACGGCCGCAGCAGCGTCCAGTCGAGGCCGGACTCGCGCACCACCAGCTCGGCGCGGCCACGTGCCTGCATGTAATGGCTTTCGCCGACGCCCGCCTGCAGCGCGCTCATCTGCAGCAGGCGACGCACGCCGGCCCCCTGCATCGCCGCGATCACCGTCTCGGCCAGGCCGACGAACACCCGTTCGAACCCGCTGCCGTCGTCGCCTTGTTCGTTGAGGATGCCGACCAGGTTGATCACCGCATCGGCATCGTCCAGGGCCAGGCGCAGGAATCCGGCGTCGTGCACGTCGCCTTCGCGCACGCTGGCCTGCGGCGACAGCGCGGCGCGCTTGTCGGGCGTCAGCGCTCGGGTCAGCACGGTGACGCGGTGGCCGTCAGCCAGCAGTCGCGGCAGCAGATGCCGGCCGACGAAGCCGGTGCCACCTAGGACGACCACGTGCGGATAATGCATACCAGTCTCCGGTAGGGCGGGTCCTGGCCCGCCCATCGCCATTGCGTGGATCCGCGCCCGCCTAACGATAGCGGCGGGTTGAACGCGCTACTAGGCGGGGCAGGCGAACCCCTTGCGCGGGCCGTCGATGCGTCCGCGCATGCGGTCGCTCAGGGTCAGCGCGTCGCCATTGAGGCGCCAGTCGTAGATCACGCTGAAAGCGAGCACGCGCGCAACGTACTCGCGGGTTTCCTTGTAGCTGATCGTCTCGATCCAGAAGTCCGGGTCCATGCCCGGGCGCTGCGTCCGCCAGCGGTTCAGCGGCGCCGGCCCGGCGTTGTAGCCGGCGATCGCGAAGTAGGGCTGGCCGCCGTACTCATCCATCAGCTGGCGCAGGTAGGCGGTGCCCAGGGCGATGTTGGTGTCGGGGTCGTAGAGACTGTCGCCACCCGCCCACGGCACCCCGATGCGGCGCGCGACCGCGGCGCCGGTGCCCGGCAGCACCTGCATCAGCCCGCGCGCGTCGGCCGACGAACGCGCGCTGGGACTGAAGATGCTTTCGGCACGGATCTCGGCCGCGACCCAGGCCGGGTCGATGCGCTGGCGCGCGGCTTCGCGGCGGATGCTGGCGTCGTGGTACAGGGGGAAACGCAGGCCGTACAGGCGCAGTTCCTCCGGCTTGCCGCGACCCAGCGAAAACACCGCACGATCGAACCAGCCGTTGGCCTGCGCGACTTCCACCGCGATGCGGCGCTGGGTGTCGTCGAAACGCGTCATCGCGTCGTTCCATTCGGCCACCGCCCAGCCGTGGCGATCGAGCCGGTGCAGACGCATCGCCCGTGCGATTGCCGGGTCGTTGGCGACCGCGGCTTTGGCGGCGGAGTTGTCGTTCGGCAACCACGGGCACAACGCATACGGCTGGCCAAGCTGGTCGGCGGCGAGGAAGCCGTGGAATTCCGGGAGGCGCGCGGCGGTCCGGTACAGCCGTTGCGCGGCGGCCTGGTCGCCGGTGCGCTCGGCCATGCGCGCCTCGAAATACGTCCAGCGCGAATCACCGCGTTGCGACGCCGGCATCTTGCGGATCGCGGCCAGGGCGGCCGGCCAGTCCGAACGCGACATCGCCTCGCGCACGCGCCATTCGTGCAAACGCTCGTCAAAGCTGGCGTCGGGCACCAGGTTCAAACGGCGCGCGGAATCGGGCAGGTAGGACGCCACCGTCCACAGCGCGATCTGGTACATCGCGCGGCCGCGGTCCTGCTCGGTCAACCCAAGCGCCTGAGCGTACTGCGGCAATTGCGCCTCGGCGGCATCGGGGTTGTCCTTGCCGAGCTTGGCCAGCCCGTGCGAGGCGACCAGCCGGCTGCGCGGGGTCTTCGGCCAGTTCAGCGCGCGCGTGTGGACGTTGTCGATGAATGCCGCGTAGTCATTGGCGAGCGCGCGGTCGGCGTCCGGCAGCCCTTGCGCGGCGCTGCGCATCACCCCGGGTTGCCATTCGGCGGCCGCCAGTTCGATGCGTTCCCAACGCAGCGCGGGCGTCAGTGCGCCGCGGGCGTCGATCGTCGCGAACGGGCCGTTGCAGGCATCGGGCAACGAGCCGCCGCTGCTTCGCCAGATCGCCTGCACATCACTGACCCATTGCGCATCGATGCCACCGCTCGCCTGGCGCGCGTTGAGCGAATGGCAGCGCAGCGCGACGCTGTCGATGCCGGGTTGCCAGGCGGCATTGAACGCGGTCCAGTCCTGACGCCTGGCGGCCTCGGCCAGCCACGCGGCGCGGAAGCTGCCGGCCACGGCCTGGCCGCTGTGGCGGGAGAGGAAATTCTGCGCCTGCGCGTTCGCCAAAGTGCCGAAGTCGCGTCGCAGGCTGGCGAACTCGATCCAGCCGTACAGCGGATGGGTGCCGAGGTCGTTGTACTGCGTGGCGTTGAACTGGCCGCGTTCGGCCGCGGCCAGCGCCTCGCGCACGCGCGTCAGGCGGGGGTCGTTGATCGGCGCGATCGATGGTGTCAGCGCGGGCGGGGTCACGGCGGCCGTCGCCGGCGAGCGGGTCGACGGTGTGGGCGAGGATTGCGCGCAGGCCGCGCTGGCGAACGCGGTCGCGAGCGCGGCGAGCAGCAGAGGCAGGGGGCGTGTCAGCATCGGGCGACTATAGCCGGGCAAATATGAAGCGTTGGTGGGCGGCGCGTGCGTGCGGGGCGTGTATTCGAGCGGCTGCCTCGCAGCGGAGCAAGCTCCGCTATGGCGGGTCTCGTAGAGCCGAGCTTGCTCGGCTGGGCCTTGCTTCTGCGTGCTGGCCTCGCAGCGGAGCAAGCTCCGCACTACGTGATGTGCGGGTGGGTATTTGCGCTTGCTTCCCCCAGGTGCAACCGTCGCCTTCGGTTCGCGCCAATGAGGGGCGTCGGATTTTTACTTCAAGTCGGAGAACCAGAACTTGTCATTCCTGATCTTTCTCGCCCTCGGCGCCGTCGCCGGCATCCTCGCCGGCCTGCTTGGCGTCGGCGGTGGGCTGGTGCTGGTTGCGGCGCTGGCGTGGTTGCTGCCAAGCATGGGCGTGCCGCAGGACGCGGCGATGCACGCGGCGCTGGCCAGTTCGCTGGCGAGCATCGTGTTGACCGCGGCGGCATCGGCGCGCGCGCACGCGCAACGCGGCAGCGTGTTGTGGCCGACCGTGGGGTGGATGGTGCCGGGCCTGCTGCTGGGCGGCTGGCTCGGCAGCGGGCTGGCTGTGCGGATCGATGGCGACGTGCTGCGGTATGTCGTCGCCGGCTACTGCTTCCTCGCGGCGGCGCAGTTGTTGTTCGGCGGGACGCGCGGCAACGGGGTCGATGCGGTGTCCGCGCCACGCGGCGCGCCGATGACCGTGGCAGGCGTCGGCATCGGCGCGGTGTCGGCGGTGGTCGGCATCGGCGGCGGCAGCATGACCGTGCCGTTGCTGGTATGGCGCGACATCGCGCCGGTACGCGCGGTGGGCACGTCCTCAGCCTGCGGGGTGGCGATCGGCCTTGCCAGCGCGCTGGGTTACGCGTTGCACGCTCCGGCTGGCGCGTTGCCGCAGCACGCGATCGGCTACATCTACCTGCCCGCCGCGATCGGGGTGGCGATGACCTCGGTGCTGGCCGCGCCGTACGGCACCCGCCTCGCCCACCGGATCTCCGGCGCCGCGCTCAAGCGCATTTTCGCGCTGTTCCTGGTCATGGTCGGCACCAGCCTGCTGCTCGGCGGCTGAGGTTCCGGCGGCTGGGGTTTCCAACCGGCCTGCCGTGTCAGCCCTCAACGACCGACCGGGATAGGTACTTTCCCGCTTGTGGTGGGTTCACAAATTGTTTACAAACGCATCACGCCGCTCAACAGGGTGCGGCGCCCCAAACCCCATTGTTTTTCTAAGGAGAGAGAGTCGATGAACTCGCACCGCCGCCACACCCTTGCCAGAGCCATCCAGTTGTCCCTGCTGATCGCCCTGCCCGCTACCTCGGGCTTGGCTTACGCACAGGCCCCGCCGACTGACGACCCCACCACCCTCGACCGCATCCAGGTCACCGGTTCGCGCATCAAGCGCGCCGAACTCGAAGGCCTGGTGCCGGTGCAGACCGTCACCCGCGAGGACATAGAGCGCACCGGTCTGACATCGATCGCGGATGTCGTGCAGCAGCTGACCGGCTCGGGCTCGGCGCTCAACACCAAGTTCAACTCCTCCGGCAACTTCGGGTTCCCGCCCGACGGCAGCGGCGTCGGCGCCGGCTCCGCGCAGGTCGACCTGCGGCACCTCGGCTCGCGCCGCGTGCTGGTGCTGGTGGACGGCATGCGCTGGGTCAACGAGGCTTCCGCCTCCGGCGTGGGCGCGGCGGTCGACCTCAACACCATCCCGCTGGCGATCGTGGATCGCATCGAGGTGCTCGAGGATGGCGCCTCGGCGCTGTACGGGTCCGACGCCATCGCCGGCGTGGTCAACATCATCACCCGGCGCAACTTCGATGGCGCGTCGATCAGCGTGCAGTACGGCGAGTATTCGGAGGGCGATGGCGCCACCACCAAGGCCGACCTGGCCTGGGGCTGGAACGGGGAGCGCAGCAACCTGTTCCTCGGCGCCAGCTACACCGACCAGGAGCGGGTCAGTTCCGCCGACCGCGCCCAATCGAGGTTTCCCGTGCCCGGCACCGGGGTGGCTTTTGGCAGCTCCGGCACGCCTACGGGCCGCTTCATCTTCAGGGACCCGAACACCGGCGCCACGCTCGACCTGACTCCCAACAACGGCGCCAGCAATCCGCGCTTCAACCCCGGCCAGACCGGATGCACGCGCACCGACGACTACCATTGCTTCGCCAGTGCCGACCGCTTCAACTTCTCACCCTTCAACCTGTTGGTGACGCCCTCCGAGCGTGCCGGGCTCTTCGGCCAGTTCCGCTTCGACATCAGCGAGAGCACCAGCTGGTACCTCAAGGCGCTGTACAACCGTCGCGAGTCCACCAACCAGGCGGCACCCGAGCCCATCTTCCTGGGCCCATCCGCCGGTACCGGCAACCCGCGGGCTGACAACATCTTCATTTCACGGCTGAACCCGTTCAACCCCTTCGGCTTCGACCTCGATGCCCGCCTCAGCACGCCGGCCGCGCAGCGCAACCTGTTCCTGATCGGTCGCCGGCCGGTCGAAGGTGGCCCACGCATCTTCCAGCAGGAGGTGGACACCTGGTACGTCGGGACCGGCTTTGAAGGCCGCTTCGACCTTGGCGAGCGCAACTGGTTCTGGGACGTCAACCTGGCCTACAGCGAGAACCAGGCCGAGCAGACCAATTTCGGCAGCTACGACATCCGCAACATCGGGCTGGCGCTCGGAGATCCGGCCGCGTGCGCAGCCGTCGCTGGCTGCACGCCGCTGAACATCTTCGGCGGGCCCGGCACCATCACCCCCGCCATGCTCGCCTTCATCCAGCCGGTGGTGCGCGACCGCAGCGAGAACACCCTGCTGCAGGCGACTGCGAATGTCAGCGGCGATCTCGTTGACCTGTGGGCAGGTCCGCTTTCATTCGCTGGTGGCATCGAGCATCGCCGCTACGAAGGTTTTTACCAGCCAGACGCGCTCACCGTGGCTGGCTTCTACAACGGCGTGCCGTCGCGTCCGACGTCCGGCGAATATGACGTCAGCGAGCTGTATACCGAGTTCAACCTGCCGCTGTTCGCGGACTCGCCGATGGGCGAGCGCCTGGACCTCAGCGTCGCCGGTCGCTATTCGGACTATTCCACTTTCGGCGGCGAATTCACCGGCAAGCTGGGCCTGCGTTGGCAGGTGGTGGACGAGCTGCTGTTCCGGGCGACCTTGGCGGAAGGCTTCCGGGCGCCCTCCATTGGCGAGCTGTTCGGCTCCGCCAGTCGATTCGATGCGGTCATCGCCGACCCTTGCACCGAGCCGCTGCGGGATCCATCGCTGCTGGGCAACTGCCGCACGCTGGGTGTCCCGGCGGGCTTTGCCCAGGCCAACCCGCAGATCTCGGTGACTACGGGCGGCAATCGCGACCTCCAGCCCGAGACGGCTGACAGCTTCTCCGCCGGCATGGTCTGGAGCCCCAGCCTCCTGGAGAACTCACCAGTCGCCGAGCGCGTCGATTTCGAGGTCACCTTCTACCGCCATGAGATCGAGGGTGGCATCCAGGCGGTCGACGCGCAGACCCAGCTCAACCTGTGCGTACGCACGCTCGATCCCAGGTTCTGCGACGGTATCAGCCGCGCGTCCACCGGCGCGATCAACGGCTTCAACAATCGCCTGACCAACCTGGCCACGATCAAGACCGATGGCTGGGATGTCGACCTGTTCTGGACCTTCCCGGACAGCGACCTCGGCAAGTTCAAGGTGAGTTGGCGCAACACATTCGTCGGTGAATACGAGGCACGCGGTGCCGCAGGCCAGCGACAGCCGCAGCGCCCAGGGGTCGAGGTGAACAACAGCGCGATCCCGGAGTGGAGCTCGACCTTCGTCACCGACTGGAAGCTCAACAACTGGTCGGCGTCCTGGACGATCCGGCACACCGACGAGCTGCGCGAACAATGCGGACGGGCCGCCAGTCCGGATAACTTCCCCGGCGTGTGCAGTGATCCGGTGTTCACCGGGCTCGACCCCAGAACCGGCGCGCGGCTGTTCACCGGCACCAACACCCTCGCGGCCACGACATACCACGACCTGCAGGTGGGCTACAAAGTCGACTGGATGCGCGGCCTACAGTTGACCGCCGGTGCCAACAACCTGTTCGACGAGGATCCGCCGATCTGCCTGTCGTGCTCGCTCAACGGCTACGACGCATCGACCTACGACATCCCCGGCGGCCAGTTCTTCTACGTGCGCGCCGACCTGCGGTTCTGATTGACGTGGGTTGATCGGTAAAGAGGAAAATGCAACGGCCGGTGGTTAGCCACCGGCCGTTTTTCTTTGGTGGTGAATTTTCCCGTAGGAGCGGCCCATGGCCGCGAGCTTTCTGTTTCGTTCGCGCGAGGATGCGGAAGCTCGCGGCCATGGGCCGTTCCTGCGGATGCACGCAGACCGCTGAGTTCAACGCAGCGCGACGTCCGGCACCTGCAGTTCCAGCGACAGCGCCAGGTGATCGGAGAACGCCGCGGCCTTCGCGCAGGTGCCGGAACACGTCAGGCCGTCGCCGATGAGGATGTGGTCGATCGCGCGCTGGGGTGCCCAGCTCGGGAAGGTGTTGACCACACAGTCCGGTGGCTGCAGGCGGGTCTGGCGGAACAGCGACTGCATTTCGGGGCGGTCTATCGGGCAGTTGAAGTCGCCCATCAGCACCGCGTGCGGGTGGTCGTGAAGCAGATCGGCGATGAAATCCAGCTGCGACATGCGTGAGGCGGCGCCGAGCGAGAGATGCACGATCGCCACCAGCAGGCCATCGTTGCCGTCGCCGTAGCGCGCCATCAGCACACCGCGCCCGGAGATGCGGCCGGGTAGCGGGTGGTCGATGACCTCGCGCGGTTCCAGTTTGCTCAGCAGGCCGTTGGCGCTGGAGGCGACGCCGCCGACCCGGCGGTTGGGCTGGTGGCTCCAGTAGTCGAAGCCGCCGCGCTGGGCCAGGTAGTGGGTCTGGTTGGTGAAGCCCGAGCGCAGGCTGCCCGGGTCGGTTTCGTTGAGGCCGACGATGTCGTGCTCGCCGGCCAGTTTGGCGATGGTGTCGAGGCTGCCAAGCTTGTTGCCCGCCGGCAGCACGTGCGACCAGCTGCGCGACACGTAGTCGCTGTAGGCGCGCGTGCTGGAACCGGCCTGGATGTTGGCGCTCAGCAGCCGCAGCCGGCGCGGGGCCGGTTGCGTGGCCTTTTGCGCCTCACGTCGCGCATCCTTGTCGGCAACCGCCATGGCCGGGTCGCTGCGCGCTCAGCTGTCGCTGCTGGCGTCGGCTGCTGTGCCGGCCGAAGTCTCGGCAGGCACCACGGCGCCCGCGCTGGCGGCGGCGCGTTCGCGTGCGACCAGATGGTCGGTGATGCGCAGCACCTCGTCGTAGGCGATGCCGCCCATGATCCGGTACTTGCCGTTGACCAGCATGGTCGGGGTGGAGTCGACGCCGGTGCGCAGCAGGAACTGCTGGGCGCGCTTGAGCTTGGCGTCGATCGCGAAGCTCGACATGGTGCTGGCGAACGCCTGCGCGTCGGCGCCGTGCTTGGCATAGAACGCGCCGATCTGCTCGTTGCTGACGCCCTGCACCGGCAGGCTGCGCTCGATGTGGATGGCGCGGAACATCGCGTCGTGGGTGCGGCCGAGCAGGTTCATCGCCTCGGCGGTGTAGTACGCCTTGGCGTACGGCTCCCAATGGCCGCCGAACGGCGCGGCGACCGGGACGAAGTTGACGTCGGCCGGCAGGCGAGCTTTCCAAGCGGCGACCAGCGGCTCGAAGTTCGCGCAGGCCGGGCAGGTGTAGCCGAACACCTCGACCACCTCGATCTTGCCGGTGCCGGGCGCGAACGGCTGGCCGTTGGCGATCTCGGTGTAGTGGGTGCCGGCGATCGGAGCCGGGCCGCTGGGCGGCACGATCGGGCCGGCCGGGGTCGCGGCGGGGGGTGCGGTCGTGTCGACGGGGGCGGACGGCGTGGCCGTGCTGGCCGCCGGGGCGGTCGCGGCCGGGGTGGCCGACGCGGGCGCTTCCGGCGAGGAGCAGGCGGCCAGAGCGAGCATGGCGGTGACGGCGAGGGTGGTCAGGACCGGGGAAAAGCGGGGCAGGGTGGCCGGGCGCGAGGTCATGGATCGAATCTCCGCAACAAGTGATGGAATAGCCGGATGGCGGGAGGCGTCAGCGACGCCGGAGCGTGGATGGCGGCATCCCGCCATCAGTGAACGTGAGTCAACCAAGCTGGTGCAACGAAGCTGGTTTAACAAAGCTGGTTTAACGAAGCTGATTCAACGAAGTTGATTTTACGAAGTTGATTTTACGAAGTTGATGCAGCGTGTAACGACCTGGTCGACTCCGCGTGGTTCACGAAGCAACCACTCTGGCAGTCAGTGTATTCAAGCGCACGTGTACGCGGGCGTGTAGACCGCGGCGCGGTGGCAGGCCGCAGCGCCATGCGGGAGCGCCATGCAGAGGTCAGCGATTGCGGGCAGCGCGATCGCGGGCAGCGCGTTCGCGCGCGACCAGCTGCCCGGTGATGCGCAGCGTGTCCTGGAAGCTGTTGCCCAGCACGCGGTACTTGCCGTTGACGATCAGCGTCGGCGTGCCTTCCACGCCACTGCGCTGGATGAAGGCATTGACGCGCTTGAACTCCGCATCGATCGACGGATCGGCCATCGCCTGCATGAACCGCTGCGGTTCGGCGCCGTACCCGGCATAGAAGCCGGCGATTTCCTGAGGGGTCGGCCGGCTCAGCGGCAGGCGGCGCTCGTCGTGCAGGGCGCGGAACATCGCGCCGTGGGTGCGCTCGAGCAGGCCCAGCGTGCGTGCCGCGTAATAGGCGCGGGCGTAGGGAATCCAGTAACCGCCGAACGGCGCCGCCAGCGAGGTGAACTGCACGTCGGCGGGCAGGCGCGCCTTCCACGGCGCCAGCACTGGCTGGAAGTTCGCGCAATGGGGGCAGGTGTAGCCGAAGATCTCGACCACCTCGATCTTGCCGGCTTGCGGCGCGAACGGCTGGCCATCGGCGATCTCGACGTAGTCGGTGCCCGCCACCGGCGCCGGGCCGGCCGCGGTGGCCGCCGTGGCGGTGACGGAAAGCAGCATCGACAGCAGGAAAAGGGCCAGCAGCAGGGCCAGGCGTGAAGTCATGGGGTCGTTCTCATCGGCGCCTTGCAGGAAGGCGGGGCGGCGGAAACAAAAACGCCGGCCGTGATGATAACGGGCGGCGTGAAGGGGACAGCGTGAATCGTTGCAGGCACCAGGAGTGCGGGCTGTGACCGCCGCCCGCGCCGGATAGTTCCGGCGACGGCGTGGTCAGTCGACGGCGTGACCAGTCGATGGCGTGACCAGTCGATGGCGTGAGCCGGCGATGGCGTGGGTTATGGGCCGGTGATCGGCGAAACGTCGCTGTCGGTTTCGGCCGCAGGATCGGCCGCTTCGGCAGGCGCTGGAACGGGTGCGGGCATTGGCGCGGCCGGCGCCGCAGCCGGCGCCCTTGCCGACGCCGGCGCATTGGCGGCGGCGATGTCGTTCGCGCGCGGGTGCAGGCCCTGCAGGTAGCTCGACAGCGCGCCGATCTCCTCGTCGGTCAGCTTGGCGGCGACGTTCGCCATGATGTTGAACAAGCCCGGCTCGCGCTGGGTGGTCACGCCGGCGCGGTACTCCTCGAGGCGGCGCTGGGTGTAGGCGGCGTACTGGCCGGCGACATGCGGGTAGGCCGGGCCGGGGTTGCCGGTGCCGTCGGGGCCGTGGCAGGCCATGCAGGCCGGAATGCCACGCTCGGCGTCGCCGGCGCGGAACAGCTGCTGGCCGGCTTCGTAGAACTTCATGCCGTAGTACGGGCCGGTCGCGACCACGCTGTCGTCGGCGACGCCGGCGCCGGAGGCCTGGGTGGCGTAGTAGGCGCCGATGTCGCGGGCGTCCTGCGCGGTCAGCATGTCGGCGAACGGCTTCATCACCGCGGCCATGCCGGTATTGCGCTCGCCGCTCTTGAACAGGGCGATCTGCTGGGCGACATAACGCTCGCTCTGGCCGGCCAGTCGCGGGTATTGCGGGTCGCTCGGGTTGCCGTCCAGGCCATGGCAGGCCACGCAGGTCCCGGCCTTGGTCGCGCCGGCTTCGACGTCGCCCCAGGTGGTGGTCTCCGGCGCCAGCAGCAGCGGCGCGGTATCGACCGGCGCATTGTCCGGGATCGGGGTGACCGTGGTCTGGGCGTAGGCAACGGCGGCAAGGACGGCAACGGCCAAAACGGCAATACCGATCGTGCCTGGGACGCGGGCGTGGCTCATCAGGCGGGGCTCCGGAACTCTGGGGCGACGGGCCGGTAAACGACCGTCGGAACCGTGGAATTATCGTCGCCGGCCCCGGCCGGGTCAACGCAAGGGCCGTCGTGCAGGCGTTTTGCCTGGTCATCCCGGGGGCGATGCAAACCAAGCTCACGCGCCTTCCGTGCGATCCTATGCCGATGGCCAACCCCCTTGCCCGCTCCAAATACCTGCTGGCGGCGCACAACCCGCAGCAACTGCCGCCCGATGGCGGCTTCGAGGTCGCCTTCGCCGGCCGCTCCAACGCCGGCAAGTCCAGTGCGCTCAACGCGATCTGCCAGCAGAACGCGCTCGCGCGTGTATCCAAGACCCCGGGTCGCACCCAGCAGCTGGTGTTCTTCGACATCCCGCCGACCACCGACCGCTACCTGGTCGACCTGCCCGGCTACGGCTACGCCAAGGTGCCCAAAGACCTGCAGGCGCACTGGCAGGGCTTTCTCGACCGCTATTTCCGCGAGCGCGAGGCGCTCAAAGGGCTGGTCGTGGTGATGGACATCCGCCACCCGCTCAAGGAATACGACCGCCAGATGCTCGGTTATGCGGTGTCTCGCGGCCTGCCGGCGCACGCGATCCTGACCAAGGCCGACAAGCTCGGCCGCGGCGCGCAGGGCAACGCGCTGCTGGCGGTGCGCAAGGACATGCAGGCCGAATACCGCGAAGCTGTCAGCCTGCAGCTGTTCTCTGGCGAGTCCAAGCAGGGCGTCGACGAGGCGCGCGCAGTGATTGGCGGATGGCTGGAGCTGTGACAGGGCCGTAGGCGCGCCGCCGATATCCGGCGTCGCTTCGACAGACCGCAGTTTTGCACCGGGGGCCTCGTCCGTCCAAGACACGCCGGTAGCC
>JALZKJ010000049.1 GCA_030859305.1 Pseudomonadota bacterium | reverse complement strand
TGGTACGTCTACCTGATCGAATGCCGCGACGGCAGCGTGTACACCGGCATCGCGATCGATGTCGATCGTCGGTTCGCGCAGCACGCGGCGGGCAAGGGCGCGCGTTACACCCGCGCGCATCCGCCGTTGCGGCTGCTGGCACGGTTCGCCTACCCCGATCGTGGCGCCGCCACGCGCGCCGAACATGCGATCAAGCGGCTCACTGCAGCGCGCAAGCGGGCATTGTGTGAAGCCGCAGCCCTCGTGGTCGAAACTTCGAGCGATGCCAGGCACGAAGTCGGCGCAGAAAGACCCGGAACGGCAGCTGCCAACGCAATGGCTTCCCGCCCGGCCTGTCTCGATGACAGCAGCTGAAACCAGCAAACCGTACCGAACCCGGTCGCTGCTGTTTCCCCTTTCGACCATCGGAACCAGGCGGGATTTACCGTTGTCGCCTCAGCCTGCCGCGATACCCTCGACCAGCCTCGCCAGCAGCTTGCCGGTCACGGGCTTGCGCAGGAAACGGTCGAAACCGGCTGCGTGCGACAGCGGCTCGGCTTCCGCATCGGCGCGGGCGGTGAGCGCGATCAGCGGGCGGTCGAAGCCCTGCGCGCGCAATTGCCGGGCCAGGGCGAAACCGTCGATGCCGGGCAGGTCGAGGTCGAGCAAGGCCGCATCGAAGCGTGCAGTCGCGATTTCAGCCAAAGCCGCCAGTCCGTGACCGGCGTGGGTGACGCGATGGCCCTGCGCGCGCAGCAGGCCGGCGACGACTTCGACCACGGTCGGGTCGTCCTCGACCAGCAGCAACGCCAGCGACCTGCGCGGTGAAACCGGTGCGGTCGAGGCTTCGTCCACCACGTCCAGCACCGCGGCCGGCAACGGCAGCTCGACGATGAAACGGGTGCCCTCGCCCGGCGTGCTGTCGACCGCGATCTGGCCGCCCATCGCCGCGGCCAGCTCCTGGCAGATCGCCAACCCGAGGCCGCTGCCGCCGTAACGCGCGGTGGTACGCACGCCTTCGGCCTGCTCGAAGCGCCGGAACAACCGCGCCTTCTGCTCCTCGTTGAGGCCTGGGCCGGTGTCGGCGACTTCGAAACGAATGGCGTCGACGGCTACACACGAAACATGCAGCGACACCTGTCCCCGATCGGTGAACTTGATCGCGTTGCCGATCAGGTTGAGCAGGATCTGGCACACGCGCTTGGCGTCGCCGCGCACGCCGGGCGGCACGTCGTCGGCGACGTCGATCAGGAAGGCGAGCCCACGTTGCCGTGCCAGCGGCGCCATCAAGGCGACGGCTTCGTCCAGCAGTGCCCGCAGATCGAACGGCACGTCATCGAGTTCGAGTTTCCCCGACTCGATCCGCGCCAGGTCGAGTGCGTCGTTGACCAGCCGCAGCAGGTGTTCGCCGGCCTGGCGGATCGATTGCGTGTAGCCGCGTTGCTGCGCATCCAGCGACGTGCCGAGCAGCAACTCGCTCATGCCGAGCACGCCGGTCATCGGCGTGCGCACTTCGTGGCCCAGCGTGGCCAGGAAGTGGGTCTTGGCGAACGAGGCGTGTTCGGCCACCGTGCGTTCGTGTTCGCTGCGTTGCTGCGCCTCACGGCGGCGCAGCCGCGCGCGGTGGACACCGATCGCCCACCATGCCGACAACAGCAGCAGGCCGATCGTCCCCGCCAGCGCCCAGGCCGTGCGCCACCAAGGCGGCTGCACACTGAAACGCAGCACCTGTTCGGCGGCTGCGTTGCCGCCTGCGTCGGTGGCGCGCGCACGCAAGCGGTAGTGGCCTGCCGGCAAACCGGCGAATACGCGCTCGCCGCTCTCGCCCTGCGCGACCCAGTCGTTGTCGTAGCCGTCGAGCTTGCTGAAGTAGCGATTGGAGGTCGGCGCTTCGAAGGCGAGCAGACGCAACTGCACTCGCAACTCGCGGTCATCGGCGGTCAGCGACGGCGACCTGCCGGACGCGTCGACAAGCGACACCCAGCGACCACCACGGCGCACTTCCACCCGGTCCCAGTAGAGCGAGGGCCGCGTCGATGGTGGCTCCGCGGCCCTGGTATCGACCAGCACCACGCCGCCGTCGGCCACCGCGGCGGCCAGTTGACCCTGCGCGGTCAAGGTCATCGCGCGCTTGACGAACTCCTGGCTGCTCAGGCCGTCCTGCACGCCGAACCGGCGCGCGTGGCGCTGCCGAGGATCCCAGCGATACAGGCCGCGCAGCGTCGACAGCCAGACCCGATGAGCGTCGTCGACCCGCAGGTCCGAGCCTTCGACGGCCGGAATGCCGTCTTGCAGACCGACGCGATCGGCCAGTCGCCAGCCCCGCGCATCGCGTCGGTAGTGTTCCAGTCCCGACAGCCGCTGCAGCCACAGCGCATCGGCGCCATCGAAAGCGAACGCGAACACCCGGCTGCCAGCCTCGATGCCGCGCGCCGGCAGCAGCCGCTGCGCGCGCTCGTCCCAATGGCGCAGTCCGCGCTCGTCGGCGAGCCACAAACGGCCGGCGTCATCGAACCCGAGCGCTTCGACATCGCCGACACCCAGGCCCTGCAGCGGACCCGGCAGGATCGTGCGCAGCACGCGCCCGCTTTCCACATCGCGCTGTTGCAGGCCCGCGCCCGAGCTCGACGACCACAACGTGCCGTCAGGCGCGATGGCCAGCAACGCGATCGCGCCGGCGAGGATCCCGTCGCGGGCGTCGCCTTCGCGCCATTCGCGCAGATCGCGCGCATCGCCGGCCGGATCCAGCCGTACCAGCGTCCGACGCTCGCCCAGCCACAAGCGTCCGTGGTGATCCTGCACGCCCGACATCAACGGCCGTCCTTGCAGCCGCATCTGCATCTCGCGGGCGAGACGGTGCACGCGGCCTTCGTCGTCGAGCCGTTCGACCTCACCGCGCCCCCCGATCAACCACACCCCGCCCTCGCGCGCGGGAACCACATCGCGATACAGCTCGCCCGCCAGACCGCCGTGTTGGCGCGAGAACTGCGCGATCCGCCGCCAGTCCGGGCGCAGGTAACCCAGCCCCGAGCCCGACACCGGCAGCCACAGCCCACCATCGGCCTGCCTGAGCATCTGGAACATCGGCCGCACCGGGCCGTGGGTGCCGAGCACCACCGGAGACGGCACGCCGCCGGGCGCGACCCGCCACAGGTGGCGCTGGCTGGCGAGCCAATGCTGGCCGTCATCGTCCGCGATGACATCGAAAATGGCGTTGGGCGCCTCGAACATCGCCGACCAAGCGGGCACGGTCCAGGCACCGTCTGCCTCGCGCCGGAATGCGCCGCTGCCGGCGCCGATCCACACTGCCGGGCCGTCCGCGGTGATCGAGTAGACCATCGGCGCCGGCTGTTTGCCGGGTAGCGCGACACGCTCGAAATCGCGGCCGGTCCATTTCGCCAGACCCTGGGTGCTGCCGATCCAGAGTTGCCCGGCCGCATCGAATCTGAGCGATAAAACGGTGTCGGCCGGCAGGCTGCGGGGCTGGTCAGGATCGGCCAGGTAGCGGGTAATCGCGCCGCCACTGCCGTCATCGCGCAGGCCATCGATCCGATGCAGGCCGCCGCCGAAGGTGCCGAACCAGACCGTGTCATCGCCACTGGCGATCGCCCACACTTCGTCGCTGCCGATGGCTGCTTGCTCGGCCATGCGGTAATGCCGGAAACCCTCGCGCCGAGCATCCATCACGCTGAGGCCGAGGCCCTCGACCGCGACCCAGACCCGATCCCGCGCATCGACATGCACCGCGGTGATGTAGTTGCCCGGCAGCGCCGCCGGATCGCCCGGCACGTGACGCCAGACGCGCATGCCGAGGCCGTCGTAACGCGCCAGGCCATCGGCGGTGGCGAGCCACAGATAACCGGAGCGGTCCTGGGTGATGCCGTTGATGTTGCTGGACGGCAGGCCGTCCTCGACATCGAGGATGCGCAATCGCGGCACCTCGGGGATGGTGGCGGTCGCCGGCCCCGCCAGGCTGCAGGCGAGCACCACGCCAAACATCACGATCATTGCCTGTCGCATGGATTCCATTCCCGATTCCGTTCGCCGGCGCCACTGTTCACCCGGCACGACCAGCGGCTGCGCGCTGGCCTTCCCTGCCCCGCTGCTAGGCTCGGCGATACTGGCGCTCACTGCAAGCGCAGCCGTGGTCCCTGCAACAATGCGTTGCCCGCAACCGACCGGACCCGTTCATCCGCTTGCACCTACTATGACCCGCAGAGGCAGTGCCGCGTCTTTCGGCGCGTGGCCGCCGCGCCGCCGGGAGGTGTCCAATGAAGCATCTATTCCGCACCGCCCTGCTCGCCACGCTCGCAGTCGCGACCGGCGCGCACGCGGCCGAACCCGAAGCCTATGCGCTGGATCCGGTGCACACGCGGGTGCTGTTCGCGATCGAACACGCCGGGTTCTCCAAGGCGCTGGGCACCGTGTCGGGCAGCACCGGCAGCCTGCTGTTCGATCCCGACGACTGGCGCAGCGCGCGGCTCGACGTGCGCGTGCCATTGACCCGGCTCGACCTCGGCGATGCGCGCTGGAACGCCGCCGCGCTGGCCGCCAACCTGCTCGATGGGGGACGTCATCCCGAAGCGCATTTCGTCTCGACCACGGTCGAACCGATCGACCTGGCCGACGACAAAAGCGCCAGTGCGAATGCCTGCGGTCACCTGACCCTGCGCGGTGTCACCCGCCCGCTGTGCCTGCAGGTCACGTTCAACGCGCTCAAGCGCCACCCGCTGCCGCCGTTCCGGCGCACTGCGGGATTTTCCGCGACAGCCACCTTGAGCCGCGCCGATTTTGGGATCCATAGCTGGAAATCCCTTATCGGCGACCAGGTCGAACTGCGGATCGAGGCCGAGGCGGTGCGCGACAACGAAGCCGCGCGCGCGTTCGCCCCAAATGAACATGTTCCGCAGGATGCGCTTGCACCCGAAGCAGTTTCGCCCGAAGCAGACACGCTTGTTGAGGTCGCACGGGCTGACGACGAACCCGCGCTTGACGAAGCCGTCGTCGACGAGTCCGAACCCGTCGAGGCAACGCCCATCAAGGCAACGCCGGTCAAACCCGTCCCCAAACCCGCGCCATGAGCCTGAAAAATACCGACCGCTGGGGCGCGATGAGTCAACTGTTGCACTGGACGATGGTGGTTTTGATCGTCGGCATGGCCAGCGTCGGCCTGCTGATGACCGGGATGGCCAACACCCCGCGCAAGATCGAGATCTACGCGCTGCACAAGTCGTTCGGCCTGACCCTGCTGGCGCTGGTGGTGCTCCGGTTGGGCTGGCGGCTGTACGCAGGTGCGCCGCCGCCGGTCGCCGGCACGCCGAGCTGGCAGGCGCGCATCGCCGCGCTCAGCCATGCCGCGCTGTACTTGATGATGTTCGCGATGCCGCTGAGCGGCTGGCTGTTCAACTCCGCCGCCGGTTATCCGCTGCAGTGGTTCGGGCTGTTCAACCTGCCGGCGCTGACGGCCAGCGACGAGGGGCTGCGCGACACCGCCAACGCGCTGCACGTCAACGGTTTCCGGGTATTACTAGTGCTGGTGCTGGTGCATGTCAGCGCGGCGTTTTACCACCACCTGTTTCGGCAGGACGCGACTTTGTTGCGGATGCTGCCACGTCGCCGCACGCACGGTGGCGATGCCAACCGATCCTCTTGTTCCGGAGCCTGACGATGTCGAAAAAAACCCTCACCGCCTCACTGTTGTTGGGCCTGCTGACGTTCGCGCCGTCGGTATTCGCGGCAGATTACGTGCAGGCACCCGGCTCCAGCCTGACCTTCGCCACCCGATACCAGGGCGAAGTGTTCGTCGGCCGGCTCCCCGGTTTCACCACGCGCATGATTTTCGATCCGCGGCAACTGGCCACCGCCAGGCTCGATGTGACGATCACCCTGGCCGGCGCGGACACCAGGAATCGGGAACGCGACGACACGCTCAAGGGCCGCGACTTCTTCAACGTCGGCAAATTCCCCGTGGCGCGTTTCAGCGCCGACACGTTCCGCAGCCTCGGCGGCAACCAGTACGCGGCCGACGGCACCCTGACCCTGCGCGGCGTGAGCAAGCCGGTCACCTTGAACTTCACCTGGACGCCCGGTGCCAGCCCGGTGCTGAATGGCAAGGCCACGGTGCAGCGGCTGGATTTCGGCATCGGCGCGGGCGACTGGGCCGACACCGAGTTGCTGCCGAACGCGGTGGCGGTAAGCACGCGGGTGGTGTTGCAGCCGGCGAAATGAAGCCGAGGCGTCGGCCAACCCCTGTCGAAGCGAACGTCCGGGGAGTAGCTGCCGCCCGCGCAGCCGGAGCAGCCCGGGCAAGCAAAGCGCAGCCGGGCTACTGGAGTACAGCCGCGCCAGAAAAGCCTGCAGCTTCGCCACATCGAACGGCCAGTCCAGTTCGACATCGTGCCGCTCATGGCGCAAAACCGGCACCCGCACCCCGTAACGCGCTTCAAGCTCATCGTTGTGGTCGATGAACACGCATTCGAACTCCGGTACGCGCGCAGCCGCCAGCTCCTCCAGCGCGAGGTCGCACAGGTGGCAGTCGTCGCGCTGGTAGAAGATAAGTGACGGCGGGCTCGGGTCAGTCATGTCGGTGCAGGTCGAACGCGGCCGGGCGCGTAGAATAACGGCCGTTCCGCCCCCATATATTCAGATACCCGCCGCCGCATCGGAGACACCCCGTGGCCGTCAGCAGTTTCGACCTGTTCAAGATCGGCATCGGGCCGAGTTCCTCGCATACGGTGGGGCCGATGCGCGCGGCGGCGCGCTTCGTCGAGCGCTGGCTGATCGAGAGCGGTGACCTGCAGCGCACCGCGCGCATCCGCGCCGAGGTGTTCGGCTCGCTGGCGCTGACGGGCCGCGGCCATGGCACCGACAAGGCTTTGTTGATGGGGCTGGAAGGCCACTGGCCACACAAGATCGACCCGGACCTCATTCCGCCGGCGCTGGAGCGCATCCGTGGAGAGAAGCGCATCAGGCTGTTCGGCCAGCACGAAATCGACTTCGACGAGAAGCGCGACCTGGTGATGAACAAGCGCCAGAAGCTGCCCTTTCACACCAATGGCATGCGCTTCACCGCGTTCGATGCCGACGGCGAGGTGATCGCCACGCGCGACTACTACTCGGTCGGCGGCGGCTTCGTGGTCAACCAGGACGAAGCGGCCGAAGACCGCATCGTCGCCGACACCACCGCGCAACCCTACCCGTTCAACTCCGGCGACGAACTGCTGGCGCAGGCCGCGAAACACGACATCAGCATCGCCGAGCTGATGTACGCCAACGAGCAGGTCTGGCGCACGCGCGAGGAAATCGACAGCGGCCTCGACGAGCTGTGGGCGGCGATGCAGTCCTGCGTCGAGCGCGGCATCCGCTCGCCCGGCATCCTGCCCGGCGGCCTGCACGTGACCCGCCGCGCCCCGCTGCTGCACGCCGAACTCACCGCGCGGCCCGACGACAAGGTTGTCGATCCACTGACCACGCTCGACTGGGTGAATCTGTATGCGCTCGCGGTCAACGAGGAGAACGCCGCCGGTGGCCGCGTCGTCACCGCGCCGACCAATGGCGCGGCCGGAATCATCCCGTCGGTGCTGCATTACTACGAGCGCTTCGTGCCGGGCGCGAACCTGCAGGGCATCCACACCTTCCTGTTGACCGCCGCCGCGGTCGGCATCCTCTACAAGGAAAACGCCAGCATCTCCGGCGCCGAAGTCGGCTGCCAGGGCGAGGTCGGCGTGGCGTGTTCGATGGCCGCGGCCGGCCTGACCGCCGCGATCGGTGGCAGCATGTCGCAGGTCGAGAACGCCGCCGAGATCGGCATGGAACACAACCTCGGCCTGACCTGCGACCCTATCGGCGGCCTGGTACAGATCCCCTGCATCGAGCGCAACGCGATGGGCTCGGTCAAGGCGATCAACGCCAGCCGCATGGCGATGCGCGGCGACGGCAAGCACAAGGTGTCGCTGGACAAGGTCATCAAGACCATGCGCGACACCGGCCGCGACATGCAGGACAAGTACAAGGAAACCAGCCGCGGCGGACTGGCGGTGAATGTGATCGAATGCTGAGCGCCCACTGTTTCGAATGGACGGAGGCAAAGCAGGCTCAGCAACGCCTCCCGGCGATTCGCAGCACATCGTCCAGCAGCGCAGCAGCGGTGACCTCCGCACCCGCGCCCGGCCCCTGGATCACCAGCGGTTGCGCGCAGTAGCGATCCGACCAGATCGCCACCCGATTATCGGTGCCGGCCCCGCCTGCCAGGGGGTGATCGGCAGCCAGCGATTCCAGGCCGATACGTGCGCGCACCCGACCCGGCCCGGTCTGCTCCAGGCGCGCGATGAAACGCAGTTTCTCGCCACGTTTGTAGGCCGCCGCGTAACGCTCGCGCAGCGGGGTGTCGAGTGCCGACAGCGCGGCGTCGACCGCGTGGGCAGGCACTGTCGCCAGCACGGACGGCACCAGCGATTCGACATCGATATCGTGCGACTCCAGTTCGGCGCCCGAAGCGCGCGCCAGGATCAGCAGCTTGCGACGCACGTCTTCTCCGGACAGGTCCTCGCGCGGATCGGGTTCGGTGTAGCCCGCGGCGCGAGCATCGCGTACGAAGCCCGAGAACGGACCCAGGCCATCGAAGTGGTTGAACAGCCACGCCAGCGAACCTGACAGCACGCCGGCGATCGCATGGATGCGGTCGCCACCGGCCTGCAGTTCGCGAATCGAGCGCAGCACTGGCAAGCCGGCGCCGACCGTGGCGGCATCGCCGTACTCGGTGTTGCCGCGCGCGCAACCGGCGCGGATCCGCCGCCATTTCGCCAAGTCAGTGCCCTGCCCGAGCTTGCAGGCGGTCACCACGTGGATGCCTTGCGCAAGCCATCCGGCATGGCGCTCGGCGACGTCGACACTCGCCGTCGCGTCAATGACGATGCGGCTGCCGTGATCGCCAAGCAGGGGGATGACGATGTTGAGCCCCTCTCCCGCCGGGAGAGGGGTCGGAGTGAGGGTTCGCAGCACGGCGTTGCCGTTGCGCCCGGTTGAATCCTCGATCGACGCGGAGCCTGGCTTGAGTTGTGTCGAACGGTGCCACCCTCTGCCGACCGGAGAGGGTTCGTACGCCGATCGCGAATTGGCTACATGGACCAACGACAAGTGCTCGCCCAGCGGGGTGCCCGTCCAGCTCGCCAGCCGCTCCAATACCGCACTGCCGACCGTACCGGTACCGAGCAACGCAACCCGTGCCGGCAGCAACACTTCATCCGGCACGTGCGCGACCACCTCTGCGACCGTCGCCACCGCGTTCATTTGAATGCGCATCCGCTATCTGCAACGCTGGAAATGGGATGGGCTACCCGCGCCAGCGCCGCCTCGATATCGGCGACCAGGTCGTCGGCATGCTCGATACCGACCGACAACCGCAACAGCCCGTCGCCGATGCCCGCGGCGGCGCGCGCCTCGGGTGACATCGCCGCATGGGTCATCGTCGCCGGATGCGCGATCAGGCTTTCGACGCCACCCAACGATTCAGCCAGGGTGAAACACTGCAGACCGTCCAGAAACGCGCGTACCTCCGCATCGCCGCCCTCGATCTCCACGCTCAACATCGCACCGAAGCCATGCTGCTGGCGCGCCGCGATGGCATGGCCCGGATGGTTCGCCAGTCCCGGGTAATGCACCGTGCGCACCGCTGGGTGCGCATCCAGCAACGCGACCAGCGCTTCGGTGTTTTCCTGGTGCACCCGCAGGCGCGCATCCAGCGTGCGCAGGCCGCGCAAGGTCAGGAAACTGTCGAACGGCGAGCCGGTGAGGCCGAGCGCGTTCGCCCACCAGGCCAGGTGCTGGTGCAGCGCGGCGTCCTTGGCGATCACCGCACCGCCGACCACGTCGCTGTGGCCATTGATGTACTTGGTGGTCGAATGCACCACCACGTCGGCGCCGAATGCAATCGGCTGCTGCAATGCCGGCGACAGGAAGGTGTTGTCGACCACCGCCAGCGCGCCGGCCGCGTGCGTGGCCTCGATCACGAAGCGCAGGTCGGTGATGCGCAGCAGCGGGTTGGACGGCGTTTCGATCCACACCACCGCGGGGCAGGTCGCGAGCGCCTCGGTCAACGCGCGCGGGTCGGTGAGATCGATGGTGAGCAGTTCGAACGCGCCCTTCGCCGCCAGCGCGTTGAACAGCCGCCAACTGCCGCCGTACCCGTCATGCGGCACCACGATGCGGTCGCCGGGCTTGAGGCAGGCGTGCAACACCAAGGTGATCGCGGCCATGCCGGTCGCGGTGATCACGCCGCCGGCGCCACCTTCCAGTTCGGCCAGCGCCTCCCCGAGCAGGTCGCGCGTCGGATTGCCGCTGCGGGTGTAGTCGTAGGCGCGCTTGTCGTTGAACCCCGCGAAGCTGAAGTTGGACGACAGCACGATCGGCGGCGTGACCGCGCCAAACGCGGCATCGCGGTCGATGCCGGCGCGCACCGCCGCGGTACACCGGTGGCGCGCGGCGTTGATGCCCGCGCCGCTCGTGTGCGCGCTCACGCCGCCACCGCTGCGTTGTTGCGCACGTCAACGCGCAGATCTTCCGACAATGCGCCGCGCAGGAGATCGGCGATGTCGTCGACCTCCTTGAGGAACGCGTCGTGGCCGTATATCGAACGCAGCAGATGCAGGCGGGGCTCCTTTGCACGCGCGCCGCAGCGCAGTTGTTCGACCAACTCATAGGCTTCCGACACCGGGATCAAACGATCCTCGGCCACCGCGACCACGGTCACCGGCACGTTGATAAGCGCGGGGTCGACCGCCTGCAGGTCGATCGATTCCGACAGGCGCAGGAAGGCGGTGGGCGAGGTTTTCGCCACGAACTTCGCGGCGCAGTGATCCAGGTAATCCTCGGCCGCCACGCGCACCCGACCATCGCACACCTCCGACGCACCGAAACGCGCGGCGAATTCCTCCGGCGTGCGGTAGCTGAGGATCGCCAACTGCCGCGCGAGTTCGAGCCCGTGGGTTTCGTCGCACTGCAAGGCGCCCAGCGCGACCGCGCGTCGCTGCAGCGCGCGCCAGGCGCTGGCATACGGATGCGCGCGGTAGGTGCCGCTGATGGCAATGAGCTGACCGAGGCGCTCGCCATGACGCGCGGCGAACTGCAGGCCGACCATCGCGCCGTATGAACAGCCGACGAAGCGGTCGATTACCGCGATATCAAGCGCGTCCAGCAACGCCGCGATCGCATCGGCCTGGTCGGCTGGGTCGATCGGCACGTCGAGGCTGCCATCGGCGCCGATCCAGTCGAACGCCAGCACGCGGCATTTGGCCGGGTCGATCGCGCATCCGGCGCCGACCTGCGCGTCCCACCAGCCGGCTTCGGTGTGGGTCGCGCTGGCTGCGGCGTGGTGATCGGCGGAAATGCCCCCGGCCACGAAAATTACCGGCAAGTCCGCCACCAGCGAACCGGCCGCCGGCAAACGCGCATCCCCGAGGCTTTCGTAACGCAGCGTCACTTGCCTGCGGCCGGCATGGCGCAATGCCAGTTCAAGCGTGAACTCGCCGCGGATCGCAACGACCTCGTCCGGCGAAGCACAGGACGAAGCGGAGCATGCGCGCGGCAAGGTGTTCAGCCCGGGGGCGGAATATGCAGGGGTTTGATCGATCAGGCTCATGGCAGGCATCCGAAGTGACGGGGCCATCGAGCTGACGGAAGCAACGCAAGCGCAGATCGGAACCGAGGTACTGAGCCGACCGGGCACACCTTGCAACCATCTTTCGGCGACCTGCCACTGGACGTGGCGGATCACCGCAGGAATTGGCACCTCACGCAGCTCGCACTGCGCTGGTTGCCCCGGCGTCAAAGGGCCTGTCCCTCTGCCGGTCTCGATGGATGACCGCAGTCTGCCAGCGGGTATAGCTCTTTGTCAATCGCTTTATGCGGATTGAAAGATATATTTTGATGATGGTTCTGCACGCCCCGTAGAGCCGAGCTTGCTCGGCTGCTTTCTGACCAGCTCCCCGTACCGAGGCAAGCTGCGCCATACGGCGATAGTTCAACCACCCCCTTCACGCATACACTTTGTCGATGACAACGACCCGCCTGGCCACCGCTTTCGCCACCGCCCTGGTGATGACCATGCTGGGCGGCTGCATGTCCACGCCGAGCCATGACTCGTCGATCTCCCGCGCCCACGCAGTGGCGGCGAGCGCGCCTTCGACGGCAGTACTTACCGTGGCGGAAGCCTTCGTCTCAGCCGACAGCCTTGGCGATGAACTCGACTCACTGGCCACCTGGCCGACCGAAGACGGCAAGACCTGGGTGATCGCAACCGCCAAGGCCAGCCATCGGCTGGTGGTGTTCGACGGCGACAGCGGTGACCGACTGCGCGACTTCGGCACGCGTGGCGCGGCAGCGGGCCAGTTCAATCGCCCCAACGGCATCGCAGTGCACGGCGACCTGCTGTTCGTGGTCGAGCGCGACAATCGCCGCGTGCAGGTTTTGCATCTGCCGGAATTCAACCCGGTGGCGATGTTCGGCAGCGACGAATTGCGCAGCCCCTACGGCATCTGGCTGCACGAAACCGCGCCGGGCGAACTGGAGGCCTACGTCACCGACAGCTTCATGTACGGCGAGCGTTTCGACGTGGTGCCGCCACTGACCGAACTGAACCAGCGTGTGCGCCGCTATCGCCTCCTGCACGACACGATGACTTCACTCGCCACGCTGCTGCGGGCCCGCTACCTCGGTTCGTTCGGGGACACCACCGCGGCGAACGCGCTGCGCATGGTCGAATCGATCGCCGGCGACCCGGCAAATGACCGCCTGCTGATCGCCGACGAAGATCGCCGCCATGTATCGACGCTGCGCGAGTACAGCTTCGCCGGCGATTTCACCCGCCGCAGCCTGCCCGAAGCAAGTTTCGGCGCCGAGGCCGAGGGCGTCGCGCTGTGGAGTTGCCCGGACGGCAGCGGTTACTGGATCGCGGTCGACCAGCTCGCACCGCTGGCGGTGTTCCACCTGTTCGACCGCACCACGCTGGCGCCGCGCGGCAGTTTCCGCGGCGCGTTGACCTCGTACACCGATGGCATCGCGCTGCATGCCGCTGGCAGCCGATCGTTCCCCGGCGGCGCGCTGTACGCGGTTCACGCCGACAAGGCGGTGAGTGCGTTTGACCTGCGCGAGGTCGCCCGCATGCTCGAATTGCCTGCGGGCTGCACCGGCTAGCCACGATGACCGCATGGCGCTCGCTTGCGTTCCTGTGTGCCGGTCTCGCGATTACGTTCGCCGCCGCCCGCGTCGATGCCGCCAAGGTCTATCGCTGGACCGATCGCAACGGCATCACTCATTACGGCGACCGCTTACCGGAGGCGCAGGCATCGGGGGTAGTCTCCGGCTCGCTCAAGCGGATCCCGGTGCGCGCCGAACCCGGCGCGATCGCCGCGTTGCGGGTCGAACAACGCGATGGCGAATATCGGGTGTGGGCCGACAACCGGCTGTCCGGACCGATAGAAGTGATGCTGCATTTCCGCCGCAATGACAACATCGTCGGCGATCCCCCACTGCCGGCGCGCGCCACCGTGGCGGCCGGCGGCAATGCGCTGGTCGCGGTGTTGGCCATTGCCGACCCGCGCCGCGGCGGCAGTTTCGAACTGCGCATGGAAAGCCTGCCGGGCGATCCCAGCGCGCGTCCGCTCAATGTCGACTACCGATTGCCGCTGCGGCAAGCAAAATCACGCATCGACCAGGGCTACGGCGGCCGCTTCAGCCATACCGATGCGCAGAACCGCTACGCGATCGACTTCGCCGCCGAGATCGGCACGCCGGTGCTGGCCGCGCGCGACGGAGTGGTGATGCAGGTCGAATCCAATTTCGAGCAGGCCGGGCTCAGCCTGGAAAGCTACGGCGGCCGCGCCAACTTCGTGCGCATCCTGCACGACGACGGCACGATGGCGCTGTACGCGCACCTCAAGCCCGAAGGCGTGTTGGCGCGCGTCGGCAAGCGTGTGCGCACTGGACAGCAGATCGGCCTGTCGGGCAACACCGGCTTCACCACCGGCCCGCACCTGCACTTCGCGCTGCAGGTCAACCGCGGCATGCGACTGGAGTCGATCCCGTTCCGCATGAGCGGACCAGCGGGGCCGCTGCGAATGGCCAAAGCGCCGTAGGCTATGCGGCGGCCGCGCTCGCGACCTGCTCCTCGGTCATCGACCGCCACTTCGGCAGCTTGTAGGTACTGGAACATGACCCGGCAACGGCCAGTAACGCCTGTGGTTTTGTCGGGATGTGGCAGCGCCTGCAGTTCGTCGATGCATGAAGCGAAGCGCGCAATGCCAGCGCAGAGGTTTCTGCGCTGCTCCGGATGACACTGCCGGGAGAAGACGAGGCCCGCAGGTATAATTCACGGCTCTTTTGCTCTGCGGACGCGCCTGCGCGCGCCATCGCCATGTCCGATGTTTCCCTCGAAACCCGTCGCCGCCGCACGTTCGCGATCATTTCGCATCCCGATGCGGGCAAGACCACGCTGACCGAAAAACTGCTGCTGTTCGGCGGTGCGATCCAGATGGCGGGCAGCGTCAAGGGCCGCAAGGCCGCGCGCCATGCGACCTCGGACTGGATGGCGCTGGAAAAGGAGCGCGGTATCTCGGTGACGTCCTCGGTGATGCAGTTCCCGTACGCGGGCCGCATCGTCAACCTGCTCGACACCCCGGGCCACGCCGACTTCGGCGAGGACACCTACCGCGTGCTGACCGCGGTCGACTCGGCGCTGATGGTCATCGACGTGGCCAAGGGCGTGGAAGAACGCACGATCAAGCTGATGGAAGTCTGCCGGCTGCGCGACACGCCAATCATGACCTTCATCAACAAGCTGGATCGCGAGGGCAAGAACCCCATCGACCTGCTGGATGAAGTCGAGTCGGTGCTCGGCATCCAGTGCGCCCCGATCACCTGGCCGATCGGCATGGGCCAGCGTCTCAAGGGCGTAGTGCACCTGCTCACCGGCGAGGTGCACCTGTACGAACAGGGCCGCAATTTCACCCGCCAGGATTCGACGATCTTCGCCTCGATCAACGATCCCGCACTCGAAGCACGGATCGGCGCCGACATGCTGCGCGAGGTGCGCGACGAACTCGAACTGGTGCAGGGCGCCTCGCACCCGTTCGACAAACAGGCCTACCTCGCCGGCAAGCAGACCCCGGTGTCATTCGGCTCGGCGGTCAACAATTTCGGCGTGCAGCTGCTGCTGGATTTCTTCGTCGAACATGCACCCTCGCCGAAGGCACGCGAGACCACCACCCGCGACGTCGCCGCCGACGAGGACAAGCTCAGCGGCTTCGTATTCAAGATCCAGGCCAACATGGACCCGCAGCATCGCGACCGGGTCGCGTTCATGCGCATCTGCTCGGGAAAGTTCAGCGCCGGCATGAAGTCCTTTCATGTGCGCACCGGCAAGGAGATGAAACTCGCCAACGCACTGACCTTCATGGCGTCGGACCGCGAAATCGCCGAGAGCGCATATTCGGGCGATGTGATCGGCATCCACAACCATGGCACGATCTCGATCGGCGACAGCTTCACCGAGGGCGAGCCGCTGTCGTTCACCGGCATCCCCAACTTCGCCCCGGAACTGTTCCGACGCGCGCGCCTGCGAGACCCGCTCAAACTCAAGCAGCTGCAGAAGGGCCTGGCGCAGTTGTCGGAGGAAGGCGCCACCCAGTTCTTCCGCCCGCTGATGAGCAACGACCTGATCCTGGGTGCGGTCGGCGTGCTGCAGTTCGAAGTGGTTGCGTACCGGCTCAAGGACGAATACAGCGTCGATGCCAGTTTCGAGCAGGTCAACGTCGCCACCGCGCGCTGGATCCGCTGCAACGATGCGAAAAAACTCGAGGAGTTTCGCGACAAGAACGCGATGAACCTCGCCATCGATGCGGCCGGCCAGCTGGTCTACCTCGCGCCCACGCGGGTCAACCTGCAACTGGCGCAGGAACGCTCGCCGGGCGTGGAGTTCCTGGCCACCCGCGAGCATGCGCACGCGCTGGCGATCGACTGATCTTTACGCCCCGGGTGGAAAGCCGCAGCGGAGCAAGCTCCGCTCTACTACGAGGCTGCGGTTCGGTAGAGCCGAGCTTGCTCGGCTGTTTGTCGCCGGATAAGCGCAGGTCAGCGCCTGCGCTACGATGCCGGCGACATGGAACCCCCACCCGATCCCCCAGCTCCGGCACGCGCGGACGTCGTTCGCGAGGAACTCGCCAACGTCCTCACCCACGGCCTCGGCGCGGCCGCGGCGCTGGTGGGTGGCGGCTTCCTGATCACCCTGGCCGCCTTGCACGGCGATCGCTGGCAATTGGCCGGGGCGATCGTGTTCGGTGTCTGCCTGCTGCTGCTGTACCTCGCCTCGACGCTGTACCACGCGATCAGGCACCCGGTAGCCAAGGCGCGGCTCAAGGTCTTCGACCATTGCGCGATCTACCTGTTGATCGCCGGCACCTACACCCCGTTCACCCTGATCGGACTGCGCGGGCCGTGGGGCTGGGGCCTGTTCGCGGCGATCTGGGCGCTGGCGCTGGCCGGCATCGTGTTCAAACTGTTCTTCACCGGCCGCTTCAAGACGCTGTCGACGCTGATCTATGTTGCCATGGGCTGGCTGGTCCTGGTCGCACTCAAACCGCTGCTGGACGCGCTGGACGGCTGGACCTTCGGCTGGCTGCTGGCTGGTGGCATCTTTTACACGCTGGGCACGGTGTTCTATCACCGGCCCGCGTTGCGGTATTCGCACGCAATCTGGCATCTGTTCGTGATCGCAGGCAGCGTCTGCCACTACATCGCGGTGATGGCGCAGGTCCGGCTGGTCGCGTGATCTCAGGCCGGGGTCGCGCAGGCGCGTTCACCCTCGCTTGACCGCAGGGCCACCAGAGTCAGGCTTCTTCATCAAGCCGGAGGACTCATGCGCAGCGCCCTGATCGCAACCACCGCCCTTGCCGCCGCACTCACCCTTTCCGCTTGCCAGCGCGATCATTCCGATGACCTGCCGCCGCCCACCGCCGCGGATGCGCCAACCGCACCGATCGAACCAATGACACCGCCAGACGACGCCACCACCATGCGCTACCGCTGTGAGAGCGGTCACCGGGTCGAGATCGTCAATGGCGGCGATACCGCGCGCGTGCTGCTCAGCGACGGTCGCAGCGTCGACATCGCACGCGTCGCAGATGCCTCACCGCCGCTGTACGCGGGCGAAGCACTTGAATTCGCCGTCGGCAGCGATGGCGGCACGCTGGGGCAGGATGGAGTCGGCGGGTTCGACTGCACTCCGGCCGAATAGGCAGACCCCCAACGATGTCGCCCGTCGACGAGACCCTTCCGGCCAACCCGCCGGCCGATGCACCACCCCCGGGCGATCCGGATCCGACGGCGCGGCGGCGCTCGCGCGCGGCGCTTGACGCAGCGACTTCACATCCCTGGCTGACCATCCTCGTAGCGCTGGCAATAGCGGCGATCGTGCTGGTGCTGCTGTGGGACTGGAACTGGTTCAAGGGCCCGATCGAGCGCCAGGTCGAAGCGCGGACCGGGCGCGAACTCGAGATCGGCGGCAATCTCGATGTCGACCTCGGGTGGGTGCCGACGATCAGCGCGGAGGCCGTCCGATTCGGCAACGCCGCCTGGTCGAAGCAGCCGACCATGGCGGCAGTCGACCGGCTGGAATTCCGCCTGGAACTGCGGCCGTTGTTCGCCGGCCAGGTGCGCATCCCGGAATTGCGCCTCACCAAGCCTCGCCTAAGCCTGGAAACCGGCCCGGAAGGCGGCGGCAACTGGGATTTCGGCCAGGACGACGGCGACAATGCCATGCAGTTTCGCCGGGTCTGGATCGACGAAGGAAACCTGCGGTTTCTCAATGCCGCCGGGCAGACCGATATCGAGATTGCCGTCGCCAGCCAAGACCCTGAACGCGCCGGCGACGCGTCGCCGATCGCGCTGGAAGGGGGCGGCCAGTGGCAAGGCAACAAGTTCACCATCGAAGGTCGCGCCGAATCGCCACTGGCGCTGCAGGACGGCAACCAGCCCTACCGCATCGACGTACGTGCAGTCGCCGGCGCCACCCGCGCCCATGCGCGCGGCAGCCTGGTCGACCCCCTGCGTCTGCGCGATTTCGATCTGCAGCTCGCGCTGTCCGGCCGAGACATGGGCGACCTGTACCCGCTGATTGGCGTCGCCACGCCGCCCACGCCTCCGTACGCGCTGGACGGCCGTTTCACCCGCGGCATAGAGGGCAATCGCACCACTTGGCACTACGACGACTTCAGCGGCACAGTCGGCGACAGCGACCTGGCCGGCAATGCCAGCGTCGCGACCGGCGGCAAGCGCCCCTTCCTGCGTGCCAACCTGAGCTCGAAGCAGCTGGACTTCGACGACCTCGCCGGCTTCGTCGGCGGCGCGCCACAGTCAGGCCCAGGCGAGACCGGCAATGCGCAGCTCACGGCCCAGGCCGCGCGGCGCAAGGCCAGCGGACGTGTGTTGCCCGACACGGCCTACGAGCTCGAACGATTGCGCGCGATGGACGCCGACGTGCGCTGGAAAGCCCGCCGCATCAATGCGCCGGGTTGGCCGATCGACGACATGGATGCGCATCTGAAACTCGAAAACGGCGTGCTGCGACTGGACCCGCTCAACTTCGGTATCGCCGACGGCGACATCCGCTCGACCATCGCCATGGATGCCCGAAAAGACACCATCAGCACCCGCGCCGACATCAACGCGCGCGGACTGACCCTGTCGAAACTGCTGCCCAAGCTGGAACTGGCACAGAACGCAGTCGGCAAGGTCGGCGGCACGATGGTGCTGGCCGGCAACGGCAACTCGATCGCAAAAATGCTCGCCAGTAGCAACGGCGACGTCTCCATCGGCATGGGCCGTGGCCAGATCAGCAACCTGTTGATGGAATACGCCGGCATCGACCTGGCCGAGATCATCAAGTTCAAGCTGACCGGTGACCGGTTGATCCCGGTGCGTTGTGCGTTCGGCGATTTCGTGGTCAAAGACGGGGTGATGACGGCGCGCTCGCTGGCGTTCGACACCACCGACACCATCCTGATCGGCTCGGGCACCATCAGCCTGCGCGACGAGCGCCTGGATCTGCTGATCCGCCCGCGTCCGAAGGACCGCAGCCTGCTGTCCCTACGCGCACCGCTGAGCGTCGACGGCACGTTCAAGGATCCTGCCATCCGACCGGACTTAGCCCGCGTCGGCCTGCGCGGTGCGATCGCCCTGGCCCTGGGCACCATCACGCCGCCGGCTGCGTTGCTGGCGACGCTGGAGCTCGGCCCCGGCGAGGATTCCAGCTGCGGCGGCCGGTACGCCAAATAACGCCGCGATGCCCGTCCTCTTTCCCAAAAAAAGGACACCCTTCGTTCGCAGGAGCGGCCCATGGCCGCGAGTTTTTTGATCGATCAACATGGCCCAAAAAAGCTCGCGCCCATCAGGCGCTCCTGCAGCACCCCGCTTCAACTGGCGATATAGCGCTGCAACTGGTCGAGTTCCAACTGCTGATCCTCGATCACCGCCTTGACCAGGTCGCCGATCGAGATCACCCCGAGCACCTCGCCGTCGTGCACCACCGGCAAGTGGCGGATGCGTTTGTCGGTGACCAGTTGCATGCACCGATCTGTGTTGTGGTCCAGGCCGATCACGATGACCTCGCCAGTCATGATCGCGCGCACCGGCGTGTCCGCCGAAGAGCGCCCCTGCAGCACGATCTTGCGCGCGTAGTCGCGCTCCGACAGGATCCCGACCAGGTGGCCGCCGTCGCACACCAGCACCGCGCCGATGCGTTTTTCCGCCATCAGCCGGATCGCATCAATGACCGGTGCGTCCGGGCCGATCGCGAATACTTCAGGGGCTTTCGCCTCAAGCAACTGTCGCACGGTGCGCATGGCGATCTCCTTCGGCGTGTACCTCGCCCGAGGATACTCCCGTCGCCGGCTGCCAGAGGTCGACGAGGTACAGCGGCCGCTGTTTCGACTCCTCGTACAGGCGGCCCAGGTATTCGCCGATCAGACCCAGCGCGATCAGCTGCACGCCGCCGAGGAACAGGATCACCGCCATCATCGTCGGCCAGCCGGCGACCGGATCGCTCCAGAACAGCGACTTGAAGATCACCCACAGCCCGTAAAGAAACGCAACCAGCGCCGTCACCAGCCCCAGATAGGTCGCCAGCCGCAGCGGCGCGGTGGAAAAACTGGTGATGCCCTCCAGCGCCAGGTTCCACAGTCGCCAGAAGTTGAACTTGCTGGCGCCGGCCACCCGCTGCTCCCGGTGGTAGGGAATGGCGATGCGGTTGAACCCGACCCAGCCGAACAGCCCTTTCATGAAGCGATGGCGCTCGCGCAATTGCCCCAGTCCGGCCAACGCGCGCGGCGACAGCAACCGGAAGTCGCCGGTGTCGGCGGGAATCGGGGTATGCGAAAGCCGCCCCATCACACGATAGAAGGCATGAGCGGTGATGCGTTTGAGCCAGCCCTCGCCATCGCGTTCCATGCGGGTGCCATGGACGTCGTCGTACCCTTCGCGCCATTTGGCGACGAACTGCGGAATCAGTTCCGGCGGGTCCTGGCCATCTGCATCCAGGATCAGCGCCGCACCCGAGTCGATATGGTCCAGGCCGGCGGTCAATGCCAGTTCCTTGCCGAAGTTGCGCGACAGCCGCAACAAGGCCACCTGCGGGTCGCCTGCGGCGATGCGTTGCAGTACGGACCAGGTGCCGTCGCTGCTGCCGTCGTCGATATACATCACCCGGGCATCAACGCCGGCCTGGTCGCGCAGCTGCTGCAATACCTCCGCGATTCGAGGGTGCAGCAACGGCAGGCTCTCGGCCTCGTTGAAGGCGGCGATGACGACGGTCAGACGGTCGTGCGCGGAAGCGTTTGTGCTCATGCACGCATGATAGTCGACGCGCAGCCGAGTGTAGGAGCGACCTTGGCCGCGAGCTCCAGCTTCAGGCAAGGACAAACCCAAGGGCTCGCGGCCATGGGCCGCTCCTACAAACGACAAAGATCCGGTAGGCAGGGCATCGGGCCATCCGCGTCCGCCTTCAACCCGAACCGCTTCAATCGAGCTGCTGCAAATACTCCGCCCCGCCGATCTGCCTCATCTGCCGCTGGATCGCCTGGGTGCGCCGTTGCACATACGGGCCTGGCTTGGTCGCGCTGTAGCGCTTCGGGCTCGGCAACACCGCCGCCAGCCGCGCGGCCTCGGCCGGGGCGAGTCGCGACGCGTCCTTGCCGAAGTAGGTCCGCGCCGCCGCCTGCGCGCCATAGACCCCGTCACCGAATTCGGCGACGTTGACGTACACCTCGATGATCCGCGACTTCGGCCACAGGGTTTCAATCAGCAGCGTGTACCAGGCCTCGATGCCCTTGCGCACCCAACTGCGGCCGCTCCACAGGAACAGGTTCTTCGCGGTCTGCTGGCTGATCGTGCTGGCGCCGCGCACCTTGCGCCCACGCGCGTTGTTGTCGCGGGCTTTCTCGATCGCGTTGAGGTCGAAGCCGTGGTGTTCGACGAAGCGCTGGTCCTCCGAGGCGATCACCGCCAACGGCAGGTTCGGCGAGATCGCGTCGAGGTCGCGCCAGTCGTGCGCGATCCGGAAACCCCATTCGCCCGAACTCCAGGCCTGCAATTGCCGCGCCGCCATGAATGCCGTTAACGGCGGGTCTATGAAGCGCAGCACCGCCACCTGCAATACCGACACCAATACCAGCAGCAACGGCAACACCAACAACCAGCGCATGACGCGGCGACGTTTGCGGGGGGCTCGTGGCGGTCGACTGGATTGGTCCATGGCTTGCACTGGCGGTTCCTGTCCCCATGTTCGCGGCATTGTTTTCACGCCCGCCTGTGCAGTATCGGCGATGCGCGGGTGTTCGGTTACCCAAGCCTGCATGTACACGAGTCCTGACCCACATGATCGAAACCAGTCCTTCCCCTCCACAACGCCAGCAAGCTCACCAGCAAGCAGGCGATTGCGATCAGTTGACCCGCTTCCTGATCGAGCGCGCCGGCGTACGCGGCGTGCGCGTGCACCTGCAGGAGACCTGGCGGCAGATCCGCGCGCGCGAGGCCTACCCCGCCGCGGCCATGGAGTTGCTGGGCGAGGCCTGCGCGGCGGCGGCGCTGTTCACCGGCCATGCAAAGGTCGACGGCCGGCTGTCGGTGCAACTTCGCAGCAATGGCGCGCTGCGCGCCCTGTTCGCCGAATGCACGGCCGCCGGCACCCTGCGCGGCATCGTGCAACTGGCCGAGGCGGGTACGACCCAGCCGGGCCTCCCGCTGTCGCGCGACCTGCGGGCGCTCGGTGCCGACGCCGTGCTCGCGATCACCATCGAGAATCCCTCCCTCGGCGATCGCGAACCCGCGCGCTACCAGGGCCTGGTGGCGCTGGAATCCGACGCGCTTTCAGGCGCGTTCGAGGACTACTTCCGCCAGTCCGAACAACTTCCGACAAGACTGCTGCTGGCCGCCGACGCGGAGCGCGCGGCCGGGCTGATGCTGCAGAAGCTGCCCGGCGACGAGGGCGACGACGATGGCTGGACGCGGGCCGGCGCCCTGTTCGACACCCTGGGCGCGGCCGAACTGCTCGACTCTCCCGGCGACGACCTGCTGTCGCGCCTGTTCCACGAGGACGGGGTGCACCTGCTCGGCAACAAGCCGCTGAGCTTCGCCTGCTCGTGTTCGCGCGAACGGGTGGCGTCGATGCTGGTGTCGCTCGGTCACGACGAGGCCCGAGCGGCCGCGGCCGATGGCGAAGCCCAGGTACGTTGCGAGTTCTGCGGCCAGCGCTATCACTTCAGTACCGGGGAGATCGAACAGCTGCTGGCAACGATGGCATCCGGACTGGCCGCGCCCGAGCGGTTGCAATAGCCTCATCCTTTCAGGTACTTGCCGACCAATGGCGATTGTTAAAGAAACATAAACCTCCTATAGTCTTCGTCCCAGGTAAGGGGAACTCCGACCGGCACCTCCGGTCGTACACGACCATGCGTTCACGCCTTCTGCGACTGCCATTTGCCCTCCTGCTCGCCCTTGGCGTGGCTGCGGGCGCGCATGCGCAGAGCACCGGCAACGCCGCGCGCAAGGACAGCACCGTGTTGCCGGTGTGGAACAAGGCCAGCGGCAACCTCGAAGCCGTGCTGTTGCTTGAACCGACCGGCACGCCTGCCGCAGGCGCGCGCTGGCGGGTTGGCGGTAATACCCTAGATGCCGCGTTCGGACTGTCCGCGGGCGACACCCTCGGCCTGGTCTGCGACCGCACCGCCAGCCTCGCCGGCGCCATCGGCAACCTCGCCAACCACTGCATGCTCGCCAGCCTGGACCAGGGCTCGGCCGGTAGCCGGCAGACCTCGGTCGGCACCAGCCTGAGCCGCGCCGGAGGCAAGGTCGGCCTCAACCTGGGCAACAGCCGCGACAACCTGCCCGCGTGGCTCAGCCCCAGCAGCCGCAACACCAAGCTCGACCAGAACACGCTCACCGTCTACGGCCAGAAGAACATCGGCCGCGAAGCCACCGTTTCGATCGGCGGCAGCTGGGCGCGCGCACGCTTGATCCCCGCCGGCGAAATGACCGCCGACCTCACCGACCGTTTCAATGATCGCTGGACCAGCAAGAGCCTCAGCGTCGGCGCGGGCGTGGGCGATTTCGGCGCGAATATCGTCGGCCGCGTCGTCGACACCCCCAACCAGCCCGGCCAGTGGGAAGGCGTCGGCCTCGGCCTGACCTGGCGCACGCCCTGGAGCGGCCAGCTCACGGTGGGCGCTGAAAACGTGGTGACACGCGGCAAAAACCCGTTCTCGCCGAGCAATTCGAACGAGGACGAAGGCACCGTGCCCTACGTGCGCTACGAGCAGGATCTGTAGTCTGTCCTCCGCGCCACCGCTCGCGGGAGTCCGCAGTCACAAAGGCTGCACCGTCGTATTTTCCGCTCGTATTGCATGGCTGTCTCAATGCAACCGGCTGGGTTACCGGTGGCGAGTACGTCGGGCGCGCCAGCAATCTCTCCAATACTGAAACGCATATGGACACGACCCCCGTCATCCCGCCCAATCTTTTTGCACTGTCCGCTGTACCCATGGCGGAAATTTTTGCTGGTAATGCCGAATCTCTCAACCGTGAGTTGACCGATCTCATACTCGGCATCGAGGCCTCGGAAGCGGCCTATCGAAACTCGGTGAAGCGGGATACCCAACAAGGGATATTCGAGAGCCGGTTCGACTTCCACAAGCGCCCGGAGCCTCCCGCGCGCGCGCTTTTTCAGTTCTTGCATGCCGCCCTGTGTGCGTTGGTGAAGGACTTGAACGGCTACACGTCAGAGGAAATGCAGCGCATCTCGTTCGATTACCACACCTGGTTCCATATCACCCGGACCGGTGGATACCAAGGCGTGCATAACCATCCGAATGCATCCTGGTCGGGCATCTACTGCATAGATGCGGGTGATGAAACGGACGATATCAACAGCGGTGCGGTACGTTTCCACGATGCCCGCGGCAGTGCCGAAATGTACAGCGATCCCGGCAACGAAAGAATGCGCTCCCCCTACCGTCATGGCGGCTTGCATTTACGCCACCAGGCGGGGCGACTCATTGTGTTTCCGTCGTATCTCATGCACGAAGTATTCGCCTATACCGGCCAACGCCCCCGCATTGTGGCGGCGTTCAACGCCTGGTGTCGCTGGCGATGAGCTGACAACCGCATTCCGATGCGTGCGCTCCTGTGTAGCTTCGGCTGAAGCGTTCACAAGTTACTGTAAATCAACCCTGTACCGCCCCGGCTTTGCCGGAGGCTCCAACCCTTGAGGATGGAGCTGTGAACACGAGATTGCCGCCAAAATCGGTTGCATGGCCGAGACGCTGTGCCACGGGGTGTGACGGGCCGAGCTTTACCGTGGCCTTCGCGGTGGGCTGAGTATCGCCGAGCGTGATCGGAGCCAGGCGCTGGAACCGGAGAACCGCGACCTGAGCGAGGCCAACGTGATCCTGCGCAAGGCTCCGCGTATCTTGCCCAAGCGGAGCTCGAGGGCTTCGTCCATGTGGGCTTCGTCCATGTAGCCTTCATCATCGATGTCTTTGCCCGCCGGATCGTCGGCTGGCGGGTATCCCGCTCGGTCCCTACGGATCACTTCGCTCGCTGTGGTCAGCTTGCGGGAGGACTTGCAGCTCCAGGATCGCGTCCAAGCCGGGCACAAAAAAGAGGGCCCCATATGGGGCCCTCGAAGTAACGCATGCAGTTTTTGTATCAGAAGTTCTGGACGTAACGCAGGTAAGGCACGCGGCCGAAGAAGTCATGCAGTGTGCCGGAGGTGGTTCCGCCGGAAGTCACCACCGGCTCACGGTCGGCGAGGTTGCGGACACCCAGGGTGACTTCACCGTTCCACGGCAGCTTCACGCCAACCGAAGCGTCCACCGTGGTGTAGGTTCCGATGCGATTCAAGCAGGGACCGGTGCTGCCACCGCCATTGAAGCAGGACGAACCGATGTGATTGGCACCCACAGCGGTGGTGAAGTCGCCCATGGTCCAGACCGCCGAGAAATTGGAACGGCGCTTGGGAGCAAACGCAGTCCCGGCCAGATCGGCACTGGTGACCGTGGTCTGGGTGAACTCGTCGACGAAGGTCGCCGCCGCGCGCAGGCGGAGATTGCCCATCGTGTCGGTGCGCCAGTTGTAGGACGCCTCGGCATCGTAACCCTGGGTCTCGATACCCGAGAAGTTGATCGGGTTGGTGCGTACCAGTAGCAGGTTGCCGGTACTGTCGCGATCGATGGCACTGAGCAACGCCGGGTTGCAGGGCTGGGCGCCCGTGCGGCAGCGCAGTTCGTTGGCCAGGATCTGGGCCAGCGGCGTTGCGCCGATGCCGTTCGACAGTTCGATCCGGTAGGCATCCACACCGACATAGAAGTTCTCGGTGATGTTCCAGCCGATGCCGGCCGAGTACTGTTCGGAGGTTTCCGCTTCCAGGTTCGGATTACCGCCAATCGAGATCTCACGCTGCCGCGCGGTGCACAGGAACGAGCTGGTCGGATTCTGGAAGCAACCGAACTGGTCGATAAACGCCGGGAAACTCTGCGCCGACTGGCGGCCGATGTCTTCCAGGGTGGGGGCACGGAAGCCTTCACCGTAGGACGCACGGAACAACAGGGTCTCGAACGGACGGAAAAGCACGCTGACCTTCGGGCTGAAGCTGGTACCGAAGTCGTTGTAGCTGTCGTAGCGTCCGGCCAGGCTGACTTCCAGGTTGGTCAGGATCGGAAACAGCGCCTCGGCAAACAGGGAGTACGAGGCACGCTCGCCCAGCGCCGAACCGCCGGCCGAACCGAACACGTTGCCGGCAGTGGACTGCGCATCGGAGATGGTCGAGAAACGGGTATCACGGTACTCAAAGCCGGTGGCGAAGCCGACCGGGCCGCCGGGCAGCTCGAACAAGGAGAAGTTGAGCTGACCATCCATGCCTACGTCGCGGAACTCGTTGGAAGTAGTAATGGTGTGGCGGATGAAGTTTGCCGCAGCCGGAGTGTTGCCGAACGGATTGAATGAACCGTCTGCAATCGCCTGCCGGAAGTTGGAGATCAGGCCGTAGCCGGTGCCGATGTCGTTCTGCTCGTAACGGTTATGGAACACCGCCAGTTCCCAATCCGTACCGCCGAACCAGTCGCGGCCGCCGCGCACGCCGAACAGGTTCTCGAGCACGGTGTCGTTGACGGTGGAATCCCGGGTACCCAACGGCACGAAGCGGAAAGCCAAAGTGAGATCGCTGCCCGGCACCGGGTTGTTCGGGTTAGTGGAGCTGATGATGCGCGGGAAGAACGCCGGTGCCGGGGCAAACCGGCCGAATGACTCGCCGCGGGTGAACGTATGACGACCAAAGATCGAGGTGTTATCGGTGATGTCGTAGTTGTAATAGTTGGTCAGCGACTCACGATCGACCGCGGCGGTCTGGCCGGCCACCGAAGCGAAGCGGAACGTACAGAACTCGCCCAGGCCGGGAACAACTTCGCGCCGCGAATTCGGAAACTGGGGATCGGTATCGAATGCGGCCGGGCAACGCGGATCGGGCTGAAAGGGGCCTGTGGGTTGACGGGTGACTGGATTGACCGGCTGGAAGCTGCCGGGGAAGCCGAGCAAGGACGGGGCAGCGTTGTTGAACAGGTAGTCACGGTCACGATAGAAAATGATGTCGCGCGAGGCGTGATCCAGCGTGAAAACCATGTTGCCACGGTCGGAGGAAACGCCCCCGACGATCGCCCCGGAACGCTCGGTGCCGCCCGGATTGGACGGAGCGGTGAAGGTGCCGCTGACCTGCAGGCCTTCGAAGTCCTTGCGCATGATCACGTTGATCACGCCGCCGATCGCGTCGGCACCGTAGATCGCCGAGGCGCCGTCACGCAGCACTTCGATACGCTCGACGGCCGCGATCGGAATCGCGTTGAGGTTCTGGGCCGCGCCGGCGAACGCAGGCGAAGCCGCAATGCGACGGCCATCCACGAGTACCAGTGAGCGCTGGGAACCCAAGCCACGCAGGCTGACTATCGAACCGCCCTGGGCGCCGCCTGCGAAGCCGGAGGCTGCGTCGAAGGAGCCGAAGCTGTTGAAATTGCTCGAACGCAGCACGTCGGCAACGGTAAGGTCGCCGGACAGCTCGATATCTTCACGCGAAATCACGGTGACCGGAAGCGGCCCTTCGATCTCGGTACGCTGGATGCGCGAACCGGTCACCTGGATGCGATCAAGTTCGGTGACGCTTCGATCTGGATTTTGCGTCTGCGTCTGCGTCTGCGCGAGGGCAGGCAGGGAGATCATGCTCAGCAGGCCAATCGCGCCTGCCGTCAGTCCGGTACTCACCGCCAAGGTAAGAGGATTACGGGTGAACTTCATTTGGGCTCTCTCCAACGTCGAAATAATGCAAAAGGAAGACTTGTGTACGGGTTTTCACAGGGGACCCCCCGTAATCCAACGCCTATGGTCTGAGTAGACATTGCCACGGCGGGCCGATGTTAGCAATATTTTAACGCGCGCGGCAATACCCCAACCACTTTTCGGATTGTCTGACGCCTGGAGCCGGCTTTGAAAAAAATAATGATGTATTTCAGTGGCTTGGGCTGAAGCCAAGGCAGTTATTGCCAGGATAGTGGCAACCACGTCAAAGTTCGCCAAGTCGCATCGACCGGGGAAATGCCGGGTCAGTTGGCCGCAACGGGCGGATCCGGGCGCGTCAATCGCCTCAGCGCAATACGCCTGCAATCCGTTGCTGCTCGTCCTTCAACGCCTGCGGCATCCGCGGGCCGTATTCGTCGAGGTATTCGCCGATGCTGTCGAATTCGGCCTGCCAGCCGGGCTGGTCGAAGCCGAACAGCTTGGCGCTGGCTTCTTCCGACAGCGCGAGGCCGTCGAGGTTGAGGTCGTTGGAGGTGGGCAGATGACCGATCGGCGTTTCGACTGCACCCGCGTCGCCCTTGACCCGGCCGATCATCCATTCGAGCACGCGCAGGTTGTCGCCGAAACCGGGCCACAGGAACTTGCCGTCGTCGCCCTTGCGAAACCAGTTGACGTGGAAGATCTTCGGCAATGTCGCCTCAGCCTGGTCGAACGACAGCCAGTGGCTGAAATAGTCGGCGAAGTTGTAGCCGCAGAACGGCTTCATCGCCATCGGGTCGCGGCGCATCACGCCGACCGCGCCGGTGGCGGCGGCGGTGGTTTCCGAGCCCATCGCGGCGCCGATCAGCACGCCGTGGGTCCAGTCGCGCGCTTCGAACACCAGCGGTACCAGCGAGGCGCGGCGGCCGCCGAACACGATCGCGGAGATCGGCACGCCGGCGGGGTTTTCGGCCTCGGGCGAGTAGCTCGGGCACTGCCTGGCCGACACGGTAAAGCGCGAATTCGGGTGCGCGGCCGGGCGCTTGTCGGGGTCGAAATCGTCGCCGCGCCAGTCGGTGACCGGGGTCTGGCCGTTGTCGATGCCTTCCCACCACGGTTGATTGTCGGCAGTGACACCGACATTGGTGAAGATGGCGTTGCGCTGGATCGACTTGAGCGCGTTCGGATTGGACTTGGCCGAGGTGCCCGGGGCGACACCGAAGAAGCCGGCCTCCGGATTGATCGCGTACAGCCGGCCATCGGCGCCCGGTCGCATCCAGCAGATGTCGTCGCCGACCGTCCATACCTTCCAGCCATCGGCGCGGTAGCTCTCCGGCGGGATCAGCATGGCCAGGTTGGTCTTGCCGCAGGCCGACGGGAACGCCGCGGCGATGTAGTGGATCTCGCCCTGCGGGTTTTCCAGCCCGAGGATCAGCATGTGTTCGGCCAGCCAGCCTTCGTTGCGCGCCTGGTGCGAGGCGATGCGCAGCGCGTGGCACTTCTTGCCGAGCAGGGCGTTGCCGCCGTAACCGGAACCGTACGACTTGATCGCCAGTTCCTCGGGGAAATGCATGATGAAACGGCGCTCGGGGTCGAGTTCGCCGATCGAGTGCAGGCCTTTGACGAACGAGCCTTCGCGCTCGATCCGCGCCAGCGCCGGCGCGCCCATGCGGGTCATGATGCGCATGTTGGCAACGACATATGGCGAGTCGGTGATCTCGACGCCGCAGCGCGACAGCGGTGAATCGATCGGCCCCATGCAATACGGCACGACGTACAGCGTGCGACCTTTCATGCAGCCGTCGAACAGCGCATCCATCTGCGCGTGGCCGTCGGCCGGCGACAGCCAGTGGTTGTTGGGGCCGGCATCGTCGCGCTCGGAGGTGCAGACGAAGGTCAGGTGCTCGACGCGGGCGACATCCTCGGGGTGCGAGCGGTGCAGCCAGCTGTCGGGATGGGTATCGCTGTTGAGCGGCAGCAGGGTGCCATCGGCCTGCATCTGCTCGATCAGCGCGGCGTTCTCGCCATCGCTGCCGTCGCACCAGTGGATCGCCTCGGGCCGGGTCAGCGCGGCGACTTCAGCGACCCAGGCATTCAGCGCCGCCAGTTGGCTGCCTTCGCTGTGCGCGGCGGGTCGGGATGCATCCTTCGAAATAGCGTTCACAACAACTCCTCCCAGCCCGGGCTGGTTCGGCGGATCAAGAATCGGAAGGGATCAACGTGGCCATCATGTGCTCGACATAGGCCTCGAACTCGTCGTGCTGCAGGCGCGCCTGGCGCAGCTGCAGATTGAGCTGCAGGAAACCGACATAGGCCGCGTAGGCCAGCCGCGCGCGATGCTGGGCGTCGGTACGGGCCAACCCGGCCTGGCGGAACGACGCCGTCAGGTAATCCAACCGGCGCTCGGAAACACGGCCGATCACCGGTTGTACCGCCGGGTGGTCCAGCGCCTTGAGCAGTTCGGAATAGATGATGTGCGACTTGGCCTCGTTTGCGACCAGGTGGAACAGCGAACGCAGCCGCTCGCGCGGATCGGAGATCGGTTCGAGCTGGCCGAACACCTCCTCCTGCTCGACCTTCTCCCAACGCTCCAGCGCCGCCACCAGCAGGGCGTCGCGGGAGGGGAAATGCCAGTAGAAACTGCCCTTGGTGACCCCGAGGCGTCGCGCCAGCGGTTCGACCGCCACCGCGGCAACGCCGAGTTCGGCGATCAGGTCGAGCGCGGCCTGCGCCCAGTCGTCGGCGCTGAGGCGGCCGTTGCGTTCGGTCTTGGCGGAGGTCAGGGCGGCGGGCGTCATGGCATGAAAGTCTAGCAACCGTACGTTAGCGACGGGAATAGTATGTGGCGGCCGTGATGAGCGTGTCCTCACGCCAAACGTGGAAGCGCGATCGTGCATAGGCACGCGTTAATAACGCGTCCAAGACGGCAGCGCAGTTGACAGCAGCGGCACAGGAATTCCATACTCAAGCGTATGTTTACGAAAGGATGTGTTGGCGCGCCTGCTTTGTACGCTGGTCAGCCGCCCTCGTCCTGTATTGATCACTGATCTGCCGCCATTCACCCACATATCGCAGGCCGGAAGCCTCGGCCCAAGACCGCCCGCCGGAGCGCCGTCATGAGCATTGCCGCCCCCTTCCTCGCTTTCCTGCTGATCGGCGCGCTGGCCGCTTATCACCGCCTGCGTTTGCCGGTGTGGGCGGCGCTGACCGTCACCGCGCTGCTGGCGTGCTGGCTGCTCGGCGCCGATCCGGTTTCCACCCTGATCGCCACCGCGATCGTCGTGCTGATCGCCGTGCCTCTGCTGCTGCCGGAGATCCGCCTGCCCTGGATCACCCGGCCGCTGCTGGGCTTCTACACCAGAATCCTGCCGCCGCTGTCGGAAACCGAGCGCGTCGCGCTGGAAGCCGGCACGGTCGGTTTCGAGGGCGAGTTGTTCTCTGGCAAGCCGGATTGGCAGGTGCTGCTCGACCAGCCTGCGCCGGTATTGACCGCGGAAGAGCAGGCCTTCCTCGATGGTCCGGTCGAGGAACTGTGCCGGATGACCAACGACTGGGACATCAACCACGTGCATGCCGACCTGCAGCCCGAGCTGTGGGACTACATCAAGCGCAACCGATTTTTCGGCATGATCGTGCCGAAGGAATACGGCGGCCTGGGTTTCTCGGCGCTGGCCAATCACAAGGTGATCCAGAAGCTGGCGTCGGTGTCGAGCGTAGTCAGCTCGACGGTCGGCGTGCCCAACTCGCTCGGCCCGGCCGAGCTGCTGCTGCACTACGGCACCCAAGAGCAGAAAGATCACTACCTGCCGCGCCTGGCCGATGGGCGCGAAGTGCCGTGCTTCGCGCTGACCGGTCCGTGGGCGGGTTCGGATGCGACCTCGATTCCCGATTTTGGGATCGTCTGCATGGGCGACTGGAACGGCGCCAATGTGGTCGGCCTCAAGCTGACCTTCGACAAGCGTTACATCACCCTCGCACCCGTCGCCACGCTGATCGGCCTGGCGTTCCGCATGTACGACCCGGACGGCCTGCTCGGCGACACTCGCGACATCGGCATCACCCTGGCGCTGCTGCCGGCCGATACCAGCGGCGTCGAGGTCGGTCGCCGTCACTTGCCATTGAACAGCGCCTTCCAGAACGGGCCGCTGCATGGACGCGAGGTGTTCATCCCGCTCAGCCAGTTGATTGGCGGCGAGACGTATGCCGGCAAGGGCTGGCAGATGCTGGTCGAATGCCTGTCGATCGGGCGCTCGATCACCCTGCCCTCCACCGCCAGCGGCGGCGCCAAGATGGCCGCATTGGTGACCGGTGCCTACGCGCGCATCCGCAAGCAGTTCGGCCTGTCGATCGGCCGCTTCGAAGGCGTCGAGGAAGCGCTCGCGCGCATCGCCGGCAACACCTACGCGATCAGCGCGCTGTCGGAGGCCGCGGCCGCGGCGGTGTCGCGCGGCGAACTGCCGGCGGTGCCGTCGACGATCGCCAAGTACCACTGCACCGAGATGGGCCGCGAGGTCATCAGGGATGCGATGGACATCCACGGCGGCAAGGGCATCATCCTGGGGCCCAAGAACTACCTCGGCCGCGCCTGGCAGGCCACGCCGATCTCGATCACGGTCGAGGGCGCCAACATCATGACCCGCTCGCTGATGATCTTCGGCCAAGGCGCGATCCTGTGCCATCCATGGGTGCTCAAGGAAATGAAGGCGACCGCCCTGCCCGACCCGGATGAGCGCCTGCGCGAGTTCGACGTCAACCTGTTCGGCCACATCGGTTTCGCGATCTCCAACGCGGTGCGCGCGCTGTGGTTCGGCCTGACCGGCGCGGCGTTCGGCCGGGCGCCCGGCGATGCCTACACGCGGCGTTTCTATCGCAAGTTGAACCGGTATTCGGCGACGCTCGCGTTGACCGCCGACATCTCGATGCTGCTGCTCGGCGGCAAGCTGAAGTTCAAGGAGTCGCTGTCGGGCCGTCTCGGCGACGTACTGAGTCAGCTCTACATCGCCAGCGCGATGCTCAAGCGTTACGAGGACCAGGGTCGTCCGGTCGCCGACCAGCCGTTGCTGGCCTGGGCCTTCCACGACGCCGTGCACAAGATCGAGGTCGCGCTGTCGGGCGCGCTGCGCAACTTCCCGGTGCGTCCGGTCGGCTGGCTGCTGTGGGTGCTGATCTTCCCGTGGGGACGCCGTGCGCAGGCGCCGAGCGACCGGCTTGGCCACAAGACGGCGAGCCTGCTGATGTCGCCCAATGAGGCGCGCGATCGGATTGCCGTGGGCGTGTTCACCACCCCGTGCGAGAACAACCCGGCCGGCCGCATCAACAGCTACCTGCAGAAGGTGATCCTGGCCGAACCGGTGGAGCGCAAGTTCCTCAAGGCGCTCAAGACTCGCGACATCGAGGCGCTGAGTTTCCCGGCCCAGCTCGACGAAGGCGTGCGCGAGGGCTGGATCACTGGCGACGAGCGCAGGCAGCTGGAGGAATTGCGCGAGATGACGCTGGATGCGATCTGCGTGGATGACTTCGACACCGAGGAGTTGCGCTCGGCGGGTTACCGGCGCGAGCAGCAGGCCGACCGCGCGGCCGCCTGAAAGCTGAAACCCCGCCGATTGTCATCCCGAGCGCAATCTCCATACCGTCATTCCTGCGACGCAGGAATAACGGTGTCTTTGCCGTTGCAAGAGCTTGAGTCACTGGATTACCGCATTCGCGGGACGACGAGCAGAAAAACAGGCATTACCGACGAACTGCATGCCACGCCGCTCGGCCGCGCGTGCTGGTCGGCATGGCGCCGTTCTGGATCGATCGCACGATCGAACAGTTGGTGTTCTTGCTCATCAACGCCCGCTGGTGCACGTGC
>JALZKJ010000029.1 GCA_030859305.1 Pseudomonadota bacterium | reverse complement strand
CTACTAATGAACAGGTAATTGTCAACCCTGCTTACGCGGACCCACGGGGTTGGCGTTTCGACTGAGTCCTCTGCAGCAGAAAGCCGTGGGAAAAACGGGCTACAACGCGGCCAATTGAACCGAAAAGCCATTCAACGCCGCCGCCACGGTCTGCCGCCGCACCGCTTCGCGGTCGCCATCGAAATGGAACACGCTGGCATCGGGATAACCACCGCGACGCTTCCAGGCGATCCACACCGTGCCGACCGGTTTGTCGTCGGTGCTGCCGCCCGGCCCGGCGATACCGGTCACCGCCACCGCCAGCGTCGCGCCGGAATGCACGAGCGCGCCGGAGACCATTTCGATGACGGTCTCGCGGCTGACCGCGCCATGCTCTTCCAGCGTTTGCGGACGTACGCCCAGCAGCGCCTGTTTGGCTTCGTAGCTGTAGGCGGCCATCCCGCATTCGAACCAGCCCGAGGAACCGGCAATGTCGGTGAGGGTCTTGGCGATCCAGCCACCCGTGCAGCTTTCGGCGGTCACCAAGGTCTGGTGATGCCGCAGGGCCGCCTGCCCGACGTGTTCGGCGAGTCGACGCAGGGCGCTATCGGAGAAGTCGGTGCTCATGAGGCCATGATAGTCACAAGCCAAATCGGTGCTTCGTGGAGCAACCCAAAAAAAATAACGGGCCGGCCGCCGAGGCAGCCGACCCGCATCGATCGATCCACTGCCGTATCAGTACATGACCCGCAATGTCACGCCATAGGTCGCCGGTGCGCCCAGGAACGCGTTGTACGAGTTGAACGGGTTGCCCGGCACCGGCGAGACGTTCTGCAGCGGCGCATCGAAGCCGACCTGCACGTAATCCTTGTCGGTGATGTTCTGGCCCCACAGTTCGAGCATCCAGCGGCGGTCGCGCGAGCCGATGCCGATGCGCGCGTTGGCCACTGCATAGCCGGACTGTTCTTTCTCGACGTCGAGGTCCGAACCGGTGTTGTAGTCGGACATGTACTTGACGCCGAGATTGAACCGGCCGATCAGGTCGTTGGCGAAATTCCACTGGTAGGTGACCGCGCCCGAGCCGGACCAGTACGGGGCGAAGCTGACCCGGCTGCCCGGCAGCTTGTACAGCGAGCCCGGCGTGCCGCCAGGGGGTGTCGCCGAAGGCGGTATGAAGTCGCCACCGGGGATGCTGTCGCTGTAACGGGTATCGGCATAGGTAAGGCCACCCTGCAGCATCAGGCCCCGGATCGCGCTTGGCTGCCACTGGATCTCGGTATCGACGCCCTGGGAGACCGCTTCCGGAATCGAGCGCACCACGAAACTGGTGCCCAGGAAGCTGTTGAGCTGGAAGTCGCTGTAGGTCTGGTGGAACAAGGTCGCGTTGAGCAGCAGGTTGCCGCCGGCCCAGGTGGTCTTGGTGCCGAGCTCGTAGCTGTCGACGAACTCACCCGGGAACGAGGTGTCGTTGACCGGGATGATGCCCTGCCCTTGGGACGACAAGCCGCCGGAGGACTGCACGCGGTCGAGGTTGAAACCGCCGGCCTTGTAGCCTCTCGCCGCCGAGGCGTAGGTCATGACGTGCTCATTGAAGCGGTACGCCGCTTTCAGCGTGCCTGACCATTCGTCTTCGTCACGCGACTGGTTGGTGGCGCGGCCGTTGTGCAGCGGGTTCGCCCACGGCAGACAGCTGAAGCCGATGATCTGCGGGATCACCCTCGGCAATGCCGCTGCCGGCACACCGCGCGCCAACAACGCGCCCGCGATGCGCTGTTGCCCCCCTGGCCCCAGCATGGCGGCGCAGCCTGGGCTGCCGTTGGGATTGCTGTAGACCGAGCTGAGGGTCTTTTCTTCGCGGGTGTGGCGCAGGCCCAGGGTCAAATCCAGTGCATCGGTGGCATGCCAGGTGTTGTTGGTGAACAACGCGAAACTCTTGGCGTTCTGCCGGTAGCGGTCGTTGGCGCCGAAACCGGCGAATACGGTGCCGAAAGGACGTCCACTGGCCTCGGACAGAAACCGCGCTGCCGTCGGTGAAGCGCCGAATGCAGGATTGATCAGAGAAAGCAGCGCGATCAACAGGTAGGGCTCGTAGGCACCGCCGATGCGATAGGTCTCGTTGCGGTTGAGGTTCTCGTCGGAATAGAACGCGCCGACCATCCAGTCGATCGCACTGGTCGCGCCGGTCAGGCGGAACTCCTGGGTGAAGGTCTCGAACGCGGTCAGCGACTCGTCCCTTTCGGCATTGCGATAGAGGATGTCCGCGCTGCTGAAGTCGAAGTCCAGGCCGTTGATCGAATCCCACTCGCGCTGTGCGGTGATCGAGGTCAGGGTGGCGTCGCCGAACCAGGGGGTGATCCAGTTGACCTCGGCCGAGATGCCCTTGTCCTTGATGTCCTGTTCGGTGCTGCGGTTGCTGTAGGCCACGCGCGCGAACGGGTCGGCCACCGGCGCCACGCCCGAGTCGGGCGACAGCGCATCGATGATCGCCGCGGTCGCGCCGCGCACCGTGGTCACCGCCGTACAGCAGTTTTCCTCGCGGCTGGTGAAGTCGGCGATGATGTTGATGTCGAGGCCGTCGGTGGGTTCGAACAGCAGTTGTCCGCGCAACGAGTGGAAGTTCTGGTCGTTGTCGTCGGTGCGTGTGCGCGGACCCGCTCCGGTGCGCACGTCCATGAAGCCGTCGCGCTTGCGTTTGGCGGCGTAGACGCGAAACGCGGCGTTCTCGCCGATCGGCGTGTTGAACGCGCCGGACACGCCCAGGGCGTTGTAGTTGCCGACCGTGATTTCGCCTTCGACCGAAGTGTTGTAGTCCGGACGACGGGTGATCACGTTGATCACGCCGGCCGAGGTGTTCTTGCCGAACACGGTGCCCTGCGGGCCCTTGAGCACCTCGATGCGCTCGATCTCGCCCAGGTCGCCGAAGCCGACACCGTTGCGAGGGCGGTACACGCCATCGATGACCACGCCGACCGACGACTCCAGGCCGGCGTTGTCGCCCACCGTGCCGATGCCGCGGATGCGCGCGGTGGTCTGCGCCTCGCTCTGGGTGCTGGTGACGGTCAGGCCGGGCACCAGTATCTGCAGGTCCTTGACGTCGCGTACACCTGTGTCCTGCAGCAACTGCTGCGGCAGGGCTGTGATCGAAATCGGCACGTCCTGCAAGGCTTCCTCGCGCTTTTGCGCGGTGACCATGATGGTGGCCAGGGTGGTGGGCTCTTCATCCTGATCGACGGCTGCCTGATCGGATGCGGCCGCGTTTGCGGCCTGCTGCGCATACAACGGTGTTGCGACCATCGCACCGAGCACGGCAGCGACAGCCAGGACCAGTACGTTCCGATCCGGTTTGCAAGAACCCATGACAACCCCTCCCCTGAATGATTGAACTATCGACTTTGATTTTGATTGTTACGTGCGCGGCTGCCCCGACAGCGCTCGTGCAACGCGATTCCGACACCGATCCGGCCAGATCCCACCAAGCCTGTTGCAGCATACGCCTCCGAACGGTGAGGCGAACGTAGCACGGCGTCCGCGCCTGTCATGCCGCATTGCAACACGAGGCTCGATCAAAGGCAAAAAGAGGCAGGCAACCATCTACAACCGGCGCGATTGCAATCCGACGCGGCCCTATCGCGTGGCGCCAGACCCACCCGCATGCTCGCGTGCATGTGCCGGCAGCGCCAGCATGATCAACGCTGAGATCGCGACGAATCCCGCCGAAATCCACAGACACGCCACCAGGCCGGCCACTTGGTAGACCGCACCCGACAGCACCGTGCCGACCAGCCGGCCCATCGCGTTGGCCATGTAGTAGAAACCGACATCCAGCGAGACCCCGTCCGTGTTCGCATGGCTGACGATCAGGTAGCTGTGCAGCGAGGAATTGATCGCAAACAGCACCCCGAACAGGCCCAGGCCCGCGATCACGACGGTCTGCACCGGCCACTTGCCGAGCATCAGCGCGATCGCCATGCCCGCCGGCAACAGCGCCAGCAAGGCACCCCAGCCGAATGCCTGCGCCCGCTCGGGCGACCGCTCCCGCACGGCAGTGAAGCGCGGCGTCGCCGCCTGCACGATGCCGTAACCGATCACCCAGGCCGCCATGAACGCGCCGATCGAGCGGTATTGCCAGCCCAGCACGGTGGCCAGGAACACCGGCAAAGCCACCACGAACCAGACATCGCGCGCGCCGAACAGGTACAGCCGCGCCGCCGACAGCACATTGATCGCGCGACTCTTGGAGAACATCTGGCGGAATTTCGGCTTGGCGCTGGCCTTGCCGAAATCGCGCCTGAGCAGCACCAGGCTGGCAAGCCACACCAGCAACAACGCGCCCGCCATCGCCAGCACCGCGCCGCGGAACCCGATCGTGCCCAGCAACACTCCGCCGAGGAAAAATCCCACGCCCTTGAGCGCGTTCTTGGAGCCGGTCAGCGCCGCCACCCAGCGGAACAGGCTGCCTTGGACGCTGTCGGGCACCAGCAGCTTGATGCTGCTCTTGGCGCTCATCTTGTTGAGGTCCTTGGCCACCCCCGACAACGCCTGCGCGGCCATCACCCACGGGATCGCCAGCCACGCGACTGGAACAGCCAGCATCACCAGCGCCGCGACCTGCAACGCCAGGCCGATGTTCATCGTGCGGTTGAGCCCGATCCGCGCGCCCAGCCAGCCGCCGACCAGGTTGGTGACCACTCCGAAGATCTCGTAGAACAGGAACAGCAGCGCGATCTGCAGCGGCCCGTAGCCAAGCTGGTGGAAATGCAGCACCACCAGCATGCGCAACGCGCCATCGGTGAGGGTGAATGCCCAGTAGTTGCCGGTGATCAGCGCGTATTGGCGCACTTCGGGTGCGAGCCGTGGCATGTCACGTGCGTCCGGCGCGTCCGACCTTGAACGCGAGCTCTGCGGTACGATTCACATAGCCCCACTCGTTGTCGTACCACGCGTAGATCTTCACCTGGGTGTGATTGATGACCCGCGTCGACAGCGCATCGACGATGCTCGAACGCGGGTCGGTGCGGTAGTCGATCGACACCAGCGGCCGTTCCTCGTAACCCAGGATGCCCACCAACGGCCCGGCTTGCGACGCCGAGCGCAGCAGGCCATTGACCTCCTCTACCGTGGTCGCACGCTCGACTTCGAATACGCAGTCCGTCAGCGAAGCATTGGTCAGTGGCACGCGCACCGCCAGGCCATCGAGCCGGCCGCGCAGCTCAGGGAAAATTTCCGCGATCGCGGTCGCCGAGCCGGTCGAGGTCGGGATCAGGCTGCTGCCGCACGAACGCGCGCGGCGCAGATCCTTGTGTGCGGCAGAATCAATGACCGTCTGGGTGTTGGTCAGCGAATGGATCGTGGTGATGCTGCCGTGGCGGATGCCAAGGCCTTCGTGGATCACTTTGACCACCGGCGCCAGGCAATTGGTGGTGCACGAGGCGGCGGTGACGATGCGATGCCGCGCTGGATCGAAAAAATGGTCGTTGACGCCGACCACCGCATCCAGCACGCCCGGCTCCTTGACTGGCGCAGTGACGACCACGCGTTGCACCTCCTGGTCGAGATACGGCTGCAATTGCGCGGACTTGCGGAACTGGCCCGAAGCCTCGATCACCACGTCGCAGGCCGACCAGTCGGTGTCGGCGATGTCCCTGTTTCGGCTGAGCGCGATGCGTTTGCCTTCGATCAGCAATCCCTCCCCATCGTGCCGGACCTCGCGCTGCCAGCGCCCGTGCACCGAATCGAAATGGAGCAGGTGCGACAGCGTGGCTGCGTCGGCGGCCGGGTCGTTGATCTGCACGAACTCGAATGCGGACGCCAGCTCCGTCCGGTCAAGCGCGGCGCGCAGGGTAAGACGGCCCATGCGGCCGAAGCCGTTGATACCGATGCGAATGGACACGGGGGAACCCTTCTTGTTGGATTTTCTTCAATGGTGTGCAACGCGCGGATGGCCTACTTCGCCTGCCGACGCACCGCGACGGGTTTGCGGACCGGAACGCACAACGCCGCGTCGCCGCCACAGCAGTTGTCGGTGAGGTAGTCGACCAGCCCCTGCATCGCGATGAAATTGGCGCGGTAGGTGATGCTGCGGCCGTTCTGCTCGGCATCGATCAGGCCCGCATGGACCAGGGTCTTGAGGTGAAAGGACAGCGTGGTCGGAGCGATATCCACTGCGTCGGCGATGTCGGCGGGACACGCGCCGGCCGGCCCGAGTTCGACCAGATGACGGAACACGGCGAGTCGGGATTTCTGCGCCAGCCCGGTGAGGGCTGCCAAGGCCAGGTCGGTTTTCATGTTTCGATGATATTGGAATCATCGTTTCAATACGATGACATCACCGGAGCGCATTACGACTGGCGCGCTGCCGTGACGGCAGGATGTCCCCACCCGCTCGTTACAATCGAACGCCTGCAGCCGCTGCTGCGGCCATACCCCTTTTGCAGTGACCCGATGTCCGACACCGCTCTGAAACCGCCCGAACACACCCCGCTGATGAAGCAGTTCTTCGCCGCCAAGGCAGAGCACCCGGACGTGCTGCTGTTTTTCCGCATGGGCGATTTCTACGAACTGTTTTTCGACGACGCGCGCAAGGCGGCGCGGCTGCTCGACATCACCCTGACCCAGCGCGGCAGTTCGGGCGGCGCGCCGATTCCGATGGCCGGGGTGCCGCATCACGCGGCCGAGGGGTATCTGGCTCGACTGGTGGCGCTGGGGGAGTCGGTGGCGATCTGCGAGCAGATCGGCGACCCGGCGGCGAGCAAGGGTCTGGTCGAGCGCAAGGTGGTGCGCATCGTCACTCCGGGCACGGTCACCGACGAGGCCCTGCTCAACGAACGCCGCGATACGTTACTGCTGGCGGTGTCGCGTTCGAAGCAGGGTTACGGCATCGCTTGGGCGGATCTCGCCGGCGGCCGGTTCCTGGTCAACGAAGTCGCCAGCGAGGATGCGCTGGAAGCCGAGCTGGCACGACTGGAGCCGGCTGAAACCCTGGTCGCGGACGAAGACGGATGGCCCGGTTTCGTCATCGCTCGCACCGGGTTGCGCCGACGCGCGCCGTGGTTGTTCGATGCCGACAGCGGCCGCCGCCAGTTGCTGAAATTCTTCGGCCTGCACGACCTGTCCGGTTTCGGCCTGGAAGACGGCGCGTCCGGCAACAGCGGCCTGGCGATCGCCGCCGCCGGCGCGCTGCTCGGCTACGTCGAGGAAACCCAGAAACAGCGCCTGCCGCACCTGACCGCGATCACGCTGGAATGCGGCGACAACGCCATCGCGATGAACGCGGCCACGCGCCGCCATCTGGAACTCGACTCGCGCATCGATGGCGACAGTCGGCACACCCTGCTCGGCGTGCTCGACAGCACGATCACGCCGATGGGCGGACGCCTGCTGCGTCGCTGGCTGCATCGGCCATTGCGCGAGCGCACCACCTTGCGACGCCGTCACCAGGCGGTGGCGACGTTGCTGGAATCCACTGCAGGCGACACCCTGCGCGAACGCTTTCGCGCGCTCGGCGACCTTGAACGCATCCTCTCGCGCATCGCCCTGCGCAGCGCGCGCCCGCGCGACCTGTCGACGCTGCGCGACGGCCTTGGCCTGCTGCCGGACGTGCGCGGCCTGCTTGCGCCACTGGACTCGCCGTTGCTGGCAGAACTCGCTGGCAAGCTAGGCGAACACGACGAACATGCACACCTGCTGGAATCGGCCATCGTCGAGCATCCGCCGGTGCTCGCTCGCGATGGCGGCGTGTTCGCCGAAGGCTTCGATGTCGAACTCGACGAACTGCGCACGCTGTCGACCCACGCCGACCAGTTCCTGATCGAGCTGGAAATCCGCGAGCGCGCCGCCAGCGGCATCCCGACGCTCAAGGTCGGCTACAACCGCGTGCACGGCTATTACCTCGAGATCAGCAAGGCGCAGGTGGTCAAGGCGCCGACGCATTACACGCGCCGGCAAACGCTGAGCAATGCCGAACGCTACATCACCGAGGAACTCAAGCAGTTCGAGGACAAGGTGCTGTCGGCGCGCGAGCGTGCCCTCGCCCGCGAGCGCCTGCTGTACGAACAACTGCTCGACGCGCTCAACGAAAACCTCGCGCCGCTCAAGCGTTGCGCCGACGCGTTGGCCGAACTCGACGTGCTGGCCGCATTGGCCGAGCGTGCGCAGGCGCTGGACTGGTCGCGACCGGAGTTGTCCGACGCGCCGGGCATCCACATCGAACGCGGCCGGCACCCGGTGGTCGAAGCGGTGCGCAGCGAACCGTTCGAACCCAACGATCTCATGCTTGATTGCGCGCCCGACCACGTCGGCCGGCGCATGCTGGTGATCACCGGCCCGAACATGGGCGGCAAGAGCACCTACATGCGCCAGAACGCGCTGATCGTGCTGCTGGCCCACATCGGCAGTTTCGTGCCCGCGACGCGCGCGCTGATCGGCCCGATCGACCGCATCCTCACCCGCATCGGCGCCGGCGATGACCTCGCCCGCGGCCAGTCGACCTTCATGGTCGAGATGAGCGAGACCAGCTACATCCTCCACCACGCCACCGACCAGTCGCTGGTGCTGATGGACGAGATCGGCCGCGGCACCTCGACCTACGACGGGCTTGCGCTGGCCGAGGCATGCGCGCGGCATCTGGCCCACCACAATCGCGCCTACACCCTGTTTGCTACCCACTATTTCGAGCTGACGTCGCTGGCAGGCAATACGCCCGACGGCGGCAACAGCGGCATCGCCAACGTGCACTTGGATGCGGTCGAGCATGGCGAGCAACTGGTGTTCATGCATGCGGTCAAGGACGGCCCGGCCGACCGCAGTTTCGGCCTGCAGGTCGCGGCGCTCGCCGGCCTGCCGAAGTCGGTGGTGAAGCAGGCACGCGGACGTCTGGCCGAACTCGAACAACACAGCCGTGATGCCCCGTCGCCATCGTTCACGACTGCCGCGCTCGACGCGCCGCAGCAGATCGGCTTGTTTGCGCCGGCCTCGGCAGCGCTGGATGCGCTGGCCTCGATCGACCCCGACGACCTGACACCCAAGCAGGCACTGGAAGCGCTCTACCGGCTCAAGTCGCTGTCCTGATCGGGTCGCGTGAAGCCGTCCGCTACACAGCTCAACCGATTACGATAGTCAGTGACTATCGATTGTGTAGGAACATTCGACTTCACCGATGTGAGCCGCGGGGTTAGGGTGGCATCAACTGGCCTCGCGATCGGGCCGACCACGCCAGAACCCCAGGAGCCTGCAAGATGTCCAGCGAAGCCAAATGCCCATTCCACCAGACCGCCGGCGGCGGCACCAGCAACCACGACTGGTGGCCGCAGCAGCTGCGGATCGACCTGCTCAACCAGCACTCGACCCGGTCCGACCCGATGGGCACCGACTTCGACTATGCCGAGGCGTTCAAGGGCCTCGACTACGCGGCGCTGAAGCGCGACCTCGCCGCGCTGATGACCGATTCGCAGGAC
>JALZKJ010000135.1 GCA_030859305.1 Pseudomonadota bacterium | reverse complement strand
GCGGGATCAACCGGTTGATCGAAATCGAAGCAGGATCGACCGCGACCGCACCGGCGTCGCTGGCGAACCAGAGCCGCCCGTCCGCGCCCTTCCATCCCGCCGGTTGCGCGCCGCCGTTGAAACTGCCACGCACGCCATCGGCTTCGCCGTAGGAGGTAATCTCGACCTGTTTGCGCTGCCCGTCGGCGAAAGCATCGAGTTGCTGGCGGGCCACGCGCAGCAATCGCGAGGGTGTGCTCAACCACAGATCGCCGTTGGCTTCCAGGATCTGGAACACCGCGCTGTCGGGTAATCCTCCGGGCTGGGCGAACGCGAAGAAGCGGCCGTCCTTGAACCGGGTCAGTCCGCCGTCCTTGGCTCCGATCCACAGCGTGCCTTCCGCGTCCTCGTGAATGGTGTAGACCAGGTCGCCGCCCAGGCCATCGCGGGTGGTGTAAGTGGTGAACCGGCCCTGGCTGAAGCGCGTCAGTCCGCCACCGTTGGTCCCTATCCAGAGGTCGCCTGCACGGTCCAGGTGCAGGCTGCGTACGACCTGTTCGATGAAGCCGTCGTCCTTGCCGACCGCCGTGTACACGCCGTCGGACAATCGGCCCAGACCGATGGATGTGCCGACCCAGACACCGCCCTCGCCATCGGCGGCCAGGGAATACACGAGGCCGCGGATGCCTTGCGCGGCACCGAAATTGACGAAGCGGTCGTTCTTCCGAAGACTGATGCCTGCATCGACCGTGCCGATCCACAAATCGCCCGCTCGATCCGCGGCCAACGAGACGGGGTTGTCGCTGGGAAGGCCATCGGCCGTGGTGAAGGCGGTGAAGCGGCCATCTTTGTACCGGTTCAGCCCGCCGCCTTCGGTTCCCAGCCACAGCGCCCCGGCGACGTCTTCGTATACCGCGTACACGCGGGTGTGGGACAGGCCTTCGGTCGTGGAGTAATGGGTGACCTTGCCGGTATTGAATCGCTCCAACCCGCCGGAAGTTCCGGCCCACAGGCTGCCTTCGCGATCCTGGAACAGCGCGAGCACAAGGTTGTCGGTCAACCCCTGTTGCATCGAATAGGTGGAAAGCCGTCGGCCATGCAATCGGCTCAAACCACCACCGTATGTGCCGATCCAGATGCTGCCGTTGCTGTCCTGCAGCATCACCTGGGTGCGGTCGTGGATCGTGCCATTGCTGGCCTCCACTCGCGAGAACTGTCCGTCCTTCAACCGCACCACGCCGCCGCCATAGCTGGTGATCCAGAGGGCGTCATCATCAGCGTCGTTCTCGAACACGCCGGTGATCAGGTCGCTGCCCAGGCCGTCGTCGGCACGGTAGGTGGAGAGTTGACCGTCGCGGAGCCGGCTGAGCCCGCCGCCGTAGGTGCCGATCCAGGTCGTTCCTTCACGGTCCTCTAGGATCGAAAAAACCACGTTGCCGGCCAGCCCCTGTTCGGCCGTGTAGTTGGTGAAGACCCCGTCCTGCAGGCGGGAGGCGCCGCCACCCGTACCCATCCATATCGCACCGCTGCGCACCTGCGATATCCGGTAGACGATGTTGTGGGCCAGCCCGTCGTGCGTGGTGTAGCGCGTGAACCGGCCGCCATCGAGCCGGGTCACGCCCCCGCCATAGGTGCCAATCCACAAGCTGCCGGCGTTGTCCACGAGCAGGGAGCGGATGTCGTCGTTGCCGATTTCCGGGTGGCGGCTGGAGGGGAATGTCGTGAAGCGAACGCCGTCGAATCGGGCCAGGCCTTCGGCGGTGCCCACCCATAGGTAACCATCGGGCGTCTGGGCGATCGCACTGACCCGTTGATTCGGAAGGCCTTGCTTGGTCCCCCAGACTTCGTGGACGAGTTGGGTGATTTCCTTTTCGGGGTCCAGCTTGACCGCCGGGGCAGGCGCCGCGGCGGCAGTCCAGGCCAGCAGGCAGCCGATGACCAGGATGAAATACCGCGCGCTGGCCCGCCGGAACGCTACCGGGTACCGGAAGCATGCAATTGCACGGTTTGAAGCCCAGCCGCCGGCAGGGCTGTCAGCAATCACTGGCCGCACTGGATGCATTCTTCGCCCCCCGCGTACAGCATTACGGAAATTCCTCAACGCCATCTCGAAACGTTGCAGTCCGGCAGTATCTGGCCGCAGTCGTGAATCGAGGCTGCCGCCGCCACCGATCGCTCAATGTGGCACTTTATCCCGGGGCTGTCATCAAGCCGCGTGAACACGATCACATGCGAACACGATCACATGCTCCAGATCCAGCCGGATTCCGATCCGCTGCCCGATCGCGTGGTCATGGTGCGAGGGCACCAGCGACAACACCGCCTCGCCACTGTCCAGCTGCAGTGTGTACAGGAATTCCGCGCCGCGGAAATGGCGCTGGATGATCCGCGCCTTCAACGGCGCATCGTCGTCGTGGACTACGTCGTCCGGGCGTAGCAGCACTTCGACCTGCGTGCCCACCGGCGCCAGATAACGCGTCGTGGCTTCGCCAAACGACGTCGCGATACGGCCTTCGCTGATCATCCGCGCCGGCAGGAAAGCGCCTTCGCCGACGAAATCGGCGACGAAACGATTCGCCGGGCGGTGGTAGAGGTCGTAGGCGCTGGCCCACTGCTGCAGCCGGCCGTCGCCGATCACGCCGATGCGATCGGCCATCGCGAACGACTCGATCTGGGAATGGGTGACCAGCAGCGCGCCGACGCCTTCGTGCTTGAGCGCCGCGCGCACATCGAGCGCCAGGCGTTCGCGCAGGTCGGGATCCAGGCTGGAAAACGGTTCGTCCAGCAGCACCATGCGCGGCTTCGGCGCCAATGCCCGCGCCAGCGCGACGCGTTGCTGCTGGCCGCCGGAGAGTTCGTGCGGATGCCGCGCTGCGGTGCCACCCAGCCCCACCAGTTCCAGCATCGCGTGCGCTCGCGCGTCGGCCTGCTGGCGTGGCTGTTTGAACAAGCCGAAACGCACATTGTCGAGCACGCTCAGGTGCGGCAGCAGTGCGTGGTCCTGGAACACCATGCCGATCTGGCGCTGTTCCGGCGGCACCCGCACGCCGTCGCCGGTGAGCAGCTGGCCGTTGGCGTGGATGCTGCCGCGTTGCAATGGCTCGAAGCCGGCGAGCGCGCGCAGCAGGGTGGTCTTGCCGGCCGCGGACGGGCCGAGCAGGCAGCCGATGTCGCCGCCGGCGAGGGCGAACGACACGTCTTCGAGCACCGTCCGCGTGCCGTAGCCGACGCTCGCCGAAGTTACCTCAAGTTTCATTGCGGTCTCGTCGGGTGAGAAGAATGACCGGCACCAGCCCGGCCAGCACGATCGCCAGTGCCGGCAGCGCCGCGCGCGCCCATTCGCCTTCGTTGGTCAATTCGAACACGCGCGTGGCCAGCGTGTCCCAGCCGAACGGCCGCATCATCAGGGTGATCGGCATTTCCTTCATCACGTCGACGAACACCAGCAATGCGGCGGTGGCCAAACTGCCGCGCAGCAACGGCCAGTGCAGCTGGTGCAATTGCCGCGCGCCAGTGACGCCGAGGCTGCGGCTGGCTTCGAGCAGGCTCGGCTTGATCCGCAGCAATCCACCGGCGACCGGCGCGTGCGCGACCGCGGTGAAACGGATGCCGTAGGCGACCAGCAACAGCAGCAGCCCGCCCTGCAGCGCGACATCCAGGCCATGGCGCTCGGCTAGCCAGGTCGAGAACCGCGCGACGGGCACGTACAGCCCGATCGCCAACAACGCGCCGGGCAGGCCATAGCCGAACGTCGCCAGCCGCGTCGCCGCGGTGGTCAGCAGGCCGGGACGTTCGCGCGCGGCCATGGCAACCACGAATGCCGCGCTGGTGGTCAGCAATGCAGCGAGCGTCGCCAGGGTGAGCGCGTTGATCACGGTGTCGAGATAGCGCGCGTCGAGGTCGCGCAGGTGCAGCAACGCGTTCCACAGCAGCCGCGACATCGGTAGCACCAGCGCAAGCGCCAGCACCAGCGAGCAGAAGCCGGTCGCCAGCCACGCACGCGCGCCGAGCGGCATGCGTGCCGCGTTGCGATGACCCAGCGCGACGAACGATTGCCGCCTGCGCGTGACCGCCTCGGTCGCCACCAGCAACATCACCAGCAACAGCATGACCGCGGCGATCTGCAAGGCGGTGTCGGTCGAGAACAGCGCGAACCACGCCTTGTAGATCGCGGTGGTGAAGGTGTCGTAGCCGAACGCGGCCACGGTGCCGAAGTCGGCCAGCGTTTCCATCAACACCAGCAAGGCGCCGCCGGCGACCCACGGCCGCGCCATCGGCAGGCTGGCGCGAAAGAACGCGCGCCACGGCCCCATGCCGAGCGCGCGTGCCGCTTCCAGTGCGCGCGCGCCCTGGCTGGCGAAGGCCTCGCGCGCGACCAGGTACACGTACGGATACAAGGCCAGCGTCATCACCGCGATCAGGCCGCCGCGCGAGCGGATTTCCGGTAGCGTCGAAATACCCATCCCGCGCAGCCAACCCGCGACCGGCCCGGCGTAATCCAGCAGGTCGATGAACACCACCGCGAGCACGTAACCCGGCAACGCGAGCGGCAGCACCAGCGCCCACGCGAACAGGCGCCGGCCGGGGAATTCGCACAGCGCGATCAACGCCGCCAGCGCGGTGCCGAGGATCGAGGTGCCCAGACCCACGCCGAGCAGCAACCACAACGTATTGACGCCGACCTGCGGCAGCACGTAATCGCTGAGGTGGCGCAGGGTGTCGGCGTCGGGCCGTGTCAGCGAGGCCAGCGTCGCCAGCAGCGGCACCAGGCTCGGCAGCGACAACGCGATCGCCAGCCATACCCACGGCGATGCCGAAGCAGGCCGCGTGCGTGGTGGCATCACATGCGCATCAGCGATAGCCGGCACGATCCATCAGCTTGACCGCCTCGGCCTGCAGCTTGCCGGCCTCGGACACGTTGATCAGGTCCTGGCGGTAGTCGCCCCAGGCCGCCACGATCGGCGCAGCTTCGATCCGCGGGTTGGCCGGGAACTCCATGTTCTCGTTCGCATACACACCCTGCGCCTCGCCGGCCGACAGCCACTCGATGAATGCCTGCGCGGCTTGCGGCTGGTCGGCATGGGTGGTGACACCGGCGCCGGACACGTTGACGTGCACGCCGCGACCGCCTTCGGTTTGAGCGTTCCCTTGATTCGGCCAGAACGGCACCACCGACAAT
>JALZKJ010000133.1 GCA_030859305.1 Pseudomonadota bacterium | reverse complement strand
AGAACGCCCACAAGCACCTGGAACATTTCAACGACACCCATGGACGCGATGCCGAGGGCGAGGAGCGCTGGAAGCTGATGTCCGAGGCAGCCAGTGAGGTGGGGCCGGCGCTTTTCGCCAGCCTGTTGGTGATCACGTTGTCGTTCGTGCCGGTGTTCGCGTTGCAGGCACAGGAAGGTCGGCTGTTCTCGCCGTTGGCCTATACCAAGACCTACGCGATGGCCGCCGCGGCTGGCTTGTCAATCACCTTGATCCCGGTGCTGATGGGGTATCTGATCCGCGGGCGGATCCGGCCGGAGGCACACAACCCGCTCAACCGGATGCTGATTGCCGGCTACCGGCCCGCGCTGGAATGGGTGCTGCGTTTCCCCCAGACAACGCTGGCGATCGGCGCGCTGATGATGCTGCTGACGTTGATCCCGTACTCGCGGATCGGCAGCGAATTCATGCCGCCACTGAACGAAGGCACGCTGCTGTACATGCCGACCGCGCTGCCGGGCCTGTCGGTGGGCAAGGCCGGAGAGTTGCTGCAACTCAGCGATCGCATGATCAGGACCGTGCCCGAGGTCGCCCACGTGTTCGGCAAGGCCGGCCGTGCCGACACCGCCACCGATCCCGCACCGATCGAGATGTTCGAAACCACGGTCACGTTCAAGCCGCGCGACGAGTGGCGGCCGGGCATGACCATGGCGAAACTGCGCGACGAACTCGATGCGGCGGTCAATGTGCCGGGCCTGACCAATCTGTGGGTGCCGCCGATCCGCAACCGCATCGACATGCTCGCCACAGGCATCAAGAGCCCGATCGGGGTCAAGGTGACGGGACCCGATATCCAGGTCATCAACGCGATCAGCAACGAGGTCGAGCGTGTGGCCAGGACGGTGCCAGGCGTGAGCTCGGCGCTGGCCGAGCGGGTCACCGGCGGGCGCTACGTGGACGTCAGGATCCTACCGGGCGTCGCCGCACGTTATGGCCTGAGCCAGGCCGACCTGCAGCGGTTGATCTCGACGGTCGTCGGCGGCAATCCGATTGGCGAGACCATCGAGGGCCGCGAGCGTTATCCGATCGTGCTGCGCTATCCACGCGGGCAACGCGATTCGCTGGCGGCGCTGGCGCAACTGCCGCTGATCGCCCCCGGCGGCGTGCAGCTGACCCTTGACCAGGTCGCCGATCTGTCATTGAGCCCTGGTCCGCCAATGCTCAAGAGCGAAAACGGCCGTCTGGTCGGCTACGTCTTCGTCGATGTCGCCGGACGCGACCTGGGCTCTGTCGTCGAGGACCTGCAGCAGCGCACCGCGCAGGACATCCAGTTGCCAGCGGGCTACGCACTGGCGTGGTCGGGTCAGTACGAATACCTGGAACGGGCGCTTGCCCGGCTGAAATGGGTGGTGCCGGCCGCGCTGGCCATCATCTTCCTGCTGATCTACCTGGTGTTCCGCGATGCCGCGCAGGCTGCGATCATCCTGCTCAGCCTGCCGCTGGCCCTGGTCGGCGGCTTATGGCTGATCTGGGTGATGGGGCATGCCGTCTCGATCGCGACCCTGATCGGCTTTATCGCACTGGCCGGCCTGGCTGCCGAGTTCGGCGTGATCATGCTGCTCTACCTGCGGCAGGCGTGGGAGCGGCATCAGGCGCAAAACCCCGACGCAGGCGTCGAGGAACTCGACGAGGCGATCCGCGAAGGTGCGGTGTTGCGCGTACGTCCCAAAGCGATGACGGTTGCCGTCATCCTGGGCGGCCTGTTGCCGTTGTTCTTCGGCACCGGCGCCGGGTCGGAAGTCATCCAGCGCATCGCCGGGCCGATGATCGGCGGCATGATCACCGCCCCGCTGCTTTCCATGCTCATCATTCCTGCGGCGTATCGTTTGCTGATCCGTCGCAAGCTCTCGCGCCGTCGTATCCAACCAACCAACCACAGGATCACCCCATGAAAATCCAGACCGCCCTGATCGCCGCCGTGCTGCTCGCTGGCTGCTCGCAGCCGCCCAGCGATACACAGGTGCAACCATCCCAGAGCGCCGGAGACATGCAGATGCCCGACGCGCAGATGCCCATGGACATGGCCGACCAGACATCGACCCAGGCGACGGCCACAGGCACCGTGGAGGCCGTCAATCCAGGCGCGGGCACCATCACCATTACCCACGGACCCGTGGCAGCGCTCGACTGGCCGGCGATGACCATGGGGTTCAAGGCTTCTCCGGAGCAGTTGGCGTCCGTGCAGGCCGGGCAAGAGGTGGAGTTCGCGTTCGCGTCCCGGGGCATGGAAGCCACCATCGTGCAGATCGCTGCGGTGAAGTAGGAGCATCACTGACGCGCTTGGCGCGCCAGCTCTTTCATACTGAATGCGATGGAATATCTGTTATTCGCTTCCCCTTGCTGCATCGCGATGAGCGCAGTACCGCCGGGGCACCGTCATGAACCCGGCGTCACGTTTCAGCAGTCACAACCCGATCCAGACGAAACCTCAGGAGGATGCCTTGTCCGCACCATCGTCACCCCGCATGGCCGGGTGCATCGGCCGCTGGCGCAGTTTGCTGTTGTTGCCGGTGCTGCTGCTGGTCTCGGCCGCGGCCGCGGCGCACGGCGTCACCGGCGAAGACCAGACGTTCCTGGAAGGGAACTCCGGCCGCAACCTGCTGGTGTTCATGTACCTGGGAGCCAAGCACATGGTCACCGGCTACGACCACCTGCTGTTCCTGTTCGGCGTGGTGTTCTTCCTGTACCGCATGCGCGAGGTGGGGACCTACGTCACCCTGTTCGCGGTTGGCCACAGCGTCACGCTGCTGTACGGCGTGCTCGGCGGCGTCCATGTCAATCCGTACCTGGTCGACGCGATCATCGGCCTGTCGGTGGTGTACAAGGCGCTCGACAACCTGGGCGCGTTCAAGCGCTGGTTCGGGGTCCAGCCCGACACCAGGGCGGCAGTGCTGATCTTCGGCTTCTTCCACGGCTTCGGCCTGGCGACCAAGCTGCAGGATTTCGAACTGTCGCCCGACGGGCTGGTGGCCAACATTCTTGCGTTCAATGTCGGGGTCGAGATCGGCCAACTCATGGCGCTCAGCGCGATTCTCATCGCGATGGGCTTCTGGCGCCGTACCAGTGCTTTCGCACGCCAGGCCTTTACCGCCAATGCGGTACTGATGACCGCCGGCTTCGTGTTGATCGGCTATCAGCTCACCGGCTACTTCCTGTCGCAATCAAACATGTCGTAAGCAAACATGTCGTAAGCAAACATGTAGTAATCAAACCTGTAGTAATCAAATATGTCGTAATCGAGGAAACACCATGTCGAATATCCCCCACGAACTGCCGTCGACGCGGCGTCTGCTCAAGTCCACCGCATTGGCCGCTGCGGTGGCCGCGGTGATCCTGGTCACCACGGTGCTGCCGGCCGAATACGGCATCGACCCGACGGGCATCGGCAGCCGATTGGGGCTGGATGTGCTCGCTGGCAGCGCGGGGGCGGCCGAGCTTCCCGCGTCAACGCCGGCGGACACCGGACTCGACGCCGTTGGCCAACCGCTCAAGCCGGTCGAGGCAGGCGTCGTCGGCAAGCACGATGGTGTCTTTCGCCAGGACACGATGTCGCTGACCCTGCCGCCCGGAAAAGGCGCCGAGATCAAGGCCGCAATGACCACCGGCGACGCGCTGGTGTTCAACTGGACGGCCAGCGGTGAGGTTTCGGTCGACATGCACGGCGAGCGCACCGATGCGGCCGACGACGAATACACCAGCTACTGGATCGAGCGCTCCCAGCGAACCGCTTCGGGGTCGTTCACCGCCCCGTTCGATGGCACCCACGGCTGGTACTGGAAAAATCGCGGCAACGAACCTGTGACCGTGCAGGTGCAGGTGGCCGGCTTCCAGCAGGGGTTGTTCAGACCCGGCCATCAATGACCGGTTTTGCGGGAACCTTGAATAACCACACGATCTGATCCTCACTGCCGCGAACGCGGAGCTCGTGCCTCGGTTCGCAACACCGCAAGTCACTGGATCCCCTTTTCAGACATTCCCTCGATGTTGTTCCGGCAAGCCCTTGCCTGATTCGATCCCCACCCGGAGTAGTGAAATGGATGTACGTCTGATGCTTGTTTCCGCCGCGATCGCCGCGTCCGCATTGTTCGGCCCGCCGGCGCACGCCCACGACCCCGCCCAGTTCGATCGCATGATGGGCGAGGAAGCCAAACCGGCTGCCGCCTGTGCCCAATTGGCTGCGCTCCATTCGCAGGCAGGCGAAGCCCGCAATGCCGAATTCAAGGCGCTGAAGACGCGTTGCGATGCCGAGAAAGCTGCTGCCAAGTCCGCCAGCAAGACCCGGTAACGATGATCCGCCGCGACTGGTGTTGGTCGGGGCGGCTTGCTGAGGTTGGGCGACGCCCGGAGAGCGGCCGATGATCGGGATCCTTCGCCACACCCAGTTCCGGCGGCTGTTCCTCGCCCAGGTCGTTGCGCTGGTCGGCACCGGGCTGGCCACCGTCGCACTGGCGTTGCTGGCCTACGACCTCGCCGGCGACCGCGCCGGTGCGGTGCTCGGTACCGCGCTGGCGATCAAGATGGCGGTGTATGTGCTGCTGGCTCCGCTGGCGGCGGCGTTCGTGCCGCTGGCGCGGCGCAAGGCCGTGCTGATCACACTCGATCTGCTACGCGCCGGCGTGGCGCTGGCGCTGCCGTTCGTGACCGAGATATGGCAGATCTACGTGCTGATCGCGCTGCTGCAGTCGGCGTCTGCTGGCTTCACGCCCTTGTTCCAGTCGCTGATTCCGGAAATCCTCGGCGACGAACGCGACTACACCCGCGCGTTGTCGCTGTCGCGCCTGGCCTACGACCTCGAAACCCTGCTCAGCCCTGCCCTCGCCGCCGCGCTGCTGACGCTCATCAGCTTCCATGGATTGTTCGCCGGCACCTCGGTCGGCTTCGTGCTGTCGGCGGTGCTGGTGCTGCGCACGGTGTTTCCGGTCGCCAGTGCGGCGCACGCCAGCGGCGGTCCGTACGCGCGGGCCATCCGCGGCATGCGGATCTACCTGCACACGCCGCGCCTGCGCGGCCTGCTGGCGCTGAACCTGTGCGCGGCCGCCGGCGGCGCGATGGTGTTCGTCAACACCGTGGTGATCGTGCGCAGCGTGCTGGACGGCGGCGAGCAGCAGGTCGCATGGGCGCTGGCCGCGTTCGGTGGCGGCTCGATGCTGGTCGCGCTGCTGCTGCCCAGGCTGCTCGACCGGGTTTCCGATCGACGCGCGATGCTGTCGTCGGCACTGCTGATGGTGCTGGCGCTGCTGGCGACCACGCTGCTGTGGACGGCGGCGCCGAAACTGGTGGGCTGGTCGACCCTGCTACCCGCCTGGGCGCTGCTGGGCATGGCGTACGCCGGACTGGTGACACCGGGCGGGCGACTGTTGCGCCGCTCGGCGCAAGCCGCGGACTTGCCGGCCGTGTTCGCCGCACAGTTCTCCCTCTCGCATGCATGTTGGTTGATTGCCTATCCGCTGGCCGGCTGGCTCGGCGTGACTCTGGGCCTCGGCGCGGCGCTGGCGGCATTGAGCGGCCTGGCGTTGCTGGGCCTGTTCGCAGCGCTGCGCAGCTGGCCGGCGGGCGACGCTGCCATGCTCGACCATGTCCACGGGGATCTCCCGGCCGACCATCCTCATCTGCGTGAGCCCGCCGCCAACGAAGGCAGTGGCCACGCGCATGCTTTCGTCATCGACGAGTTGCATCGGCGTTGGCCTGCATAGGACGCGATGTAGACTCCGGCGCATGTACCCCGTGCCACTTCCTGGTTGCCGATGACCAACACGATCGGCACGCAAACGGCATCCGCGACGAACATCCCGTTGCGCGAGGCGACCGTGGTCTGGGCCAGGATCGGGCTGATGAGTTTCGGCGGCCCCGCCGGCCAGATCGCCTTGATGCACCGCGAACTGGTGGAGCAACGCAAATGGATCAGCGATGCGCGCTTCCTGCACGCGCTGAATTACTGCATGTTGCTGCCCGGGCCCGAAGCCGCCCAGCTCGCCATCTACATCGGCTGGCTGCTGCACCGCACGCTCGGCGGAATCATCGCCGGACTGCTGTTCGTATTGCCCGGCTTCGTCACCATCCTGGCGCTGAGCATCGTCTACGTCCTCTACGGCGATGTGCCGATGGTGGAAGCCGTGTTCTTCGGGCTGAAGGCAGCGGTGCTGGCGGTGGTGATCGAGGCGGTGCTGCGGATCGGCCGCAAGGCCTTGAAGAATGGCGTCATGGTCGCGATCGCTGCGCTGGCGTTCGTGGCGATCTACTTCTTCAAGCTGCCGTTCCCGTTGATCATCCTCGGGGCCGGATTGCTGGGAGTGGCCGGCCGCTGGTGGCTGCCGCGGAGCTTTCCCGCACCGGCGTCGGGTGCGGCCGACGCTTCTTCGGAGTACCTCATCGATCGCCAGCTGGGCAGCGGTCAATTCCATCACACCACGCCATCGACGCCACGCGCGGTGCGGATCACGCTGACCTGGCTGGCCATCTGGTGGCTGCCTGTGCTGGCGGTGATCGGCGTGTTTGGCAGCGGCAGCGTCCTGGCGCAGCAGGGCCTGTTTTTCAGCAAGGCCGCGTTGGTGACGTTCGGCGGCGCCTACGCCGTGCTGGCCTACATCGCCCAGCAGGCGGTCGAGACCTTTCAATGGATCACGCCCGGCGAAATGCTCGACGGCCTGGCGCTGGCCGAGACGACGCCGGGGCCGTTGATCATGGTGGTCCAGTTCGTGGCGTACCTGGGCGCGTTCCGCCACGAGACCGGCCTGTCGCCGATGGCGGCGGGAATCGTCGGTTCGGTGCTGACGACCTGGGTGACGTTCGCGCCGTGCTTTCTGTGGATTTTCCTCGGCGCGCCCTACATCGAGGCGCTGCGCAGCAACCGGGTGTTGCACTCGGCGCTGTCGGCCATCACCGCGGCCGT
>JALZKJ010000126.1 GCA_030859305.1 Pseudomonadota bacterium | reverse complement strand
GAGCAGGGCGCGGTGGTCAAGTGCCAGCGCATGGAACTGCAGGGCAACGAGATCAACCAGCATCTGGAATCGGGCAAGCAGGTCACGCGGCTGGCACTGAATCTCGACGACCACGTGTCGTTCGTGCTCGGCGAGGATCTGGTGGGGCGCAAGTTCAAGTTGCTCGACGGCGCGGTCGATCAACTCGAAAGCAGCGAACGCGACGACACCCGCGCCGAACTCGATGCGCGCTTCGCGCTGATGAGCGGCGAGGTCAAGCGACTGTTCGTGGTGCTGGAAAAAGCCCTGAAGCTGAGCAAGGCCGAGGCGTAGTCACCTTGCCGTGCCGCGGGCCGCCTCTGTCGGTAGGAGCGGCCCATGGCCGCGAGCTTTTGGAATTCTGACGGAGCCCGGAGTTCGCGGCCATGGGCCGCTCCTACAATGGAGCGCTCCTACAATGCCTGCGGATCACGACGGAACCCTTGATGCCCAACCCGTTCCGCCTGCTTGCACCGACACCACGCGCGATCGAAGCGGACTCGATCGAGGTCCTGCTGGACGACGGCCGCACGATCGTGGTGCGGCGGGTGCGCGATCCGCGTTCGCGCCGGATCAAGCTGTCGGTTGATGATCGCGGCGCACGCTTGTCGCTGCCGTTGCGTGCCAGCGCGATCAGCGGCGACCGCTTCGTGGCCGAACATCGTGACTGGCTCGCGCAGCAGATCGCCCGCTACACGCTGGAAGCCTGTCCGCAGTTGCGCCGCGGTGAATCGACGTCGTTGCCGTTGCGCGACCGCTTGTTGCCGTTGCAGTGGCAGGACGGGCGTTACACGCGGCTGGAAAGGATCGGCGTCGGCGATGAGCCGGACAGGGGTGTCGATGCGGACGCACTGGGCACCGATCACGCCGTGTTCTCGGTCGCCGCACGCGCCGGCGCGGCGGCGCTGCAACGCGCGATACGCGATTTCTACGAAGCGCAGGCGCGCGTGGATGTCGGACGCTGGCTGCCGCGGTATCTACCGGGATTGCCGCGCGCGCCGCGGCGTGTGGTGTTCAAGGTGATGTCGTCGCAGTGGGGTTCGCTGGCGCCGGATGGCTCGCTGGTGCTCGACCTGTCGCTGGTGCTGGCGCGGCCCTCGGCGTTCGAGTACGTGCTGGTGCACGAGTTGTGCCACCTGATCCACGCCGACCATTCGCGCGCGTTCTGGCGCGAAGTCGAGGCGCGTTTCCCGGCGTGGCGCGACGAGCGGGATTATTTCCATGACGAAGGCCGGCGCATCAAGGCGACCCTGCGCGCCCTGCTGTCGTAGGGTCGTTATGGACGCGCCAAGGTGTCACCAATGGCAAGTCAGGCCCCAATGGCACTTACGTGAGCGCCGTCATCCCCGCCAACGCGGCGACGCCGAAAACATGAGCGGCCGGGCGTGCTGAACCCGGCGCAGTGCGCGTGCTACTTCAGCGTCCCCTCGAACAACTCGTATATCCGCCGGTACTCGTCGTACCAGCTGTCGGGGTGCACGAAGCTGTGGCGCTCCATCGGGTAGCTGGCGAGCTCCCATTTGTCCTTGCGCAGTTCGATCAGCTTCTGCGCCAGCATCACCGAGTCCTTGTAGAACACGTTGTTGTCGATCATGCCGTGGGCGATCAGCAGGTGGTCCTGCAGGCCGTCGGCGTATTCCAGCGGTGAGGATTTCCGGTACGCCTCGGGGTCGAGTTCGGGGGTGTTGAGGATGTTGCTGGTGTATTCGTGGTTGTACTGCGACCAGTCGGTGACGGGGCGCAGGGCGGCGCCGGCCTTGAAGGTGCCGGGTTCGCGGAACAGCGCCATGAAAGTCATGAAGCCACCGTAGCTGCCGCCATAGATGCCGGCGCGATCGATGTCGCCCTGCTTGTTGGCGCCCAGCCACGCCAGGCCATCGAGGTAGTCCTCGAGTTCGGGGGTGCCCATCTGCCGGTAGATGTCGGTGCGCCAGTCGCGGCCGTAGCCTGCCGAGGCGCGGAAGTCGAGGTCGAGCACGATGTAGCCGTCCTGCACCAGCAGGTTGTGGAACATCTGCTCGCGGAAATAGTTGGGGTACTTGTCGTGCACGTTCTGCAGGTATCCGGCGCCGTGCACGAACATCACGATCGGGTATCGCTTGCCGGGTTCCAGCGTCTGCGGGCCGTAGTACTTGCCCCAGATGGTGCCGGCACCGTGCGTGGACGGCACCCGCACATACTCGGGCTGGATCCAGGTGCGCGCCTTGAATTCGGGCGTGCGGGTGTCGGTCAGTTGCGCCAGGCCTTCGCCATCGGTATTGATCACGGCGAGCTGCGGCGGCGTGTAGCTGTCGGAATGGCGCACCAGCAACCTGGATCCGTCCGGCGACAGCGCGAAGTTCTCGACGCCGTCGAGCGCGGTGATCTCGCGCACGGCGCCGCCGCTGCGGTCGACCGCGCAGACTTCGTAGTCGCCCGGCCATTCGCGGTTGCAGATGAAGTAGAAACTGCGGCCATCGGCACTCAACATGGGCTGTGAGACTTCCCACTCGCCCGAGGTCAGCGCGCGCGGCGCGCCGCCGCCGGTGCTGAGGTAAAGGTGCGAATAGCCCGTCTGTTCCGACAGCAGCCACAGCGCACCCTCGTCCTGACCGGAAGCCGCCGTCCAGCCGAACTGGTTGAAGTTCCAGTTGATCCACGCCTTATCGCTCAGGCGATGGCGGGTCTGCAACGTCGCATCGGCGAGGTCGACCGTGGCCAGCCAGCGGTCCTTGTTGTCGACTGTGCGCAGCAGCAGCGCGACGTTGCGACCGTCATTGCTCCAGTGGATCGCCGGGCCGCTGCCGTCGCCGTCGGTTTCCACCCGCACGTCGCGGTTGCCCTTGAGCGGATCCTGCTTGGCCGCCTTGCGCAGCGCGGCAAGCGGGTCGGCGCCGATGCCGGGCAGGCCGTCGAACTTGACTTCACTGGCCTTGGCGTTGGCGACATCGACCAGCCACAGTGTGTGCGGCAGCGGGGCATTGCGGCCGACGCGGGTGCGGGCTTCCTCGAACTCCTCGTAGCCGGACTCGGTGATGTATCTGGGCATCTTGCTGGCCTGTCCCTTGGCCGCTTCCTTGACCTGGGTGACCACCAGCATCCACTGGCCGGTCGGCGACAACGCGCTGTCGATGATCTCGACCTTGTCGCCGAGGTAGGTCGGCTTCGGCGCGCGGGTCGGGTCGGCCGCGCGCCAGCTGTCGTTCTGTTCGCGCACGGCGTCGCGGCGCGCACGTTCGGTGCGCAGGGTTTCGAACATCGCCAGTTGGCGCTCGCGCAGGTCGTCGGCTTCGGGCTTGGCGGCCGGGTCCTTCTCGGCCTTGATCGATGCGGCCTGGCTGACGCCGCTGCCGGCGCGCCACTGGAACCAGTCGTTGCCGACGCGGAATACCAGGTTGCCGTCGCTGCTCCACTGCGGACGCGATTCGCTGGCGTCGCTGCGGGTGACCTGGGTCAGCGCGCCGCTGCGCAGGTCGCGCACGAAGATGTCGCCGTTGCGTACGAATGCCATGCGCGTGCGCTGGCTATCAAACACCGGGTTGGCGGCGTCCAGTTCGGCGCGCGCGGCGCCATCCAGGCGCATCGGGGTGCCGCCGGCAATGCCCCGCTGCCAGGTGTCGCGGATGGTTTCGCCCTCGCGCTTGAGCTGGTACTGCGCGCGCTGGCCGTCCCACGACCACCAGAACTGTTCGACCGGCGGACCGATCCAGTCGGGGTCGGCCATGGTCTGTTCGAGCGTGATTGGGGTCGGCGTTTGCGCTGGCGTGGCGGCGCTGTAGAGCACGGCGGTAAACGACAGGGCAAGCGTTAATGTGGCAAGGCGCATCGGGGCAAGGCGCATCGGGTCAGGTACTCATGCGGAAACCGCCGCAGGTTAACAGCCTGCGCTTCCATGCTATTGGGCCATCTGTCATGGATCGGGTTTACCGGCCGCATGACGCGGCGCACAATAGTCGGCGCGGCACACCCCGCGTGCCGTGGAGGCGCGTTGCGTGGACGTCCTGCTTCTTTCACGGATCCAGTTCGGCTTCGTGATCTCGTTCCACATCCTGTTTCCCGCGTTCACGATCGGACTCGCGAGCTGGCTGGCCTTCCTCGAATGGCGCTGGCTGCGCACCCGCGAAGCGCTGTGGCGCGACCTTTACTTCTTCTGGCTGAAGATTTTCGCGATCTCGTTCGGCATGGGCGTGGTGTCGGGCATCGTCATGAGCTTCCAGTTCGGCACCAACTGGGCGGTGCTCAGCGAACGCGCCGGCAACATCCTCGGGCCGCTGCTGAGTTACGAAGTGCTGACCGCGTTCTTCCTGGAGGCGACGTTCCTCGGGGTGATGCTGTTCGGCTGGAAGCGCGTCTCGCACCGCGTGCATTTTTTCGCCACCTGCATGGTCGCGCTGGGCACGCTGATCTCGACGTTCTGGATCATCTCGGCCAACAGCTGGATGCAGACGCCGCAGGGGCACGAGCTCATCGACGGGATATTCATGCCGGTGAGCTGGTGGGAGATCATCTTCAATCCCTCGTTCCCGTACCGGCTCACGCACATGGTGCTGGCCGCGTTCATCACCACCTGCTTTGTGATCGGCGGCGTCAGCGCCGGTTATCTGCGCCGCGGCGTGCATGTCGCGGCCGGCAGACGCATGTTGAAACTGGCGGTGGCGTTCGCGGCGATCGCGGTGCCGCTGCAGATCTTCGTCGGCGATCTGCATGGCCTCAATGTCGGCGAGCATCAACCGACCAAGCTGGCGGCGATGGAAGCGCACTGGCGGCACAAACCGGCCGGCGAAGGCGTGCCGCTGGTGCTGTTCGCGGTGCCCGATGCGGCCGCGGAACGCAACGATTACGAGGTCGCGATCCCGCGCCTCGGCAGCCTGGTGCTGACCCACAGCTGGGACGGCGAGATCCAGCCGCTGACCGCGGTGCCGGCCAGTGAGCGGCCTCCGGTGGCGCCGGTGTTCTTTGCGTTCCGGGTGATGGTGGGGCTCGGGCTGGCGATGCTGCTACTGACGCTGGCGTCGTTGTGGGCGTGGCGGCGCGGGCAGCTGTTCGATGCAGGTTCAAGCTTCGGCCGCTGGGCACTCAACGGCTGGCGCGCGCTGACATTCTCAGGCTTCGTGGCGATCCTGGCCGGCTGGTATGTGGTCGAGATCGGCCGCCAGCCCTATGTGGTGTACGGCCTGCTGCGCACCGCCGATGCGATCAGCCCGAACATCCAGGCCGCCGCAGTGCTGTTCTCGCTGATCACCTTTGCGGTGGCGTACGCGATCGTGTTCGGCGCCGGCACCTGGTACCTGTTCAAGCTGGTGCGCAAGGGGCCGTTGCCGCACGAGTCGGCGCCGGATTCCGACGAAGGCGAGAAGACGCCGATGCGGCCGTTGTCGGTGGGGAACAAATCGATGGAGGAGGGTGGCGCATGAATCTTTCGGGCATCGGCGCGCTTACTCCCTCTCCCGCGCTAGCGGGGGGCGAAGAGGCGCGTTTGCGAGCCGTTGTCGCGCACGTGGATGAGCGCCTTCAGGCTATGCCTGAGGGCCGGACGAGGGTCGGGGTGAGGGGGCGAGCCCCTCATATGCGAGTGCTCCTGGTGCTGCTTTCGGCCCGTGCAAATTCAGAAGCAACAGCCCCCCTCACCCCAACCCTCTCCCCCACGAAAAGCCGTGGGGGAGAGGGGGTTCAACAAATGCGCGAGGAGTGACGATGGAGTATTGGCTACCCGTCATCTGGTTCGGCGTCATTGGTTTTGGCGTGTTGATGTACGTGCTGCTCGACGGTTTCGTGCTCGGACTCGGCATCCTGGCGCCGTTCGCGGAGGACGAGGCCCAGCTCGACCACATGATGAACACCGCGGCGCCAATCTGGGATGGCAACGAGACCTGGCTCGTGCTCGGTGGTGCGGGGTTGCTGGCGGCGTTCCCGAAGGCGTACGCGATCGTGCTGTCGGCGCTGTACCTGCCGGTGCTGCTGATGCTGATCGCGCTGATCTTTCGCGGGGTCGCGTTCGAGTTCCGTTTCAAGGCCACGCGCGCCAAATCGGCGTGGGGCGCGGCGTTCGCGTTGGGTTCGATGTTCGCGGCGTTCGCGCAGGGGGTGATCCTCGGGGCGCTGGTCGAGGGCATGCCGCTGCAGGAAGGCAAGTACGTCGGTGGCGGGATCATGAACGGCATGTTCGACTGGTTCAGTCCGTTCTCGATGCTGACCGGGGTGGCGGTTGTATTCGGCTACGCGTTGCTCGGCGCGTGCTGGTTGATTCTCAAGACCGAGGGGCGCATGCAGCTTATCGCGCGCAACCTGACCCGGCCGCTGGTGATGGTGGTGGTCGCGTTCATGGGCCTGGTCAGCGCGTGGCTGCCGTTCCTGGACTCGCGGATCATGGCGCGCTGGTTCGAGAGCGGGAATTTCTGGTGGCTGGCGCCGGTGCCGGCGCTCGCGTTGATCAATGCATTCCTGCTGTGGCGCGCGGTGATGGACGAGGGCCGCGATGCCCGCCCGTTCGTGCTGACCCTGTGTTTCTTCGCGCTGGGTTTCGCCGGGCTGGTGCTGGGAATCTGGCCGAACATCGTGCCGCCGGCGCTGAGCATCTGGGACGCCGCGTCGCCGCCGTCGTCGCAGGGCTTCGTGCTGGCCGGGCTGGTGGTGCTGCTGCCGGCGATCCTCGGTTACACCTGGTGGTCGTACAGCGTGTTCAAGGGCAAGATCGCCGCCGACGCCGGCTACCACTGAGTCGCTCGCAGTCGCAAGCGCGTTGCCCTGCTCCTGCGCGCCTGGCGAACGTGACGTTATGCTGTGGGCCACGTTTCGCTGCGCAGGACGTCCCCCGACCAGTCATGCAAGCCTTCGTCTACAAGAGTCTCCGCAAGGACGACACCTACGTGTTCCTGGCCACGCGCGATGATTTCGAGCGCGTTCCCGCACCCGTCCGCGCGCGGCTGGGCGCGCTGCGGTTCGTGTTCGAAGTGGCGTTGACGCCGGAGCGCAAACTCGCCCGCGGCGATGCCACGGTAGTGCGCGAGAACCTGGTCGCGCGCGGGTTCCACCTGCAGCTGCCGCCTACCCAGGCCCTCGATCCGATGAGCGAAGACTGGGGCACAGATGCCTGAGTCCGGCAAAACCACTGCTGTCACGAGCCGGACCGGCAAATCCGCGCCCGGCAACTCCGAGCCGCGGTCGGCGCCTTGGTCGATGGCGCTGGCGTTCGTGGCGGGCATCGGGTTGTGCCTGCTGACCTGGTTCGGCGGCGTGGTCGCGGCGGTCGCCGGCGTGCTCGCGCAGCCGGCGCTGGCATTGTCGATCGCGGCTTGGCGCCGGCGGGTCGAACTGGTGTCGTGGCCGGCCTGGCAACGTGACGGCTTGGCGTTGGCCGGCCTGTGGGCCGCGGCGATCGCGGTGCTGGCCGTGCTGGCGGCGTGGCCGTTGTCGGCGCTGCTGGCGTCGGGTTCGTTGCCGGCGGTGCTGGGGTTGAGCGTCGTCGGCGGGATTTTCGTGCTGGCGCTGTGGCGCATCTGGCCGGTCTGGCAGGGACTCGAGCGCGACGGCGGCGCGCTGCGCGATCACCTGCAGGGTCTGGACGAAGTCGATCGCGGGGCGTGGCGCGGCCTCGGCGTGGCCGTCGCGATCGCGTTGCTGGCAGCCATGGTGCTGATGCTGACGTGGCCCGGCCTGATGAGCGGCGGCGCGCGCTGGGCGTGGGTGATCGGGTTCGCGCTGGCATCGCCGGCGGTGCACCTGGGGTTGCAGCGGGTCGCTCCGGCCGAGCCGATATTGATCCACCTGGACGACGAACCAGCCGATGAGCGCGACATCGAACCGCCGCCGGCCATCGGCGAACCGCTGGAGCCGGCGCTGTACACCGCCGCGCGCACCGGCCGGGTCGAGCGCGCGCTGGAAC
>JALZKJ010000098.1 GCA_030859305.1 Pseudomonadota bacterium | reverse complement strand
ACGATCGCAATGATCCGTCGCGGCAACCGCGGTCGGATTTCATGTTGGGGCAAGGTGATCGCGTCCAGGGCGAAATCATGGGAGGTGTGCAATGAGCCGGTTCGTTCCTGCTCGTCAATCCCGCGTACGCGGGAACCCAGTGACTCCCGCCACGATCGGTGGCCAAAGGCAACGTCAAGGGATCCGCGTGTTGGCAGGGATGACGGCCAAGAGTGTTCTGGCCATCGCCATGCTGCTCGCCACCACGGGTGTGTCCGCACAGGACCCCGGATCAAGTCCGGGGCAGGCTCTGCTGATCCGCAACGCCACCGTGCACACCGCCGGCGTGCAGGGCACGTTGCAGAACGCCGACGTTCTGGTCAGCGGCGGCACCGTGCGCGCGGTCGGCAGAGGCTTGACCGCACCGGCCGGCGCGCAGGTGGTTGACGCGCAGAACCGGCCGCTGACACCGACGCTGTTTGGCGGCATCACCGAAATCGGCCTGGAAGAAGTGTCGGGCGAGAAGTCGACCGTCGATGGTGCTCTCGGCCTCGGCGCCGAGACCAAGCAGATGACGGTGCGGCCGGAGTTCGACGTGACCCTGGCCTACAACCCGGCGTCGGTGCTGATTCCGGTCGCGCGCGTGGAAGGCATCGGCTGGACCCTGCTCGGTGCCGACAGCACCGGCGGCGGTTCGATCATCGGCGGCCAGGGCGCGGTGATGCGCCTGGACGGCGGCCCCGATCCGGTCGGGCCGAAGGTGTTGTTCGTCGATCTCGGCAGCGGCGCCTCGGGCCTGAGCGGCAATTCGCGCGCGGCGCAGTGGATGATCCTGGACCAGCTGATCGACGAGGTGCGCGGACGCATCGCGCCCGATGCCAACGCGGCGTTGCTGACCCCGGCCGGCCGTCGCACATTGGCGACGTACCTGGACGGCGGCGGGCGGGTGGTGGTCAGCGTGCATCGCGCCGCCGACATCCGCCAGCTGCTGCGCTGGTCGAAACGGCACGGTGTGCGCATCGCGATCGCGGGCGGCTCGGAGGCCTGGAAACTGGCCGCGGACATCGCCGCCGCCGACGTGCCGGTATTGGTCAATCCGTTGGCCAACCTGCCGGCCGACTTCGACCAGATCGGGGCAACGATGCAGAACGCCGCGCGCCTGAACGCGGCCGGTGTCGACGTGGGCTTCAGCCAGAGCGGTGGCTCGCACAACGCGCGCAAGATGCGTCAACTTGCCGGCAACGCCGTGGCCGCCGGATTGCCGTGGGAAGCCGGCCTGGCCGGGTTGACCTCGGTGCCGGCGCAGGCGTTCGGCGTCGCTGCTGAAGTCGGCCGCATCGCCCCTGGTCAGCGCGCCGACCTGGTGCTATGGAGCGGCGACCCGCTGGAGGTGAATGCAGTCGCTCTGCAGGTGTGGATGGACGGTCGCGCGATCGAGATGCGCAGCCGCCAGACCGAACTGCGCGACCGTTATCTGCGCCCGCTGGTGCCGCGCGAGAACGGTGGACTGCCGCGCGCGTACCCGGCGGGGGATGTGGTGCGTTAGCCGCGTCACACCGCCTTGAGCTGCAACCTGCGCTTCCTCGCCACCGGAGCCGCAACATGCCGCCTATCCCGCAGATCCACAGCTGCTACCACATGCTGCAGTTCGCACTGTACGGATTGATCCTCGGCGCGTGGCACTGATGAAGGAGACAGCGATGAGCCGGACAGCAGTGATCCGCTGGTATTTCGATTTCATCTCGCCGTTCTCGTATCTGCATTGGCAGAAGGTCAAGACCCTGCGCGACCGTGCGGGACACGCGGTCCTGCCGGTGCCGGTGATGTTCGCCGCCGTGCTCGATGCGCACGGCCAGAAAGGCCCGGCGGAGATCGCCGGCAAACGCGAATTCACCTATCGCCACGTGCTGTGGCAGGCACGGCAGGAAGGCGTGTCGCTGAAATTTCCGCCGGCGCATCCATTCAATCCGCTACCGGCGTTGCGCTTGTGCATTGCCGCCGGCTGCACGGCGGAAACCGTCGATGCGGTGTTCGACTGGATCTGGGGCCAGGGCCACGCGGCTGACAGCATCGAGGCGCTGGCGCCGCTGATTGAGACGCTCGTCATCGATGCGGCGCTGCTCGGTGCCGACGCCACCAAGGCCGCCTTGCGCGCGAACACCGAGGCCGCGATCGCCGCTGGCGTGTACGGCGTGCCGACGCTCGCAATCGACGACGTCTTGTTCTGGGGCAACGACGCGCACGACTTCGCCGTCGCCATGCTCAAGGATCCGGCATTGCTGGACGATGGCGAGATGCGTCGCGTGTCGTCGCTGCCGGTCGGGATCAGCCGCCGACGCTGAGCGCGCGCCAATGCGTGGTTGATGATGCGCCGCGCTGCAGCATGAGCCCGCAGACCGCAAGGCCTGCTGCGGGTCACGGTTTGCAGCAGGCCAGCTTCGCCATCCTCAAAGACTGGTTCGAGGATGATCGGCAAGCAAGAGCAAATCCCCCTCCATCCCTTTTCAAAGGGCAACGACGACACCGCAGTACTTATTGCCTAGAGCATCCAGAGTTGCCGCGGGGTAGGCTGCGGTCTTTGTCCGCTGAAGCTGCCTCGATATGACCCTCAATCGCCGCCTGCTCGTCCTCGCGCTCGCCAGCGCCCTTTCCACTTCGATCGCCGCGCCGGCGTTGGCGCAGGATCCGCCGCCAACACCCGTGCCCCAGCCCGTGCCGCAGCCCGTGCCGCAGGACCGCGATACCAGCGAGCCCGACGACCGGGTGCAACTCGAGCAGGACGCGCTGGACCCGGTTGGCACCGATCCGGCCGAGGCGCCGCTGCAGACCGCCAGGGGCGGGCGCAAGCCTGGCGAGGACGCCGTGGGCGCCTCGAAATGGGACGTCAACGCCGCGCACGGTCCGACCAAAACGGTGCGCTTCGACACCGACGAAGGCACCTGGCTCGACCTGGATGTGTCGCCCGACGGCCGCGAGATCGTGTTTTCGATGCTCGGCGATATCTACCGCCTGCCCATCGCTGGCGGCAACGCGCAGCGCATCACCCGCGGCCCGGCCTGGGACGTGCAGCCGCGCTATTCGCCCGACGGTGCGGCGCTGGCGTTTACTTCCGATCGCGGCGGCGGCAACAACCTGTGGCGCGTCGGGATCAACGGCAGCGATCCGGTGCAGGTCACCAGTGAAGACTTCCGCCTGCTCAACAACCCGACGTGGACGCCGGATGGCCAGTACCTGATCGGCCGCAAGCATTTCACTTCCGAGCGTTCGCTCGGCGCCGGCGAGTTGTGGATGTACCACGTGGCCGGCGGCACCCAAGGCCTGCAACTGACCAGTAAGAAGAACGACCAGCAGGACCTCGGCGAACCGGCCGTGTCGCCGGATGGCCGCTATGTGTATTTCTCCGAGGACGTCAGCAAAGGCCCGACGTTCCAGTACAACAAGAACCCCCACGACGTGATCTATGCGATCAAGCGGCTGGATCGCCAGACCGGCAAGACCGACACCCTGATCGCCACTCCGGGCGGTGCGGTGCGGCCGCAACCATCGCCCGACGGCAAGTCGCTGGCGTTCGTAAAACGCGTGCGCGACAAGTCGGTGTTGCACGTGATGGACCTCGCCAGCGGCGAAGTGCGACCGGTATGGGATGGCCTCAGCCACGATATGCAGGAGGCGTGGGCGATCTTCGGGCCGTACGCGAACTTCGACTGGTTGCCGGATTCGCGATCGGTGGTGGTGTGGGCGCAGGGCAAGTTCTGGAACGTCGATATCGCCAGCGGCGCGGCGCGCAACATCCCGTTCACCGCCACGGTCGAACAGACCGTCACCGAAGCGCTGCGGTTCGAGCAGAAGATCGAGGAAGGCAGCTTCGCGCCGAAGATGATCCGCGACGTGGCGACCGGCGCCAACGGCGACACGCTGGTGTTCCATGCGGTCGGCAAGCTGTGGCGCAAGCGCCTGCCCGATGGAAAGCCCGAGCGTCTGACCGGCAACGAGGGGCTGTACGAATACCAGCCCAGTTTCAGTGCTGACGGCCGCAAGCTGCTCTACACCACCTGGTCCGACGCGGCGATGGCTGCGATCTACGTGCGCGATGCGAGCGGCGGTGGCATGGGCAGACGGCTCACCGACGAGAAGGGCTTTTATTACGGGCCGAAATTCTCGCCCGATGGCTCCCGCATCGTGTATTCGAAGACCGGCGGTGGCGGCCTCACCGGCAGCCTGTGGTCAGGCGATCGCGGTGTCTACGTGATGCCGGCCGGCGGCGGCAAAGCCGTCCGCGTGGCCGAAGCCGGTCAGTCGCCGCAGTTCAACGCCGACGGCACGCGCATCTATTACCTCACCGGCAGCGGACTCGAGAAGAAACTGATGTCGGTCGGCCTGCACGGCGAGGAGCCGCGCGAGGTCTACAACCTCAAGTACGTGGATGCGGTCACCATCAGTCCGGACGGCAAGTGGGTCGCGTTCACCGAACTGTTCAACGCCTATGTCACACCGCTGATGACCACCGGCCAAGCTGTCGAACTGTCCAAGGACAGCAAGGCATTGCCGGTGTCGCAAGTCAGCGCCGATGTCGGCAGTTACCTGCACTGGGGCGCGGATTCCACAACGCTGCACTGGATGGTTGGCGATCGTTACCACTCGCGCGACCTCAACCAGGCGTTTGCGTTCCTGCCGGGTGCGCCGGCCGAAATCGCCAAGCCGGTCCACGGCGGCGGCACCCCGGTCGGCCTGAGCGTGCCGGTGGACCGGCCCGACGCAGTGGTCGCGTTCACCAACGCGCGCATCGTCACCATGCGCGATGCCGAGAACGCACAGGAAGTGATCGAGAACGGCACGATCGTGTTGCGTGGCGACGTGATCGAAGCGGTCGGCACTGCGGTGCGGATTCCCGCAGGTGCCAACGTGATCGACGCCAGCGGCAAGACCATCGTGCCGGGCTACGTCGACGCGCACGCGCATGCCGCGCACTTCGGCCAGGGCGTGATCCCGCAACAGAACTGGGCGTACTACACCAACCTGGCGTTCGGTTTCACCACCCTGCACGACCCGTCGGCGACCACCGAATTCGTGTTCTCCGAAGCCGAACTCCTCAAGGCCGGGCGCATGGTCGGCCCGCGCGTGTTCTCGACCGGCACGATCCTGTACGGCGCCGACGGCTCGTTCAAGGCGGTGGTGAACTCGCTCGACGACGCCCGCAGCCACCTGCGCCGGATGCAGGCCAACGGCGCGTTCTCGGTCAAGAGCTACAACCAGCCGCGCCGCGACCAGCGCCAGCAGATCAACCAGGCCGCGCGCGAGTTGGGCATGCTGGTGGTCGAGGAGGGCGGCAGCACGTTCCAGCACAACATGACGATGATCCTCGACGGCGCCACCGGCATCGAACACAACATTCCGGTCGCACCGCTGTACAAGGATGTCGTCGAGCTGTGGTCGCAGACCGACGTGCGCAACACGCCGACGCTGGTGGTGAGTTATGGCGGCCTGTCGGGCGAATACTGGTGGTACGCGCGCGACAATGTATGGGAAGACCCGAAGCTCAACCGCTTCTTCCCGCGCGAGACGCTGGATGCGCGCAGCATCCGCCGCGAGATCGCGCCGGACTGGGATTACTGGCATATCGAGGTGGCCAGATCGGTCAAGAAGCTGCGCGATGCGGGTGTCAAGATCCAGGTCGGCGGCCACGGCCAGCTGCAGGGATTGAGCCCTAACTGGGAAACCTGGATGCTGGTGCAGGGCGGCTTCAGCCCGTTCGAGGCGCTGCGCGCGGCGACCTTCGATGGCGCCGAATACCTGGGGCTGGACCAGCACATCGGCTCGCTGGAAGTCGGCAAGCAGGCCGACCTGGTGGTGCTCAATGCCAATCCGCTGGAGGACATCCGCGCCACCATCGACACCCGTTACGTGATGGTCGATGGCCGCCTGTTCGACGTCGCTGCCGACATGGCCGAGATCGGCAACCGCGGCGAGAAAGCCCCGAATTTCTACTGGCAGCGTCATCGCGATGGCCAGACCTTCGGTAGCGAGTTCGGCCCGACCGCGGTCTGCCATTGCCCGAAGGGGCACGGCGCGCATACGCACTGACTCGGGACGGGGCGCGTCGTTCGGCGGCGGCAAGCCTCGTCGTGCCCGTCACCATCGGCCATGCGCTGGGGACAAGCGACTTCACGGAAATCCAATGTCGACACGCTTAGGCTTGTCGACACAGCAACCACCGGACACGACGATGGCCACGCGTTACCACATCACCTTGCCCGACGGCGTCCGCACACGCGGCAGCGATGCCTCGCTGAACTTCAACTCGCAAAGCGCGGAGGGACTCGCCGGGGAACTGCAGGCGGCACTGCGCGACAATCACCTGTTCGAGCGCTGGCGCGCGATGCAGGACGACCCCGACAACGTCGATCCCACGCTTGGTGCCACCGACCCGAACGCCGTGGTGAAAGGCGAGCACGACGACCTGCATGTCGACCTGATCGTGACTACCAGCATCCCCGGCAACCTGCTCAAGCATCGGTTGCGCTTGCTGGCCGGCTCGGGCTGGGAGCTGCGCGACGTCAGAGCCGGCTGATTTTTCAACCCGGGGGGATGCTTCGCAATGAAAGACGTGCTGCTGTCATGGAGCGGTGGCAAAGACGCGGCCTGGACGCTGCACACCCTGCGCCAATACGACGACGTGCGCGTGGTCGGCCTGTTGACCACGCTGACCGAAGGTTTTGATCGCATCTCGATGCAGGGCATCCGCCGCGACGTGCTGCACGCGCAGGCCGACGCGGCGGGGTTGCCGGTGATCGAGGCGTGGATTCCGCAGCGTGCCGACAACATCAGTTACGAAGGCTCATTCGCGGGCGCGCTGGACGAGGCAGGTACTCGTTGGCCGGATATCGACCACATCGCCTACGGTGATCTGTTCCTGGCCGATATCAGGGCGTGGCGCGAGGCGCTGTGCGCGCGGCTCGGATGCACGCCGTTGTTCCCGTTGTTCGGCGCCGACACCGCAGTGCTGGCGCGCGAAATGATTGCCGCTGGCCTGCAGGCCTCGTTGTGCTGCGTGGACACTCAACAACTGGATGACCGGTTCAGCGGACGCGCTTTCGACGAAGCGTTGTTGCGTGCCTTACCCGATGCCTGCGACCCGTGCGGCGAGAACGGCGAATTCCACACCTGCGTCGCGGCCGGGCCGATGTTCGCCAACCCGCTGGACATCGCGCGCGGCGACAGCGTGCTGCGCGACGAGCGATTCGCCTATACCGATTTCAAGCTCGTCGAATAGCAAACTTCGCCACCCGGGCAACCCGCGTTAATCCGTAGGAGCGGCCCATGGCCGCGAGCTCTGCACCTTGCGATAAACCAGAGCTCGCGGCTATGGACCACTCCTACGAAAACCGGTCTGACGACGTGGATCAAGCTTTCAACGCCCGCGCGTGATGCGCGATGTGTTCGCCGATGAAACTCGCGATGAAGTAGTAGCTGTGGTCGTAGCCCGGCCGCATGCGCAGCTCCAGCGGATGGCCAGCCTTTGCGCACGCCGCGACCAGCAGTTCCGGCTTGAGTTGTCCGGCCAGGAATTCATCGGCATCGCCCTGGTCGATCAACAACGGCAGCCGCTCGCGCACACCGGCGACCAGGGCGGTCGCATCCCACGCGCGCCACGCGGCGCGATCGTCGCCGAGGTAGGTCGAGAACGCCTTCCCGCCCCACGGCACCTGTGAGGGCGCGACGATCGGCGAGAACGCCGACACGCTGCGATAGCGTCCCGGGTTCTTCAGCGCGATCACCAGCGCGCCGTGGCCGCCCATCGAGTGGCCACTGATCGCGCGCGCGGTGGTGGTGTCGAAATGCGCATCGACCAGCGCCGGCAGTTCCTCGACGACGTAGTCGTACATGCGGTAATGGCGCGACCACGGCGGCTGCGTCGCGTTGAGGTAGAACCCCGCGCCGAGACCGAGATCAAAGCCTTCGCCGTCCGCGACGTCATCCCCGCGCGGGCTGGTGTCGGGCGCGACCAGGATCACGCCGTGCTCGGCGGCATGGCGCTGCGCGCCGGCTTTGCTGATGAAGTTCTGTTCGTTGCAGGTCAGCCCGGACAGCCAGTACAGCACCGGGCAGGGTGCGTGTTCGGCCTGCGGTGGCAGGTAGACGGCGAACTTCATCGTGCAGTCGAGCGTGCTGGATGCGTGTTGCCAGACCTGCTGGCGGCCGTTGAAACAGGCGTGGTTTTCGATGCGTTGCATGCGGACTCCCCTCGTTGTCACCCGTCATCCCAGCAAACGCTGGGATCCATTTTGACTTTGGCACCACCTGGGTGCGAAAGAGCAACATCAAGATCAGGATGGATCCCGGCGTTCGTGGGGATGACGAGCGAAAAAAGCAGATCAATAGCGGATAACGGTCCTGATCGACTCGCCCGCGTGCATCAGGTCAAACGCTTCGTTGATCCGCTCCAGCGGCAGCTCATGGGTGATGAACGGGTCCAGATCGATCTCGCCGCGCATCGCCTGCTCGACCATACCCGGCAACTGCGTACGGCCCTTGACGCCGCCGAACGCCGAGCCGCGCCACACCCGCCCGGTCACCAGCTGGAACGGTCTGGTGCTGATCTCCTGGCCCGCGCCGGCGACGCCGATGATCACCGACTCGCCCCAGCCCTTGTGGCAGCACTCCAGCGCCGCGCGCATCACCTGCACGTTGCCGATGCACTCGAAACTGAAATCGACGCCGCCGTCGGTCATCTCGACGATCACGTCCTGCACGGGTTGGTCGTGATCGCTCGGGTTGACGCAGTCGGTCGCGCCCATCAGGCGCGCGAGTTCGAACTTGCCCGGGTTGGTGTCGATCGCGATGATTCGCCCGGCCCGGGCCTGCAC
>JALZKJ010000090.1 GCA_030859305.1 Pseudomonadota bacterium | reverse complement strand
GCGCCGACCGAGGCACCGCAGCCGAAGACCCTGGCCGGCGCCAGAGCCGACACCGGCATCGACTCCAAAGTGCCGCTGGACGAAATCCGCCGCTACGTCGCGGTATACACGGCGGTGAAGCAGGCCTATGTCGAGCCCATCGACGACGCCAAGCTCATGCAGTCGGCGATCCGCGGCCTGCTGTTCGACCTGGATCCGCACAGCGTTTACTTCGAGAAGAGCGCCGCGGACAATTTCGACGAGCTGTCACGGGGCGCTTATGGCGGCATCGGCATCGAGTTGCAGCGCCAGCCCGACGGCACCTTGCGGGTGATCGCGCCGATCGACGACACCCCGGCGGCGCGTGCCGGCATCAAGTCCGGTGACCTGATCATCGCCATCGACGGTACTCCGTTCAAGATCGACGAAGGCGACAATTCGGCACCGCTGCGCGGCCTGCCCGGCAGCGTGGTGATATTGACGATCACCCGGGAAGGCCGCGACAGACCCTTCGACGTCACCATCGAACGCGAGATCATCCGCATCGCCAGCGTGCGCAGCCGCCTGCTCGAACCGGGCTATGGCTACGTGCGCATCGCCGCGTTCCAGGCCGACACCGCTGCCGATTTCGAACGCCAGCTGGAAGCGCTCAAATCCCAGGCCGGCGGCAACCTGCGCGGACTAGTGATGGACCTGCGCAGCAACCCCGGTGGCCTGCTGACGTCGGCGGTGCAGATCGCCGATGCACTGCTTGAGAGCGGCAGGATCGTCAGTACCCGCGGTCGCATTGCGATCAGTGACAGCGAGTTCGGCGCGACCCCAGGCGACCGCCTGAACGGCGCGCCGATCATGGTGCTGGTCGATGCCGGATCGGCGAGCGCCTCGGAAGTGCTGGCCGGCGCGCTGCGCGACAACGGCCGCGCGCGCGTGATCGGCAGCCGCACCTTCGGCAAGGGCTCGGTGCAGACCGTGTTGCCGCTCGACAACGGCGACTCGGTCAAGCTCACCACCGCGCGCTATTACACGCCGAGTGGCAAGTCGATCCAGGCGCTTGGCATCGTGCCCGATGTGGTCCTGCGGGCGCAGGGCGAGGACGCCGAAGCCGCGCGCGCGCGTTACACCGAAGCCAGCCTGCCGCGCCACCTGAGCGGCGATGACGACGTGGCAGGCAGGAATGCCGGCGAAGTACTCGCGGGCGACAGCTACATCGCCGCGGCGCTGGCTGAGCTGAAGAAGCCGTTGACGAAAGCGGCTACCACGGTCACCCCCGACGGCTGAGTCGACCGGCCCGGCCTGCCCCTGGTTCACCACCACGCCGGCTTAGAGAAGCTGAAATCTCAATGCCGAAACGGGGGGCCGGGATTTCTACCCGCAGTCGAAACTGTCGACCGCTCTTGTCAGCGCGGTTTGGCCGGCAGCGGGAACGGCGTCACCACTTTTTCGCCGGTGGTGGCATCGCGGATCGCCGACTGGCCTTTGCGCTCAACCTCCTCGATCCGCACGATGCTCTGCATCGGCAGGTGCAGCACGCGGGTGTGGCCGAACTCGTCGCGCAGCCGCTCCTCGGTCGGGTCGACCACCACGCCGGCATTGACGTCGAACACCAGCTCGGCGACCTCGGTGAACCCCCACAGCGCGCCCGAGCTGACCCGACGCGCGTACAGCTCGTAGATTTTGCCGGCGTTGAAGAAGGTGACTTTGTAGAGCGTCTTGGCCATGCGGGGATTGTAAGTCGCTCAGTAATCTGCAAGTAGCTTTTGTAGGAGCGACGTGAGCCGCGACCTGCGCATGAATCGTGAGTTCTGCGCGGTCGCGGCTTACGTCGCTCCTATACGAGCACTGATTTCAGTCGATGCGAAAGCCGCTCAATACCCCCGCTTGCGCCGCATGCGCCGTGCAATGCCGGCGCGCGCGAGCAGTGCAAACCCGCCGCCGAACGCGAACCCGGCCAGATGCGCCGACCACGCCACCGCGCCGAACGCCGGGCCGATGAAGGTGAACACCAGTTGCAGCAGCGCCCACACCCCGATCAGCAATGCCGCCGGCACCTTGACGAACTGCAGGAACAACCCCAACGGCACCACCACCCCGAGCCGCGCGCCCGGGAACAGCGCAAGGTAGGCACCGATCATGGCCGACACCGCGCCGCTGGCGCCGATGATCAGCCGGTCGGGGGTGCTGATCGTGATCACCGCCGCCAGGTTGGCGATCGCGCCGCCGAGCAGGAACAGGCTCAGGAACCGCCATGGCCCCATCGCGCGCTCGGCCGGCAGCCCGAAGATCAGCAGGAACACCAGATTGCCGAGCAGATGCGCCCAGTCGGTGTGCAGGAACAACGCACTGACCAGGCGCAGGCTGTCGCCGGCCAGCAGCGACTGCTGCCAGGCATCACTGGAAGCCAGGGCGCCGGAAAGTGCGCCCCACTCCAGCAGCAGGCGACGCTGCTCGGCATCCGGCGCCAGGATCACCCACGTGAAACACAACCACAGGGCACCGAACAGCAATGGTGTCGCCCAGCGCAACGGGACTTTCTGACGCGAGGGAACAGCGAGGAACATGATCCTGGTTACCTGTATGACGGGGCAGGCGTGTTGCGTTGCCGCAGCCACGCCGCCGGCAGGGCATGGTGTGTCGTCGATCAAGTCGCACGTTATAGTGCATACGGCGTCGTACGTAAGCGGATTCAACGGCGTGAGAGTCGCGGATTTGCCGCGCAGACGATCCCCCCGAGAGACCCGATAACACTCCGCTGGAGACTACACGCATGCAAGACGTACATCGCATCACGCGCTTGTGGACGCTCGCGCTGGCCATCACCGGCGCGCTCGCGTTCGGCCAGGCCCACGCTTCCGGCTTCCAGCTCAAGGAAAACAGCGTCAAGTCGTTGGGCAGTGCGTTTGCGGGCTCCGGCGTCAAAACCGTCGACAGCTCGGTGGTGGTCAACAACCCGGCGACGATGACCCGGTTCGAAGCCACCACGGTGCAGGCGGACGTCACCGTGATCGACCTCAACTACGTGTTCAAGGGCAGTGGCCGCGACGCGCTGGGCCAGCCGCTGAGTGGCGGCAGAGGCGGCGACGCAGGCGGGGTGACGCCGGTGCCAGCGCTGTCGGTCGTGCACAAGCTCGACAACGGCCTCGCGCTGGGCGCGATGGTCAGCGCTCCGTTCGGCCTGAAGACCGAGTACGAGTCGGGCTGGGTGGGCCGCTATTTCGCGCAGACCTCCGACGTCAAGATCGTCGACCTGACGTTCTCCGCGGCCCTCGATATCAACGACCATCTCTCGGTCGGCATCGGCGCGATCCATTCCACTGCCGAGGTCACCCTGTCCAAGGACGTGGATTTCGGCAGCTTGCTGTTTTCCAACCCGGCCACGCGATCGTTGCCGTTTGCGCGCCCGCAGGCACGTGACGGCTCGATCAATGTCGAAGGCGACGACACGGGGTTCGGCTGGTTGGCCGGGGTCAACCTGCGTCCGACCGACAGGCTCGCGATTGGCCTGAGCTACCGTTCCGAAATCGACTACGAACTCGACGGCGACGTCGACTGGACCGTGCCGCAGGACGTCGCGGCGGTGTTCGGCTCCAGCCCCTCGACCCGCGCGCTGTTCCAGGACGGCGGCGTGCGTGCCGACCTCACTACGCCCTCGCTGACGACGGTGGCGGCCAGGTACGACTTCAGCGAGCGCTTCTCCATGATGGCCACGTGGTCCGGGACGGGCTGGTCGTCGCTGCGCGAAGTGCGTATCGACTTCGACAACCCCGATCCCGATGGCGTGGAGCCGTTCGAGTGGGAAGACAGCGTGTTCGCCTCGCTCGGCGCCGAGTACAGGCTCAACGATGCCTGGACCCTGCGCGGCGGCGTGGCCCACGACGAAACCCCGACCAGCATCGAGCACCGCAGCCCGCGCCTGCCGGACGACGATCGCCTGTGGTATTCGATCGGTGCGACGTGGCAGGCCAGCAATGCGCTGGAAGTGAGCATGGCCTATGCGCGCATCGAGCCAAAGGACCCGAAGATCGACATCGCTGCCAGCGGCAGTCGCCTTACCGGCCCGTTTGAGGGCAACGCCAACCTGTTCGGTGTTTCGGCGCAATACCGGTTCTGATCCGTGCTCGATCCCATAAAAAAAAACCCCGCTTCGGCGGGATTTTTTTCTGCTCGCTGTCTTAGCGAAAAACGCAGGATGACGACGTGGTGTGTTCGTCGCTGCGTGCAATGAGCCGAGCAAGGCACCTGCAGGACGACAGCCCGTCGCCGCCGCTGGTCTACTCGCCCAACGTCAGCAACGACGCATTGCCACCCGACGCTGTGGTGTTGACGGTGATCGTCTTCTCGGTGGTGAAACGCGGCAGGTAGTGCGGGCCGCCGGCCTTGGGGCCGGTGCCGGACAGGTTCTGGCCGCCGAACGGCTGCACCCCGACCACCGCGCCGATCTGGTTGCGGTTGACGTAGCAGTTGCCGACCTTCACTTTCGATGCGATGCGATTGACGGTCTCGTCGATGCGCGAATGGATGCCGAGCGTCAGGCCATAGCCGGTCGCATTGATCGCATCGATCACCGTGTCGAGCTGGTCGCCCTGCCAGCGGATCACGTGCAACACCGGCCCGAACACTTCCCTGTGCAACTGGTCAAGCGACTTCAGCACGTACGCGCGCGGCGCGAAGAAACTGCCATGCGCGGTGTCGGCGTCAAGCGCGACAGTAGCGACGATCTGTATTGCTTCGCGATCCATGCGCGCGGCATGCTCGTCGAGCAGTTTCAAGGCATCGGCGTCGATGACCGGCCCGACATCGGTCGACAGCTGGCCGGGATCGCCGACCTTCAGTTCCGTCATCGCGCCGGCGAGCATGTGGATCACCTTGTCGGCGATGTCGTCCTGCACGAACAGCACCCGCGCGGCCGAGCAGCGCTGGCCGGCCGAGGTGAACGCCGAGCCGATCGCGTCCTTTACCAGTTGTTCCGGCAGCGAGGACGAGTCGGCGATCAA
>JALZKJ010000086.1 GCA_030859305.1 Pseudomonadota bacterium | reverse complement strand
ATCCAGCGCCTCCACTTCCACTCGCGAGGGTGGGTCTTCGATGGCCGTGTGGATGCCGTGGCGCGGTCCGCCGATAAAGGTGGCGATCATGAGCAGGCTCCTGCTGTGTATCAATCACAGGTTAAGGCCCGACTGGCTGAACCCCGTGCCGCATAAGCGTCCTTGACCACGCGTCGTAAGGTCGCTTCCGCCGGCTTTGCCGTGCGCGAGGAGGCATGCGAAGGCCTCGCTGAGATCACGCGGTTACGACAGTCAACCGCCATGGCCTGTGCTGTACGCGGACAGCCGCTGGAGTGCCTGACGTCGACGCGCGCGATCATGAACGAGCGCCTACGGCCGACGGTGCCATTCCCATCCGTCAACGCACCACCACCGTCGTCGCCTTGTTGGCCACGATGTAGGCCTGCAGATCCTCGACCTCACGCACCTTGCCGATCGCGCGCTGGGCGAATTTCTGCGCGGTGATACGGACGTGGCAGTTGCGGAACGGCGCGGCTTCGTCGCGGCCCTTGGAGGTGTAGACGATGCGGCCATCGCGGTCCCAGCCGAGCACCAGCCGTTCCTGGTGGTTGCTGGTGCGGTAGATCCAGCCCTTGTGGATATCGGTTTCGGACATTGCCATGGTTGCGGCCTGGTATTGGGGGATGCGATCAGCCCATCGTAGCGGCGCGCTGGCCTATCGGCGAAGGGCCGGCATCGGGCGGCCTTGATCGCAGCGAAGACAGGCACCATGGCGGATATACCCTCAAAGGAGCATGCGATGAACACCGTCCTGATCACCGGCGCCAACCGCGGCATCGGCCTGGCGTTGACCGAACGCTTCACGGCGCGCGGCGACCACGTCATCGCGGTGTGCCGGCGCAGCAGCGAGGCATTGGAGAAAACCGGCGCGCGCGTCGAGGCTGGCGTCGACGTCACCGATGGCGAGGCCCTCGCCGCGCTCGCGCAGCGACTGGGTGACATCCATATCGACACACTCGTGCTCAACGCCGGCATTCTCGGCCGGGAAGCGCTGGGGTCCATCGACGAAGCCGGCTTCGACAACATCCGTCGCCAGTTCGAGGTCAACGCGGTCGGGCCATTGCGGGTGGCGCAGGCGCTGCTGGGTCAGCTCGGCGACGGCAGCAGGATCGGCATCGTCACCAGCCGCATGGGCTCGGTCGCCGACAACGAGTCCGGCGGGCGCTACGGCTACCGGGCGTCGAAGGCGGCGGTGAACGCGATCGGCAAATCACTGGCGATGGACCTCAAGCCACGCGGCATCGCGGTGTTCCTGTTGCACCCGGGATATGTCGCCACCGAGATGGTCGGTGGAACTGGTGATGTGACGCCAGAACAGTCGGCGGCGCAGCTGGTCGAGCGGCTGGATGCGCTGACGTTGGCGCAGACCGGTACGTTCTGGCATGCCAACGGCAGTGCGTTGCCCTGGTGATCGCACGGCGATCCCGGCCGAGCCCGCGCGGCGGAGGCAAGGCCGCGCGGTGGAGTGCATGTCCGCATAGCCGCAGGCGTCACGCCGCGGGAATTACCGTGCGTGCCTGATCCGATGATCCTGTTCCTCCGATACCGATGTGCGGGGCATTGGGACGGTCGCAGGCGGTGGGAGCGTCCCGACAGCGAGTCGTCCGCGAGCGATCAGGCCGGCGATCGGGCGTGTGATCTTCACAGGAGTTGCCGATGACATCGTTGCCCGAAACTGTTGTGTTTCCCCGCCCGGCCATGGGCGCAGGGCCATGAGCCCGCGTTCCGCAGCGGCGGGCGGCGACGGCAGCTTGACGCGGCGCGCGGTCACCGTCACCGGGGTGGTGATCGCGGGGCTGCTGCTGGTGCTGGCGTTATGGCAGGCACTGGAGGTGCTGCTGGTGGTGTTCGCCGGGGTACTGGTGGCGGTGATGCTGCGGTTCATGAGCGGTGCGATCAGCCGCCGTACGCCGCTGGGCGAGGGCTGGGCGTTGACGCTGGTGCTGTTGGTGCTGCTGGGCGGCTCCACGCTCGCGGTGTGGACGCTCGGGCCTGGCGTGGCGGAGGAGGTGCAGGCGCTGGCGTCTGGCATGTCGGAGTCGGTGGAGGACCTTGAGGCGATACTTCTGGCCTATCCGCTCGGGGCGTATGCACTCGAGCATCTGCCCGCGATCGACACTGGCGACGCCAGCCGCATGTGGTCGCGGATCGGTGGCATCAGCGCGACGGTGTTCGGCGCGGTGGCCGCCTTCTTCATCACCGTGTTCGTCGGGGTGTTCCTGGCCTACAACCCGCGCATGTACCTGCAGGGCCTGCTGCGGCTGGTGCCGCTGGCCCGTCGCGAGCGCGCCAGCGAGGTGCTCGAGCAGCTGGGCGTCACCCTGCGCTGGTGGCTGGTCGGGCAATTGATCTCGATGGTGCTGCTGTGGCTGTCCACCTGGCTGGTGTTGCACCTGCTGGGCGTGCCGCTGGCGTTCATCCTTGGCCTGCTCACCGGCTTGCTGACCTTCATCCCCTACCTGGGCCCGTTGATCGCGGTGGTACCGATCGCACTGGTGGCGTTCCTCGACAGCCCGATGCTGGGCCTGATGGCTGTCAGCGCGTACTTCGTGATCCAGAACATCGAGGCAAACGTGATCATGCCGCTGGTGTTCGAGAAGACCGTGAGCATTCCGCCGGCGCTTTCGGTGGCTTCGCAGTTGCTGATGGCCAGCCTGCTGGGCATTTTGGGCGTGCTGCTGGCCACCCCGTTGCTGGCGGTCGCGATGGTGCTGGCGCGGATGCTGTACGTGGAGGACGTGCTTGGCGACGACATGGACGAGCCGCTGGAGCATTGCCCCGAAGTCGATGGCTGACCCTGCCGCGTCGGTGACGGCTCATGCCCCTGCGGCAATCATGCGGCGACATCGTGATGCCTCCATGCCCGCCGGCCATGCCGCATGTTGCGGTGCGACGTGACTGCGCGACTTGAAAGGCGTTTCTGGTCACAAGGGGCCACGTAAAATCGCGGAAGCCAGTTCCGCAGCGAGTGTTGCGATGCGTACATCGACATTGACACTAGCCAGCGCCTTGGCCTTGCTGGTCGCTTGCGCCGAACCGCCCGCCATCGAGGCGCGCAGCACCGCGTCCGCTCAGGTCGCAACGGCCGAGACGGACGAACCGCGCCGCACGAGATTCATCAGCGTGCGCAGCGCGGGCATCAACGACTCCGTGTCGTCCTCGACCCGCATCCCGCCGCGCCCCGCGCCAGCCAACACCGCGCCAGCCGACACCGCCGCGCCGCTCGGGCCGATGTACATGAGCGACCCGCTGCCGGCCCAGCGGATACCGGATCCGCCGTTCGCGGTCACCGAGATCGCGCGTTTCGCCGAGCCGTGGGCAATGACCTTCCTGCCCGATGGCCGCTTGCTGGTCAGCGAGAAACAGGGCCTGCTGAAGCTGCTGGATATCGGCAACCGGCAGGTCGGCAACATCCTCGGCGTGCCGGCGGTCGCCTACGGCGGCCAAGGTGGCCTGGGCGACGTGGTGCTGCACCCGCAGTTCGCCAGCAACGCGCTGGTCTACCTCAGCTACGCCGAGTCGGGCGCCAATGACACCTTCGGCGCCGCGGTGGTGCGCGGCCGGCTGACCCTGGACGGTAACGGCGGCGGCAGCCTGTCGGAGGTGCAGCTGATCTGGCGGCAGTTGCCCAAGGTGACCGGCCAGGGCCATTACGGCCACCGCCTCGCGTTCGACCCGCAAGGCAAACTGTGGATCAGTTCCGGCGACCGGCAGAAGTTCGACCCCGCCCAGGACCTGCAGTCCAGTCTCGGCAAGCTGGTCCGCCTCAACGACGACGGCTCGATCCCGGCCGACAATCCTTTCGTCAGCCAGGGCGGCGTGGCGGCGCAGGTGTGGTCGCTCGGCCACCGCAACGTGCTGGGCCTGGCGTTCGATCCGCAGGGCCGGCTGTGGTCGCACGAAATGGGGCCGCAGGGCGGCGACGAACTCAACCTGGTCGAGCGCGGCGCCAACTACGGCTGGCCGATCGTGTCCAACGGCGACCATTACGGCGGCGCCGACATTCCGGACCACGACACGCGCCCGGAATTCAACGCGCCCGAAGCGTGGTGGACGCCGGTGATCGCGCCGTCCGGCTTCATCGTCTACACCGGATCGGCGTTTCCGTACTTCCACGGCGACGGCTTCATCGGCGGGCTCGCCTCGCGGGCGCTGATCCGGATCCAGTTCGACGGCGTGCAGGCGCGCGAAGCCGCGCGCTACGACATGGGCCAGCGCATCCGCGAGGTCGAGCAGGGGCCGGACGGGGCGATCTGGCTGCTGGAGGACGGCGTCGATGCGCGCTTGCTGCGGCTTACCGAGAACCCGGCATGACGACCCCCGCGGCCTCCGTTGGACGGGTGGCCGACCAGCGGTAGGCCGGTGGCCGGTGGCCGGGTCCCGGCACGTTGGCAACGGAACCGCCCGTTCGGGCGTCCACCCGGGACCAATGCCATGAAACGTCAGCTCCTCGCGACCGCGTTGTCGGTCGCCGTCTGTGCTTTGCTGCTTGCCTGCGATCGTCCTGCCACCGACGCCGCGGAAACGCCCGCTCCACCTGTGGCGATGACGCCGGACGCGGATACCCCGGCAACGCCATCGGGCAGCGCCGCGGTCACCGACCTGGAGCAACTGGCACAGCGGCTGGTCACCCAAAGTGCAGCGGTCAAGGAAGGCGACATCGTGTTGATCACCGGCCGCCCGCACGACGCCGAGCTGCTGGAAAACCTCGCCGTCAACGTGCGCATGGCCGGCGGCTTCCCGCTGGTCGAATACAGCAGTGACCGGCTCAGCAAGCGGCTGTTCTTCGATGTGCCGGCCCAGTACGACGCGCAGACCGATGCCCTCGGCACGCGGATGGCCGAGGTACTCGACGTGGTGATCAACGTCGGCAACGCCACCACCGAGAACCTGTTGGAAGGTGCCGATCCGGCGCGCATGGCTGCGCGCGGCAAAGCCGGCGAATCGATCGGGCAGGCGTTCTTCAAGAACAACGTGCGCACGATCGAGGTTGGCAACAACCTGTATCCCACGCCGTGGCGCGCCGAACGTTTCGGCATGGATGAGGGCGCGCTGGCGCAGACGTTCTGGAACGGCGTCAACCTGGATTACAGCGAACTGCAGACGCGCGGCGAGCAGGTCAAGGCGGCGCTTGCCGGCGGCAACGAAGTGCATATCACCAATCCGAACGGCACCGACCTGAAGCTGCGCGTGCAGGGGCGGCCGGTGCTGGTCAGCGACGGCATCATCTCGGCCGACGACCTGCGGCGCGGCGGCGCGGCGGTGTCGGTGTACCTGCCGGCCGGCGAGGTCTACACCACGCCGGTGGCGGGCACCGCCGAAGGCAAGGTGGTGCAGTCGCAGTCGTTCCATCGCGGCAAGCAGGTCGACGACCTCACCCTGACATTCGTCGGCGGCAAGGTCACCGCGATGACCGGTTCGGGCCCGGGCTACGCTGGACTCAAGGCCGAGTACGACGCGGTCGACGACACGCGCAAGCACGAGTTCGCCTTTGTCGACCTCGGCATCAATCCCAAGGTCACGTTGCCGGCGGCCAGCAAGGTCGGCAACTGGGTGCCGGCAGGCTCGGTCACGGTCGGCATCGGCAGCAATACCTGGGCCGGAGGCGACAACTCGGTGCCTTACACGATGACCGCGTTCCTGCCGGGCAGCACGGTGATGCTGGACGGCAAGCCAATCGTCGAGAAGGGGACGTTGAAGCTTTGAGGTGGCCATGGCGTGGCTGCCTGCGGGTCAGCTCGCCTGGGTCGGCACGGCCCGGTGCTGCAGGAAGAACCGCAGCATTTCGGCGCTGGCGTCGGGCCCGCGCGGTTCGGTGTACGAACCAGCAGCGTCGCCGCCTGACCAGGCGTGGCCGGCGCCGTGCAGGACCCAATGCTCAAGCAGGGTCTTGCCGCTGCTGCCTACCTGGACAGTGCGGGTGTAACCGATCCCGCCCGCCGACTTTCCGGTGCTGACCGACGAGGTCAGCGCCGCCGCGGCCTTTGACTGGGCGATGACATGGTCGCCGTTGACCGGGTTGACGGTGGTGTCGCGGTCGCCGTGGAAGACGATCGTCGGCAATGTGTTGGCGGCGCCGTGCGGCGAGGTTCGCCCCGAGGCTGTTGCACCGCCCTGGCGCATCGCCGCGAAAGCCGACGGCATGTCGCTCGCCGCGCCGCAGGCCAAGCCGGAATGCACCCCGATGGCCGCGTACAGGTCGGGATAGGTCGCGCCCATGATCGCCGCGGCCGCGCCGCCGGCGGACAGGCCGGCGACATAGACGCGGCCGGGTTCGACCGCGAAGTCGCGCATGACCTCGCGGGTGATGCCGGCGATCAGCGAGGGCTCGCCGCGGTCGCGCTGCTGGTCGCCGCTGCTGAACCAGTTCCAGCACTTGGAGGCATTTGCCGACGGGGTCTGCGCGGGATACGCAACGAGGAAACCCTGCTGCTCGGCCAGTTCGTTCATGCGGGTGCCGGCGGCGAAGTCGTCGGGCGACTGGCTGCAGCCGTGCAGCATCACCACCAGCGGCAACGGTTGGCCGCTGTACCCGCTGGGGATGTAGAGCTTGTAGCTGCGGCTGCCTGCCGCGTTGGCGTAGCTGCGCTCGTCAAAACGCGCGCCGTCGGACAGGGGTGCGCGGGCCGTCGCCGCCGCGGGCGATCCCCCGAGTCCACGGGCGCCGCCGGCTGGGCGCAGGCGATCAAGGAATCCACGCAACGGTTTCGAGACGTGCGGCGCGCGCACACGCGCGGGACGCACACCGGCTGGCGTTTCGATAGCGGGTGGCGACGTCCAGGCGCTGCCGGTGGCGATCGACGGCGGCCGCAGGTCGATAATGGGATGAACGTGCGCGGAAGGCGTCGGCGAAGCAGCGGCTGAGCCGGTCGCCGATGCCGCATCGAAGCGCGCCCCGCGCAGAACGGCCATGGCCTCGTCAAGCCGGCCTTCGCGGGTCAGACGGGTGGCCTCGGCCATGTCGATCGTCGTCAATGTGGTCATGGGGATGCATCCTTGTGTCAGGAAAATGAGGGCAACAGGTACCTTGCGCGGGCCTGGTTGCCCGCTTTCAAAAAGCGGAGTGGTGGGAGGGAGGTTTTGTCGAACGGAGAGGCCACCAGCGCTCAGCGGATCCGGTCGCGCAGCGCCGCCTTCACCGCCGCACTGGCCTGCAATGCGCCCAGCACGTGGATCGAGGCGATGCTGTCGCGTGCCAGTTCGGCGCTCACGTCGTCAGCGATCACCGCCAGTCCGAGCACCTGGATATGCAGCGTCTCACCGGCCGCCTGCGCGGCTAGCAGCTCCTGCCGGCCGTATTCGCGCAGACCGAGATCGAGCCGGTGTCTGGCGACCGAATTGCGCACCACCTCGCCGTGCCGATCGAGCTGGTTGCGGATCGCGGTGCGGATGAAATCGCTGCGATTGGAATAGAACCCCTCCTGCACCAGCAGGTCGATGTGCCCGAGGTCGACGTAGCCCAGGTTGATGGTGAGCTTCTCGCTGTCGGCCACCTTGCGTCGCAGTTGTGGAAGCTTGTCACTGTTGGTCGCCACGTTTCACCATCCGTATGCCATCCACATGGATGGTAATAGGAGGCAAGGTTAGCGCATTCCAAGGCGGTGCGGCAGTGCTTCCAGCAACTTGGCCGGCCCCATGTTCATCTCCATGACTTTCAGCTTTCGTGCGAACGTCCGATAGTCGGCACTGGATTCGCCATCATCGGCCCCTGCATGTTCCTGAAATCCTTCTTCGGTGACGTCACCAGCCCGCACCCCTGCGTGAACTGCCAGGGCGACGATCTGCTGGATTTCGAGGTCCGCATGGCGTTCCAGCCAATTGTCGACAGCGCGCGCCGGGAAGTCTTCGCCTACGAGGCACTGGTGCGCGGCGCCAACGGCGAAGGCGCGGGCGAGGTGATGGCGCGGCTGCGCCCGGAGCAGCTGTACCGCTTCGACCAGACCTGCCGGGTCAAGGCGATCGCCACCGCGGCAGGGCTGGGCCTGCAGAACCTGGGCCTGAACCCGCCTGGCCCGCAGCCACGGCTGTCGATCAACTTCATCCCCAACGCGGTGTACGAGCCCGCGACCTGCATCCGCTTGACCCTGGCCGCGGCCGAGCGTTGCGGCATGCCCGCCGACCGGTTGATTTTCGAGATCACCGAGTCCGAGCGCATCCGCGACACCGCGCACGTGGTCAGGATCGTGCAGGATTACCAGCGCCGCGGCTTCATGACCGCGATCGACGACTTCGGCGCCGGTTACGCCGGTTTGAATCTGCTGGCGGAATTCCAACCCGACATCGTCAAGCTCGACATGGCGTTGATCCGCGGCATCGACCAGCACCGCGTGCGGCGTTCGATCGTCGAGGGAATCGTCGCCACATGCCGCTCGCTGGGCTGCCAGGTGCTGGCCGAAGGCGTCGAGACGGCGGAGGAATACCGCACACTGCGCGGCCTTGGCATCGATTTGTTCCAGGGCTACCTGTTTGCGAAACCAGGCCTGGAACTATTGCCGGGCATCGATCCCGCTCTGTGGGACAGACTGGAAGCGGCATAGTCGAAGTCCGGGGCCTCCATCGGCCTGCTGGCGTTGCTGTCAGTCGCGGCGCTTGCCGTACCAGAGGTCGAGGTCGCGGCGAGACCTCAGCATCCGCCGGCCGCGCCAGGCGAAGCGCGCCAGCAGGCGCAGGTGCTCGGCCAGCGAGTGGGTGCGCAGCTTTCGCGGCGAGGTTTGCACCGCCTGGCGCAGGATCACGAAACGGCCGTGGCGCGCCAGCGCGCGGCTGATGGCCACGTCCTCGCCCGCGTAGTAGGTCTCGTCGAAGCCGCCAACGGCCTCGAACGCGGTGCGGGTACAGAACACGAAGCAACCCGGGGCGATGCGAGTGGCGCGGAACAGCCAGATGGCGCACGAGACGACGATGCGCTCGTGCAGCGACAGCCGGCCCGACAGTCGCACCGCAGCCCCGCCGCCAACCGCGCCGCGTTGCATCGCATCCAGGGACGCGTGCAATACGCTGGGGTCAATCAGGGTGTCGGCGTCGACGAAGACGAAGCGGTCGCCGGTTGCCTTGCCTGCGCCGGCATTGCGCGCGGCGGCGATGTGCCGATGCTCGACGCGCACGACGCGGGCATGGTGATGTGCCGCGATCCCGGCGGTGGCATCGGTGGACGCATCGTCGACCACCACGATTTCGTAACGCACCCCCAGCGCGCCAGCGGCGCCATGCAGCGCCTCCAGCGTGGCGGCGATCACGCGTGCTTCGTTGTGCGCCGGGACGATGAAGGAGATCACGGCCTGCTCAGGCTCCCACGCGCTGCCGTGCCGCCGAACCTCATCGGGCGTGACCCATGGCATATGTCGTGGCGATGAAGGACATGAGCTACTGGACACCGGATCGGATCGAAGGCAAAAACCCATGAGCAGGCCATCCCCGCAGGACGCAACGTCCCCCAGCAAGCATCCCTGGCTCACGTCCGAGCTGGCGAAACTCGCGGTTATGCTGCTGCTGCTGACCGCGGCGCGCGCGTCGCTGGCCAACCATTACCACGTGCCTTCCGGCTCGATGGAGCACTCGCTGATGCCGGGCGATCGCGTGGTGGTGGACATGACTGCGTACGGCCTGAGCATTCCATTCACCTCGATCGATGTGTTGAGGACCGGCGAACCCGCGCGTGGCGACATCGCGGTGTTCGACTCGCCGCTCGACGGCGTACGCCTGATCAAGCGCGTGGTCGCCGTCGGCGGTGACCAGGTGACGCTGGTCGATGGCTGGCTGACGATCAATGGCCGGCCGATGCAATCGCCCGGCGAAGTGGACGTCGAACAGTTCGGTGACCATCGCGCGCAACTCAACCTGGCCTATGGCGGCGGACCGGACATCCACGCAGTGATCGTTCCCCAGGGCCGCGTGCTGGTTCTCGGCGACTCGCGTGGCAACAGCGTGGACGGCCGCTACTTCGGTCTGGTGCCCACGACGGAACTTTACGGCCGTGCGATCGCGATCTATTACCGCAGGGGCGAGGGGCTGGGCTGGAACGGACTCTGAAACGCCCGCCGGCGACTGGCCAGCTAGCGCTTGCGCGCCGGTGCGGCGGTCGCCGCCGCCTTGGCGACATCATCGGCGGTCGGAGAGATCTTCTGCAGCACCTGGGTGATACCGAGTTTTTCCACCCGGCCACCTGACTTCTCGAACGCCGCGATGTCGTCGGCAATGCGCTCGCTGTCGAAATGCTTGTGCAGATTGCCGGGACTGCCACCGGTCGGCGCCTTGCGGTTCTTGGTCTTGGCCTTGCTTTTGTCAGTGGTCTTCTTGCCTGTCATCGATGTTCCTTCTGCCAGCGCTATCGCACCTGGTAACCACGTGGGCGTCACAGAATGCGGCGACCTGCCTCCACTTTGCGCGTATGCGGGGAAAAATGGAATCGACAGAGCGGCTTTCGCGGGATTTGAACGCTTTTCGGTTCAAAAGACCGTGTTTCCGGGTCGTCATGGCTGAAAAACGCACCAAGCAACCCGCTCCCAGCCCCCCTTTCTTCGAAAAGGGAAGAAGCCGAGCCGCTCTGCTCCCTCTCTTTCGCGTTGGCGAAGGGGAGGGTTGGGGAGGGGTAGTATTCGCGCGTCATGGCGTAAAGCAACCGGTTCCCAAGCCGGCCGCGACGGCGCACGATGACCGGCCTGCCCTGCTGCCGCCCGCCATGAACGCTCCCGACCGCGAATTCGATCCCGACGACAACTTCGAGAACAGCCGCGAGCACGACATCGAGTTCGACGGTGAAGAGGACAGCACCGAGGCGCTGGTCTGGCAGTTGCTGCTGGTGATCAATCCCGGCGACGAGGACACCGCGCTGCGTCAGTTCGACGGCTATCACGACGCGCTCGCCGCGGGTGTGGGCGACGACGACGGCCCGGCGTGGCAACTCAAGGATGTGATCGACTGGACTTCGGGGTTCTATGTGGACGCCGCCGATCCCGGGACGTTCATCGACGCGATCAACGAACTTGCCGCGCGCTGGAACCTGCGCATCGACTGGGGCGTGGAGGACCCGACCGACGACGAGTTCCTCGCCGGCACCGACGTGCCGGTGCTGATGGCCGTGGCCTACGACCGCCTGCGCGAATACGGCTACACCCTGTGGACCTGGGACACCACGGGAGTCGCCGATGAGGAGGCGCACGCCGGCTGGATGACTCTCAGCCGCGACGACGACGCCATGCGCGTGCTGGCGCCGGCGCTCGGCATCGACGTGCGGCCGGGCAGCGACGCGTTCTGACCGCGCCCGCACCACAGGGCGGGCTCCATCAAGCCAGCGCTTTGGCCTGTGCGGCGATGAGCGCTTTCAGCCTTGCGGTTTATAGGTCGGAAACTGGGTGGTGATGCGCACGCCGGCCGCCACGCCCCAGCGTACGGCGATGCGGTGCAGGCGTTGTTCGACCGGGTGGCGCAATGCGCTCGGGGTGGCGGCGATGATGGCGTCGTAACGCTCCGCCCACGCGCTCGCGTACGCGAACAGATCCTGATGACGACGCGCCAGATCATGCATGTCCAGCTCGAGCCGGGAAATCGCCGCGTCGATTTCAATCTCGTTCATCATGCGGGCGACGTGCCAGCGCGCGTAGACGCGGATGCCGAGTTGAGTGCGGGGATCGATGACATGGGGGCTCTCTCGGCAGGCGGGTACGGCAGTTCTACTGCCGCCGTGCTGAAGCAGGGTCTAGCGAATGACTAGCAGTTGATTGAATCAAGTTAGTTGGATCAAGTTAACTGAATCAAGCAACATCGGCGCCAGTGACGAGTTTTACCGTCAAGGTACCTGTTTGAAGGTGCGGCCCGCGTGCAAACCGCATCGAACAGCCTGCAGGCGGTTTTACACCTGACCGTGCCGAGGCTGCGCGACGACAACGGGCCCCGGCTACGATCACGTCACCCTTCGCTGCCAGAACGAATCGCCGTGCAGTCGATCATATCGATCCAGAACCTCAGCAAAACCTACGCCTCGGGTTTCCACGCGCTCAAACACGTCGACCTGGAGATCCGCCGCGGCGAGATCTTCGCGCTGCTTGGCCCCAATGGCGCTGGCAAGACCACCCTCATCAGCATCGTCTGCGGCATCGTCAATGCCAGCAGCGGCACGGTGCTGGCCGATGGCCATGACATCGTGCGCGACTTCCGTGCCGCGCGCAGCCTGATCGGCCTTGTGCCGCAGGAATTGTCGACCGATGCGTTCGAGACGGTGTGGGCGACGGTCAACTTCAGCCGTGGCCTGTTCGGCAAGCCTCGCGATCACGCCCACATCGAGAAGGTGCTTCGCCAGCTGTCGCTGTGGGACAAGAAGGACAGCAGGATCATGGCGCTGTCGGGCGGGATGAAGCGCCGCGTGCTGATCGCCAAGGCGCTGGCGCACGAGCCGCGGATCCTGTTCCTCGACGAACCCACCGCGGGCGTCGACGTCGAGTTGCGCCACGACATGTGGCAGATGGTGCGCGGCCTGCGCGAGGACGGGGTCACCATCATCCTCACCACGCATTACATCGAGGAAGCCCAGGAAATGGCCGACCGCATCGGCGTGATCAACCATGGCGAGCTGATCGTGGTCGAGGACAAGGCCGTGCTGATGCGCAGGCTCGGCAAGAAGCAGCTCACCCTGACCCTGCAGGCGCCGCTGGCGCGGATCCCGGAACCGCTGGCCGGGCTGCCGCTGGAACTGGGCGAGGACGGCGCGACGCTGGTCTACACCTTCGACACCCAGTGCGAGCGCACCGGCATCGCGACGCTGCTGCGGCGGCTGGCCGAGCACGGCATCGACTTCAAGGACCTGCATTCCAGCGAGAGTTCGCTGGAGGACATTTTCGTCAGCCTGGTGCGCTCGAGGCCGCATGGGGAGGCGGCATGAACACCACACTCAACGTCCACGCGATCCGGGCGATCTACCGCTTCGAGATGGCACGCACCTTCCGTACCCTGGCCGAGAGCATCATCGCGCCGGTGCTGACCACTTCGCTGTACTTCATCGTGTTCGGCGCGGCGATCGGCTCGCGCATGGGCGACATCGACGGCGTCAGCTATGGCGCCTTCATCGTGCCCGGACTGATCATGCTGTCGCTGCTGAGCGAGAGCATCTCCAACGCCTCGTTCGGGATCTACATGCCGAAGTGGTCGGGCACGATCTACGAGCTGCTGTCGGCGCCGGTGTCGTATGTCGAGGTGGTGATCGGCTTCGTCGGCGCGGCGGCGACCAAGTCGCTGGTGCTGGGGCTGTTGATCCTGCTGACGGCGCGGGTGTTCGTGCCCTACGAGATCGCGCACCCGGTGTGGATGCTGTGCTTCCTGGTGCTGACCGCGCTGAGCTTCAGCCTGTTCGGTTTCATCATCGGCTTGTGGGCCGACGACTTCCAGAAACTGCAGATCATCCCGCTGATGGTGGTGACGCCGCTGACGTTCCTCGGTGGCGCGTTCTATTCGATCAACATGCTGCCGCCGCTGTGGCAGAAGATCACCCTGTTCAATCCGGTGGTGTACCTGATCAGTGGCATGCGCTGGAGCTTCTACGGCGTGGCCGATGTCGACGTGCGGGTCAGCGCGGCGATGATCGTGGGCTTCCTGCTGCTGTGCCTGGTCGCGGTGTGGTGGGTCTTCCGCACCGGGTACAAGCTGAAGGCGTGAGGGCGTCGAAGCCATCGCCACGGCAAATCCCGGTCACGCGCCGATGCCGCTTCAGCGGCTAGCCTCGTGGCCACCGATGCGACCACCGGAGCCCGTTGATGTCATCGATCGAGACCACCCCCGACATGCTTCCCGAGCAGCCCGCGCCTGAGCCGGCTCAGCCGGAGATGCCCGAGCCCTCACCGCCGGAACCCGAGCTGCCTCAGCCGTCGGAACCGAAGCCGGAGCAGCCGCAACCCGAGGTCCCCGAACAACCCGTCCCGCGACCACCGCCGCCCCAACCCGAGGTGCCGGCGCCGGCGCAGCCCGATTCGCGGCCACCGCCTGCGCACGATCCGCTACCGCCGGCGCCCATGGCCTGTTCAAACCCGGGTCGGTACGGCCGCGTGCTGCGCGATCAGCCGCGCGGTCCGCCCATCACCGGCAGGATCGCGCCGTTGATGTAGGACGCGGTGATCGGCGAGGCCAGGAACACGTACGCCGGTGAGAGTTCCTCCGGCTGCGCCGGGCGGCGCATGTCGCTGTCCTGGCCGAATTCGGCGACCTTGTCTGCGGGTTTGTCGGCCGGATTCAACGGTGTCCAGACCGGCCCCGGCGCGACCGCGTTGACGCGGATGCCACGGTCGAGCAGGTTGCTCGCCAGCGACATCGTGAAGGCGTGGATCGCGCCCTTGGTCGCCGAGTAGTCGAGCAGTTGCGGGCTGCCGAAGATGCCGGTTTCGGAACCCGAATTGATGATGCATGAACCCTGCGACATATGCGGCAGCGCGGCGCGGGCCATGTGGAAATAACCGCCGATGTTGGTCTGCAGGGTTTCCTGCAGGTGCTGGTCGCTGAGCTCCTCCAGCGAGGCGCTGTGCAGCTGGAAGGCGGCGTTGTTGACCAGCACGTCGAGGCGACCGAACGCCTTGACCACCTTGCGCACCGCGCGGTTGCAGAACGCCGGATCCTTGACGTCGCCGGCGATCACCAGGCAGCGTCGGCCTTCCTTCTCGACATGGCGTCTGGTCTCCGCGGCATCCTTTGCCTCGTCCAGGTGCATCACCGCGACATCCGCGCCTTCGCGCGCGAACAGCACCGCCACCGCGCGGCCGATGCCGGAGTCGCCGCCGGTCACGATCGCCACCATGTTCTTCAGTTTGCCGCTGCCCTTGTAGTCGGGGGCGAGGAAACGCGGCGCGACCTTGAGATCGGCCTCGATGCCGGGCTTCAGTAGGTGCTGCTTCGGCAGCGGATTCTCAGGTTGCCTGCGGGTGCCGGCCTGTACCGCAGGCTTGTCTTCTGACTTCTGGGTCGCCGGTTTTTTCCGGTCCTTGGCATCCACCTCGGACTGGATCGCGCGCTGGGTGTTCGCGGTCTTGCGGGCGGCGGTTTTCGCAGAGGAAGCAGCGGATTTTCTTGTCGCCATGACGGGCCTGCGTTGTTGAGCGGCACGCTATTGCGCGCGGAAGGCGACTGTGCGACAGGTGATGAAAACGGTTCGTGAGGAATCCGCGCAAGTAGTGCGCCGCCGGGCAAGGTACGTCAGCCCGTACAGTGGCTGCGGTATCAGGCCTGATCCAGGAAGTACGGCTCGACCTTGCCGATGAACTTCATTGTCATCGCATTGCCATGGCGGTCCAGCGACTTGCCGACCGGCAGCCGCACCCAGCCTTCGCTCACGCAGTACTCCTCGACATTGGTCTTCTCCTGTCCATTGAAGCGGATGCCGATCCCGCGTTCGAGCACGGCGGCGTCGTGGTGCGGGCTGCGAGGATTGTTGGCGAGGCGGTCGGGCGGGGTGTCGGTCATCGCTGCGGTCTGCGGCTGGGTGGCGCGGCTGGCCACGGGCGTGGACAGGATAAACGGGTGGGCGCGACCGATGCCGCAAGGCCGATAAGGGCGGGTAAGCCCGGGGAAGCCCAGCGCGAATAGGGTCGGCCTCCTCGCACGTTCCCTGAAACTGAACGACCTGACCCCCCCGATTGCATTTCCCGGCCGGGGGGGCTAACGTTCGCTCGCTGTGTTCGTCAAGGGTCACATGAAACGTGGCCCGATGCTGTAGATCCCAGATCCGCTACATCGTTGCACTCGCTTCCTCCTTGCAACCAGCCAAACGTCGCGCAAGCGGCACATCCAATAAACGTTCCAAGGAGTAAGAAAATGTCGAACCGTGAAACCGGTACCGTCAAGTGGTTCAACGATGCCAAGGGCTTCGGCTTCATCAGCCGTGAAAACGGCGAAGACGTGTTCGTGCACTTCCGCGCGATCCAGTCCCAGGGCTTCAAGTCGCTGCAGGAAGGCCAGAAGGTCAGCTTCACCGTCACCCAGGGCCAGAAAGGCCTGCAGGCTGACGCGGTCGAAGCACTGTAAGCATCGCCTGACCCTGCGCAGCCGCAAGGCAGCGCAACCAGACAAGAAAAACCCGGCCTCGGCCGGGTTTTTCTTTGGGTACGCCACAACGCTGTTTGTTTCCGGCAGACCGATGTGGCGTTGATTGCATCGCATGCGGCCCTATCTTGAAGGCGAAGGCCGCTTTTCGCGCCGCCGTCCTCGAGGTCCGCATGAAGTCCGCCGCTCCTGTCCCGATCCGTATCGATTTCGTGTCCGACGTCTCCTGCCCCTGGTGCGCGGTCGGTTTGAAGGCGCTGGAGCATGCGATCGCGCGTGTAGGCGACGAGGTGGCCGTCGAGCTGCATTTCCAGCCATTCGAATTGAACCCTCAGATGCCGCCGGAAGGCCAGGACACCGTCGAGCATCTGGTGGCGAAATACGGTTCCACCCCCGAGCAACTGGCACAAAATCGCGAAGTGTTGCGCCAACGCGGCGCGGCGTTGGGGTTCGAGTTCAATCAGCGCAGTCGCGTGTACAACACCTTCGACGCGCACCGGCTGCTGCATTGGGCCGGGACGTTGGGGCAGGCGCAGGAACTCGCGCTCAAGCATGCGTTGCTGCGCGCGTATTTCACCGACAACCTCGACGTATCCGCGCACGCGGTGCTGGCGCAGGTGGTGGTTGAGGCCGGGCTGGATGCGGCGCAGGCAGCGGACGTACTCGCATCGGGCCGTTACGCCGACGAGGTGCGCGCGCAGGAGCAGTGGTATGCGTCGCGAGGCATCCGCGCGGTGCCGTCGGTGATCCTCAACGACCAGCAACTGATCCAGGGCGGCCAGCCGGTCGAGTTGTTCGAGCAAGCGTTGCGACAGGTCGTCGGGGCAGGCACGTCGATCTAGAGGCCCGTGTCCCGGAGCCTGTTGCGCCGCAAGCGTCCGCGCGTCGCTACGGTCATCTGCCGACTCTCGATCATCACTGCCGCCGACAAAGGCATCCGCGAAGCGTCAACGCGGCTTTGGCGCACGTTCCAGCGTCTGCGGTCGCGCGACCCCGTGGCCCTGCGCGAAATCCACGCCGATCACCCGCAGTTTCTCCAGTATCTCGTCGTTTTCGACGAATTCGGCGATCGTGCGCAATCCCATGAGGTGGGCGATCCGGTTGATCGCCTCGACCACGGCGTAATCGATGGGATCGTCGACGATGTCCCTTACCAGCGTGCCGTCGATCTTGAGGAAGACGACCGGCAGGTGCTTCAGGTACCCGAACGAAGACAGGCCACTGCCGAAGTCGTCGAGCGCGAAGCTGCAGCCCAGCTCGCGCAGTCGCGTTATCAGTCGCCGGGCATCGCCCAGATTGGCGATCGCCACGGTCTCGGCGATCTCGAAACAGATCATCGATGGTGCTACCGCATGGATACTCAGCGTGTCGCGCACGAAATCGGCGAAGTCATCGTCGGTGAGCGCCGCGACCGACAGGTTGATCGCATAGACGGTTCCCGACTCCGGGTGATTGAAGATGTGGTCACACACCGCACGCAACACCCACCGATCCAGCGTCGGCATCAGTTCATAGCGCTCGGCCGCAGGGATGAAGGCCATCGGCGGCACCACCGCCCCGCTGGGCGCCATCATCCGCAGCAGCACTTCGACGTGACCGGTGACCCGGCCCGGCTCGTCCACCGCGACGATCGGCTGGCTGCACAGGAAAAGGCGATGCTGTTCCAGCGCCGCCGTGACCTCGGCGATCCATTCCAACTCACTGTGGTGCACTGCCAAGGCCTGATCGTCGGGGCGATGGGCATGGATGCGGTTGCGGCCCAGCGACTTGGCCACGTAACACGCCTCGTCGGCGCGACTGAGGATATCGATCAGGGTCATGGCGCCGTCATGGAAATTCACCAGGCCGACGCTGACGCCGACGTTGAAGGTGCGGTCCTGCCAGGCGAAGGAAAAATCCGCGACCGCGGCGCGCAGTTTCTCCGCCACGCGCAGCGCGTCGTCGGGCGCGCAGTTTTCCAGCAACACGCCGAATTCATCGCCGCCCAGCCGGGCGAGGGTGTCGTGCTCGCGCAGCTGGTGTTGCAGCAGTCCGGCCAGTTGCCGCAGCAACTCGTCGCCGGCGATATGGCCGCTGGTGTCGTTGACCACCTTGAACTGGTCCAGATCCAGGTACAGCAACGAATGCACGTGGCCCTGGTCGATCGCGGTCGCCACCGCCGCAAGAACGCGGCGCTCGAACGCCTTGCGGTTGACCAGCCCGGTCAGTGAATCATGGCTGGCCTGATGGGCAAGTTCGGCGGTCAATTTGCGCGCCACGGTGACGTTGCGGAACGCCATCACCGTGCCGGCGATCTGCTTGTCGCTGTCCAGGATTGGCGCCACGGTGCCCTCGATCGATAGCGCGTGGCCGTCGCGCCTGACCAGCATCGTGGAGTCGGTGATGGGGTCGGGACGGTGCTTCATCTCCCTCTGGTCAGGTGCGCGGTGGATATTGCCGCGTTCATCGCTGAGCGAGACGATTTCAGACCAGTCCCTGCCCAGCGATTCGGCGTGGGTCCAGCCGGTGAGATGCTCGGCGACGGCATTGACGAACGTGATGCGACCCGAGAGGTCGGTGGTGACCACACCATCGGCGATGGAGTGCAGCGCTGCGCGCGCCCGCTCCTTTTCCTCCAGCAACGCGGCCTGGGCGCGTTTCCTTTCGGTGATGTCGCGCAGGAAACCCACGAACAAGCGCTCGTTGCCGCGCTGGATTTCCGAGAACGTGATTTCCACCGGAACCTCGTGGCCGTTGCGATGCAGTGCGGCCATCTCGGTGGAGCGCCAGTTCAGGCTGCGCGCGCCGCCTTCGAGGTAGGCGGCGAAACCCCGGCCGTGGACCTCGGCAATCCGGGACGGCATCAACGCCTCCAGGGATCGACCTTGCAGGCAGTCCGGGCTGTAGCCGAGCATGCCCAGCGTGCCGGGATTGGCGTGCCGGATGATGCTGCAGGTGTCGATCACCAGTACGGCGTGTGTCGTGGTTTCCCACAGCGCTTCAAACAACCGGAGATCGTGCAGCGCGTCGCCGGGCGATGAGTCGATAGCGTGGGCCATCCGGCCATTTTGGACAGCTGTGGCATCAGGTAATGTGAGCGTGTAGCTGAACACGCGACCCGTTCAAGCCCCGGAGGCATGCGGCCGCACCGCGTTACCGTTGCAGGCAGCCGAACAGGACTTGGCGCAGCCGCAAAACGGCGATCAAAGTGCGGCGGGTCGCCATGACGGAGTGGCCCATGAGCTTGCGCGCGATCGTTCATCTGTTGCTGCATTTCGCTGTGCCCGGCATGGTCGCGTGGCTGTTCTTTCGCGACCGCTTCCAGCGGGCCTGGCTGCTGATGCTGCTTGGTTGGGTGATCGACCTGGATCATCTGCTGGCCGATCCGGTGTACGCGCCGGATCGCTGCAGCATCGGTTTCCATCCCCTGCACACCGCGCCGGCGATCGTCCTGTACGGTGCGTTGACCATTCCGAAGCCGACGCGCTTGTTCGGCATCGGACTGCTGATCCATATTGCGCTCGATGCGCTCGATTGCGTGCTGATGCAGGGCCAGGCCGGCTAACCATCGGCATCACATCGGGCTCAATAGACTCGCCTGCCACCCCAATCTACTGGAGTAGACGATGGAACCTATCCCCGCCCATACACTCGTGATCGTGGCCGACGGCATGAAGGCCCGTGCGTTCCGCAACCAGGGCAATAAGGGCGCGATATCGCTGCATCAGCACGAGTTTCTGCAGCCGGTCGATCTCATCGACGATGGCCCTGCGGGGGGGCAGCCCGACGGCAACACCGGTTATCAGACCGACAAGGCGACGTTCGCCAAGCAACTCGCGCAACGCCTCAATGATGGCGCGTTGCGCCAGGAGTACGACGCGCTGGTGCTGATCGCCGACGCCCAGACGCTCGGCGAAATGCGCCCGCTGCTGCACAAGGAGGTCCTGCAACGCCTGCACGGCGAGCTTGCGAAAACGCTGACCAATTCACCGCTGGAAGACATCGAGCGCGCGCTGTCCTGAGTGACAAGCGCGTTCTTGCCGGTTTGGCAATGGCGCCCGCCGCCGACGGCACCAGCAGGCATTTGCGGCGGCTGTCGATGCCGGCCACCGCGGCGGACACCGCCACAGAACCGCAAACGGATGCTGAAGTCGACATCGCGAGCCTGACGTCGACTTCATCCAATGTGGGTGGCGACACTGGGCGTGCTAATACCGCGTGAAGCTGCGGTGCCAGTGGCTTTACGAGGCACTCACGCTAGATGTCTACAGTCACGTTTCCCCCGTGCTGAAGCGGCATCCCGCCAAAGCACCCTTTCAGGAGCACAACAGATGGCCAGCAAGCCCTATGACCAGACCCAATTGCACGAACTCTTGTATCAGGCGCTAGAAACCGAGATCGGAGGCGCCGAGGTGTACGAGAACGCCATCGCGTGCGCGGTCAACGCAGATCTGAAAAAAGAATGGAAGGAGTACCTCGACGAGACCCGGACCCACAAGAAAGTTTTACTGAATGTGTTCGAGCAGCTCGGCCTGAATCCCGACACCCGGACGCCGGGCCGTGAGGTGGTCGCGCACCTGGGTGCGTCGCTGGTCAAGGCCATGCAGATGGCCAAGGCGGCTGGCAACCCGACCGCGGCAGAACTGGTGGCAGGCGAGTGTGTGGTGCTGGCCGAGACCAAAGACCACATGAACTGGGAACTGATCGGACACGTCGCCAAGCACGGCAAGGGGCCGGAAACCAAGGTCCTGATGACTGCGTACGAAGCGGTCGAGGAAGACGAGGACCATCACCTCTATCACACCACCGGCTGGACCCGGGAGTTGTGGATCGATTCGCTCGGCCTGCCTGCAGTGTTGCCGCCGCCGGAAGAGGTCAAGAAAGTGGAGACCGCGATCGGCGCATCGCGTGCAGAGCAATCGCGCGACGAGATGCTCAAGAAAGGCCGCTGAGCGGAGCGCTGAACGATGGAACCGGCCGATGGGCTCGGGTGGGCCGCGTCGGCGGTGCTGCTGTTGACACTGGGACGGCAGGTGTTCGTGCAGTGGCGCGAGCGCAGCACTGAAGGTCTGTCGTCGTGGCTGTTCATCGGCCAGCTCACCGCCAGCGCGGGATTTGTCGTCTACAGCTGGATGGTCGACAACTGGGTGTTCGTGGTCACCAACAGCGCGTTGTTGGTGACCGCTGTGGCGGGGCAGCTGATCTTCCGTCGCAACCGGCGGCTGGAGTCCCGGCAAGAAACCTGACCCAGGCGCCTGACATAAGATCCCACTCGACACCCGCATCACACAGCGCTTTCGATACTCCGCGATCTCGCCTTTGCCGCGTCAGGAGATGGTCATGGCACGTCCCGTCTGGTCCGGCACCCTCTCGTTCGGCCTGCTCAACATCCCGGTATCGCTGATGTCGGGCGAGCGCCGCACCGACATCTCGTTTCGCATGCTGGATTCGCGCGACAACACGCCGATCCGTTACGAGCGGGTCAATGCGGACTCCGGAGAGGAGGTCGCCTGGAAGGACATCGTCAAGGCGTTCGAATACGACAAGGGCAGTTACGTGGTGCTGGAGCCCGATGACATCAAGTCGGCCTCGCCGGAAAGCCACGGCGCGATCGAGGTCGAGGCATTCGTCGACGTCGCCGAGATCGGCCCGCAATACTTCGAGAAGCCCTACGTGCTGGTGCCGGCGAAGAAGGCCGAAAAAGGCTACGTGCTGCTGCGCGAGGCGCTGGCCGCGACCGGCCGCATCGGCATCGCGCGGGTGGTGATCCGCACCCGCGAGAGCCTGTGCGCGGTGATGCCGCAGGGCAATGCATTGCTGTTGTTGATGATGCGTTACCCGCAGGAGCTGGTGGACATCGAGGAATACAACATCCCGGAAGGCGCGCGCGACGACTACCGCATCAGTCCGAAGGAGCTGTCGTTTTCCGAACAACTGATCGACACCATGTCGGGCAAATGGGCGCCGGACGAATACAAGGACGAATTTCGCGAACGCCTGCACGAAGTGATCAGGAAGCGCATGAAAGCCACCGGCGTGGTCGAGCGCGAGGACGACGAGCCGGCGGTGGCCGAGGATGCGACCACCAACGTGGTCGACTTCATGGCGCTGCTGCAGCAGAGCATCGACAAGAACAAGCGCACACCGGCGAAGAAGAGTCCGGGTACCCGTGCAGGCAAACCGGCCGACAAGAAGTCTGCGGCGAAAAAAGCCGCAACGAAATCCCCCGCCAAGGCGGCGAAGCCGCCGGCGAAGAAGGTCGCGAAAAAAGCCGGCAAGAAAGCCGCGAAGAAAGCCGCCAGCCGCAAGGCCGCATAAGACAACGCCGCGATGAGCCTGCGCGACTACGCCCGCAAGCGTCGTTTCGGGCAGACGCCGGAACCCGCCGACGATACGAGAATAGGCAAGCGCGGCGGCACGTCACGCGGCAGCCGGCCGATCTTCGTCGTGCAACTGCACCACGCCAGCGTGCGCCACTACGACTTCCGCCTGGAGATCGATGGCGCACTCAAGAGCTGGGCGGTGCCGAAAGGGCCATCGCTGCGGGTGGGCGAGAAGCGGCTGGCGGTGGAGGTCGAGGATCATCCGCTCAGCTATGCGACCTTCGAGGGCGACATTCCGCAGGGTCATTACGGCGGTGGCCACGTCGATGTGTTCGATCACGGCGTGTGGAGTTCGGATGGCGATCCGCTGGAGGCCAAGGCGGCCGGCAAGATCGACTTCGTCCTGCATGGCGGCAAGCTGCGCGGCGGCTGGAAATTGATCCGTACTGGTGGAAGCCGCAGCGCAAAGCCGACCAGCAAGCCGCAATGGTTGCTGGTCAAGCGCGACGACGAATACGCCGCGGATGTGGAATCCGACGATCTGGTCGAGCAGCCTGCGCCGGCGGGGTGGAAAGGGCGGCGTCCCTCGGGCCAGGCCAAAACCGGGGCGGCAAAGAAGCCGATGCCGGCGAAAAAAAAAGCTGCGACGAAAACAAAGGCAACTCCCGCGCGCCGCCAGCGCAAGACCAACTGGCAGCGGCGTGCGTCCGCAATGGACGGCGCCACGCCATTGCGCGGCGATCAGGCGACCGTCCAGACGATCGCTCCACAGCTGGCTACCCTGCGTGAGATCCCACCGGCTGGCGACGACTGGCTGCACGAACTCAAGTGGGACGGCTACCGGCTGCTTGCCGTGCTGCACGATGGCCGCGCGCGCCTGCGTTCGCGCAATGGCGTGGACTGGACCGCCGACTATCCGGAGATCGTCGAGGCGCTGGAAAGCCTCGGCGTGGCGCAGGCCAGCTTCGACGGTGAGTTGATCGCGCTCGACGCACGCGGCGGCAACAGTTTCACCGCGCTGCAGCGCACGATCCAGGGCACGGCAAATGCGACCTTGCGCTATGTCGTGTTCGACCTGCCGACGCTGGCCGGCATCGACCTCACCGGCACGCGGCTTATCGAGCGCAAGGATTTGCTGGAAACGCTGCTCGACAGCAAGCCCGATCCGATCCTCGCCTACAGCCGGCATATCGTCGGCCACGGCGCACAGGTGTTTGCGGCCAGCCACGGCCAGGAAATGGAAGGCATCATCAGCAAGGCGGTGGACGCGCGTTACGCGCCGGGCCGCTCGGCTACGTGGCTTAAAATAAAGCATGCGCAGACCGATGAATTCGTGGTCGTCGGCTTCACCGCGCCCAAGCGCTCGCGTGAGGGGTTCGGTTCGCTGCTGATGGCCACCCGCGAGGCCGGCGCGCTGAAGTACGTCGGCCGGGTCGGCACTGGTTTCGATGATGCGCAACTGCGCAGCCTGAGCGTGCGTTTGCAGAAGTGCGCGCGGAAAGAGGCCACGGTGACGTTGCCAGCGCACATCCCGTTCTCGCCGCGCGAGGTCACCTGGGTCGAGCCGCGCCTGGTCGCGGAAGTGGCGTTCCGCGGCTGGGCCAAGGAAGGCCTGCTGCGGCAGGCGAGTTTCATGCGCTTGCGCGAGGACAAGAAGGTGGACGACGTGGGTGAGAACGATCAGCACAAGCCGGCGACGCCGCGCATCAGCAGCCCGGAAAAGGTCCTCTATCCGGGCGAAAAAATCACCAAGCAACAGGTCGCCGATTATTACCGCGCGGTCGCGCCGTTGTTGCTGCCCGAGGTGGTCAACCGGCCGTTGTCGTTGTTGCGCTGCCCGGAGGGAATCGAGGGCGCGTGTTTTTTCCAGAAACATCACGCCGGCACCCTCGGCGCGAATGTACATGCGGTGCCGGTCCGTAAAAAAGACGGCGGCACCGACGATTACCTGTTCATCGACGATGCCGGGGGTTTGCTCGACCTCGTGCAGATGAACACGCTGGAACTGCATCCCTGGGGTTCGCGCAATGCCGACATCGAACATCCCGACCGGCTGGTGTTCGACCTGGACCCCGGCGAAGGCGTGAAGTGGCCGGCGATCGTCGCCGCTGCGCGCGACGTGCGCAACAAGCTCAAGCAGATCGGCATGGAGAGTTTCGTGCGCTTGTCGGGCGGCAAGGGCCTGCACGTGGTGGTGCCGATCAAGTCCGGGCCGACCTGGCCGCAGGTAAAGGCCTTCTGCGAAGCGTTCGCCGACGCGATGGCTACGCAGGCGCCGCAGCTTTACGTCGCCACCGCGAGCAAGGCCAAGCGGCGCGGGGTGATCTTCATCGACTGGCTGCGCAACGGCCGCGGCGCCACCAGCGTGGCGAGCTGGTCGTTGCGCGCACGTGCCGGCGCCGGGGTGGCGATGCCGCTGCGGTGGGACGAACTGGGCAAGACGCGGTCGGGCGCGGATTATCCGCTCGAGCGTGCATTGCAACGCGCGGCGCGGCTGCGCAAACCGGCCTGGCAAGGCTGGGAGCAGGTCGCGAAGCAACCGCTGGTGGCCTTGAATTGACGGCCAGGCATTGCCTCGCTGCGGAAAACCACCCATACAGGAACTTCTGCCCTCGAACCGTTAAGCTCGGCGCATGTCACCTCGATTGATTTCCGTCGCGCTGGTCGTGATCGCGCACATGGCTTTCGCCATGCCCGCGGCATCGGCGCAGGCGCTGCTGCAACGGCTTGCCGCCGCCGCGCCGAAGGCCGATCGCAATGTGCTGGCACTGGCGCTGGAAGCGCAGCAGTGCGCGGTGCGCAGCGGTGCTGCCAAACCCCCGCAACGGTTGGCGGTGATCGACTATTCAAGGCCGTCGACCGCGCCACGGCTGTGGGTGTTCGAGTTGAAGACCGGCAAGCTGCTGTATGCCGAGCATGTCGCCCACGGCCGGGGCAGCGGCGAAAACCTGCCGGCCGCATTCTCCAACCGCGAAGGCAGTCACCAGTCGAGTCTCGGCCTGTTCACCGCGGGCGAAACCTATATCGGCGAGAACGGATACTCGCTGCGCATGGATGGGCTGGAGCCCGGCGTCAACGACCGCGCGCGCGAACGCCTGCTGGTGGTGCACGGCGCGGATTACGTTGATCCCGCGCAGGCGCTGCGGCAAGGTCGGCTCGGCCGCAGTTTCGGTTGCCCGGCGGTAAGGCGCGCGGTCGCTGAAGGGGTGATCGACAGCCTCAAGGACGGCCAGTTCCTGTTCGCGTACTACCCGGACCTTGCGTGGCTGTCGAACTCGCCTTTCCTGCAGTGCGGGCAGAAAACCGCGTCTACGCAAACCTCGCGCTGAATGCGTGCAGTGCGTCCGGCGCTGTCTTCACGTGGAGTAGCAGGTATGACCCACACCATCCACGCGCCAATCTTTTCCCAAGGCGATTGCGTGATCGCGCCCCACAAAACCCTGCTGTTGGCTGCCGCACTGGTCGCCGCTATGTCCCTCGCGCCGACCGCATCGGCCGCGACCAATGCACTGACTGCCGGGGCGGTCAACGATGCAAGCCTGACCGATACGGTCAAACGCAGCCAGGATATGCAAGCCGCCGGCGTCCCTGTTGAAAGCACGGGGGCCGCATTGAATGCTGACGGCTCGGTGTCGTCGGGCATGACGGCAGTGCTCCAGGAGTGACCCCGGCCGACCCCGTCGCGCCGCGGCGATCGCCGTGGCTGAAAGTACTGCTGATCCTGCTGGTCGGCATACTGATTGGGGCCAACGGCGTGTATTACCTGATGACCCGCTACCGGCCGGCCGCACCGGTCGCGCCTGCGGCCAGCGCGCAGGTCGAACCCGCAGCGCCAGCCGCGCCAGTGACCTCGCCGCGTCCGCGGGCGGCTCCCGCCCCGGCACGGTATCCCGCGCCAATCCCGGCTCCCTCCGGATTGATCGTGCCGGTCGCCGGCATCGCCGCGAGCCAGCTGGTCGACACCTTCACCGACGCGCGCGGCACAGACCGCGTGCACGACTCGATCGATATCATGGCGGCGCGCGGCACGCCGGTACTGGCGGTGGCGGACGGCCATGTCGAGAAGCTGTTCACCAGCGAAGGCGGCGGCGGGTTGACGATCTACCAGTTCGAGCCCAGTGGCCGCTACGCGTACTACTACGCGCACCTGGACCGCTACGCAGCGGACCTGGCGGAAGGTCAGGCCTTGAAGCAGGGCGATGTGATCGGCTATGTCGGCAGCACCGGCAACGCCAGCCCTGAGGGGCCGCACCTGCATTTCGCGATCTTCGTGCTCGGTCCGGAAAGGCAGTGGTCGAAGGGCACCGCGATCAATCCGTATCCGTTGTTGAGCGGACCCCAATAGACGAATCACCGCATATGTGCCGGCGACCTTGAACAGGGTACCGGGTGATGTTCGAGG
>JALZKJ010000079.1 GCA_030859305.1 Pseudomonadota bacterium | reverse complement strand
GGCTACGTCGCCGCGCGCACGGTGCTGCAGGACGCGCGCGTGCTCGACGTCGGTTGCGGCGCCGGGCTGCTCAGCGAGGCGCTGGCGGGCGAGGGCGCGCAGGTCATCGCGCTGGACCTGGCGCCGGAGCTGGTCAAGGTGGCTAAATTGCACGGGCTCGAATCCGGCGTCAGCGTCGACTATCGGCTGCAGTCGGTCGAGTCGCTGGCGGTGGAGATGCCCGGACACTTCGATGCGATCACCTGCATGGAGATGCTCGAACACGTGCCCGACCCGGGCGCGATCATCACCGCCTGCGCGGCCCTGCTCAAGCCCGGCGGCAAGCTGTTCGTGTCGACGCTCAACCGCACTCCTGCCGCGTTCGCACTGGCGATCGTCGGCGCCGAGTACGTGGCCGGGGTGCTGCCCAAGGGCACCCACCAGTACCGCGATTTCATCAAGCCGTCGGAACTCGCTGCGTGGCTGCGCGCGGCGGGCCTGCAGCTGGATGATGTCAGCGGGTTGATGTACGAACCGTGGCGCAATGCGGCGCGGGTGATCGCGCGCACCGATGTGAATTACCTGGCCTGCGCCACCAGACCGGCATGACGACCGCGTTCCCGAAGGCCGCCCTGTTCGACCTCGACGGCACCCTGCTCGACAGCGCGCCGGACATGCTGGCGGCGATCAACGTCATGCGCGGCGAACGCGACATGGCGCCGATGCGGCTGGCCGAGCTGCGGCCGCTGGTATCCAAAGGGGCGCGGGCGATGCTTGCGGCCGCGTTTCCCGATATCGATGTGGCCGAATGGGAAGCCCAAGTGCCGGCGTTCCTGGCGTGCTACGAGCGCGAACTGGGCCGGCATGGCGGTCCGTTCGACGGTATCGAGGACATGCTGGCGCAACTGGAAGCGGCCGGCTGCGTGTGGGGCATCGTCACCAACAAGCCCGAATACCTGGCGCAACAACTGCTGCCGCTGCTCGGTTGGCAGACCCGCTGCGCGGTGCTGATCGGCGGCGACACCCTGCCGGTGCGCAAACCCGACCCGCTGCCGCTGACCGTCGCCGCCGAACGCATCGGCATCGCGCCGCGGGACTGCATCTATGTCGGCGATGACGAGCGCGACATCATCGCGGCGCGCGCGGCCGGGATGCCCTCGGTGGTCGCTCTATGGGGATATCGCCTGCCGCAGGACGATCCGTATGCCTGGAAGGGCGATGTGTTGATCGATGTGCCGCAGGACCTGCTCGACCCCGCCCGCTGGCCGCAACCGTAGGACGCGCCAAATCCTCCGACATGCTTGATCGGCGGGCCGAGAGCCGCCTCAGACAGGTGACTGATGTCCGATTCCGAAGCACTTGCGAGTTTCCTCGGCAAGTGGCGCGCGCGCTGGCCGGAGTGGAATGTGGCCGAGGTGTTCGTGCCACGCGCGCAGCGTGAGGTCGCGCTGGCCTGGGCCGCCTTGCAGCAGGAACTGACCGATGCCGCCTGGGGCGGCAGCGACCCGCGACCGGGCGAGGCCAAACTGGCCTGGTGGCAGGAGGAACTGGCCGGCTGGGCACGTGGCGGCCGCCGACACCCGCTGGGCGCGGTGCTGCAACGCCTGCCGGCGCCGTGGGTGGACCTGGCCGCCAGCCTGCCGTCGCTGATGCACAGTCGCGAGCGGCCGCGGGATGCCGATGAGGCGTTCGCCGTGCTGCAGCTGTTTGCTCAAGCGGTCTCGCGGATCGATTTGGTGGTGCTGGATGATCGCGCAAACGGGCCGGAGGCCACTCATGACGAAGCCGCACAACGTGTGGTCAGCGCCATGCTGCTGCAAACGCGCTGCGTCATCGAAGGCGATGGCTACGTTCCACTGAGCGTGATCGCACGCGCCGGCGAAGGTGATCCACGGGCGATCTGGGGCCAGCAGCTGGGGCAGCGCTGGCCCGATGCAGCCAGAGCGAAAAAGGTTCGTCGCCTGTGGGCGGCCCTGGCCCGCCAGCGCCTGCAGCATGGTGATGCGGCGCGCCCGCTGTCCGCGTGGAGCACACTGCGCACCGCGTGGCGAGCCGCGCGCAACTGAGCGTTGCGGGCCCGGCGCCGGCCGTCGCTGCGCTCATCGGTAGAATGTCGGTGTTGCGATCTCCCGCGCCGACCCCACCTTTGCTGCCGTGACCTCACCTTCCAACGCTCCGCGCCGCCTGCCCGACGTGGCTTTCGATGCCGCCGCCGCCGCACGTCCGCTCGACTGGGTCGGCATGTCCAACATCGCCTTGCCGCTGCGGGTCGCCAACCCCGGCGGCGATGCGATCCAGGTCGCCGCGTCGGTCGATGTCGCGGTTGACCTGATCGACCCGGACACCCGTGGCATCCACATGTCGCGGCTGTACCTGTGCCTGCAGGACGCGTTCGCCAGCGAAGTGGTGACCCCGGCCGGGTTGCGCCGCGTGTTGCAGTCGCTGGTCGATTCGCAGGCCGGACTCTCGACCCGCGCGAAACTGGCATTGCGCTACGACCAGTTGTTGCTGCGCACGGCGCTGGCCAGCGGCAATGCCGGCTGGAAGCGCTATCCGGTCGCGATCGAGGCCAGCCTGATCGATGGCCACCTGCACCTCGCGCTCGAATTTCCGGTGGAATATTCAAGCACCTGTCCCGCGTCTGCCGCGCTGTCTCGGCAGATCAACGCTGAACGCTTCAGCGAGGATTTCGCGGCCGTACGCCCGCTGTCGACCGCGGTGGTCAGCGACTGGCTGGCCTCCGAACGCGGCCTGGCCGCCACGCCGCACGCGCAGCGCAGCCGCGCCGTGATCCGTGTCGAGCTGCGACCGCAGTTCGAGGAACTGCCGCTGGCGGCGCTGATCGATGCGATCGAACACGCCCTCGGCACCCCGGTGCAGACCGCGGTCAAGCGCGAGGACGAGCAGGCGTTCGCCAAGCTCAACGCGGCGAACCTGATGTTCTGCGAGGACGCCGCACGCCGGGTCGCCGCCGTGTTGGCCGGCGATTCTCGGGTCGAGCGCTTCCAGGCCGAGGTCGAACACTACGAAAGCCTGCACCCGCATGATGCGGTGGCGCGGGTCAGCGGGCAGGGGCCGGCGCTCGGCTGATCGTTGGTTGATCCTGTGTCGGTTGGCCTCACTGCGGTCGGCCAGGCAGGCCGGCGGGCCAAACGCACACCACGCCTCATTAGCCGGTCATGTTCAGCTATGCTCGGGCCATTGCGCGGCACGGGACGGGTTATGGGGAAGCCCTTGCGTCGGTGGTACCAGGCCTTCGCATTTATTTTTGCGATCACTGCTGTGGCGGCAGTGCCGGCGCAGTCGTTCAGCGTGTCCCGGCTCGATGCCGATCCGGTGCCTGCGCGCGTCATCAGCGGCGAACACGATGCCCAGTTCGTGCTCGCCGACGATCCGGGCATCATCAACGAGACCGAACGCAGCGCGCGCTGGTGGCGTTTGACCGCGCTGGAAGCGGTACCCACCACCGGGCTGCCGCATCTGGTGCTGCATTCGCCGTACCTGACCCAGGTCGACGTCTGGACGCCGGGTGAAGTGCTGCCGATCCGCCGCAGCCTGATCGGGTTCGGCGCCGACGAGCGTTTTTCCACCCGCGCGCTGATCACTCCACTCGGCAAAGGCCTGGCACCTGGCCAGCATCTCTACCTGCGCGTGAGCAGCCTAACTCCGACCGCGATGCAGGTCTCGATCGAGCCGCTGGCCGAAATCCACCGCCAGGATCGGGCCTACGTGGCGCTGCGCACCGCCGTCCTGAGCACGCTGCTGGTGCTGTCGCTGCTCGCGCTGGGTTTCTGGCTCGGCCTGGGCGAACGCGGTTACGCCTACCTGATGATCACCCTGCTGTCCCAGGTCTGTTACCTGGCCAGTGTCGGCGGCGAACTGCGCGGCATACCGTGGCTGGCCGACGTGTTCGGTACCGATCCGCGCACCAGCCGCCTGTTCGCGCTGGTGACGCTGGTCTCCAGCGTCGGGTTCATCGCCCACTACCTGGAGTTGTCGCAGCAGCAGCCGAAGGTGATGCGATTGCTCAACCTCTACAACATCGCCGCCGGGTTGCTGATCGTGCTGACGATATTGAACGTCGCCCGCTTCATCCCGGTACTGGGTAACCTGCTGATCCTCGCCGCGACCGGCACCGTGATCGTGGCCATCGTGGTCGGGGTGATGCGCGGCCAACGCTCGGCCCTGTTCCTGCTGTTGTCCTGGCTGCCGTTGTTCGTACTGGTCGTGCTGCGGATCGGCGAGCTGCTCGGCCTGTGGATCAATCCAGCGTGGGTGGACAATGCGTTACCGGCCAGCTTCGCGGTCGCCGGACTGGTCATCACTGTCGGCCTGGCCGACAAGATGCACCAGTTGCGTACCGACCGCGACCATGCCAGCCGCATGGCGTCGTACGACACGCTGACCGGGGCGAATTCGCGCACCGTGATCGATGAGCACCTAAAGAACGCCGTCGCCGATGCGCACCGGCTCGACCGGCCGCTGTCGGTGGTGTTCTTCGACATCGACCGCTTCAAGCAGATCAACGATGTGCACGGCCATCGCATGGGCGACCAGTGCCTGCGCATCATCGCCCTGCGCACCCGCAACCGCTTGCGCACCTACGACCTGATGGGCCGCTACGGCGGCGACGAAATGATCGTGATCCTGCCCGACACCGAGCTGTTCGAGGCGATCGGGGTGGCCGAGAACCTGCGCTCGGCGGTCAATTGCCGACCGCTGTCGATCGACGGGAAGATGCTCGAGGCGACGCTGAGCCTCGGCGTCGCCGAGCTGCTGCCGGATGAGACGCCGGAGGAGATGCTCGAACGCGCCGATGGCGCGCTCTACGCCAGCAAATCGGCCGGCCGTGACCAGGTGACCGGACACGACAGATCCATGATCACCCTGCAGAAAGTCGCCTCATGACGGTTCAAATTGCCGATCCCGCGACAGATGACGCGGAAAACCGGCACCGGCTGCAGCCGACTCCGGTCGAAACGCTGCTGCCCGGCGATGTCCTGCTGATGCGTGGCAGGGGTGACTTCTCCACCCTGGTCGCATGGTGCGGAGACAGCATCTACAGCCATGTGGCGATGGTCGGCCGCGACGGCAACCTGCTCGAAGCGGCGACCAAGGGTGTCGCAGAAGCGTCGCTGGCCGATCGCCTGAAGTCGCCCGGCACGATGCTGGTGGATGCATTCCGCCCGCTCGCGAACGACCTCGATCCACTGACCGCCGACGACTGCGAAGCCGTGATGAAGCACGCGACTTCGCTACTGGGCACCGGGTTCGCGATGGATCAGCTGGCCACGATCGGGGTGATCGTGGCGGTCCGCAACAAGGTGTTTCCGGACGCACCGGCATGGTTCCGAAGGCTGCTGTACCTGGCTTTCCGGCATGCCAGCGAAAACGACCCATCGAAGATGATCTGCAGCGAATTCGTCTACCGGTGTTTCGCCGAGAACAACGCGATGCCGTCCGGGAGACTCGCGCCGCAGATCGTGATTGCGGCGTCGAGCTGCACGCCGTTCCCGGATATCGACTGGCGCGCGTTGATCAAGGAAGTGATGAAGTTGCGCGGCAAACACGACCCAGCCTTGAAGGCGATGGCTGGGCTGGCCGAGGAAGGGACCACAGACCCGGCCATCGAGGCATGGATGACGTTGGAACCTGTCAGCGACGCCGAACTCGCTGCAGCTGCCGCAGCTGTGCGGGCCAGGTTCGGCAGCTTCGATCCGGGGCAGCAGGTCTTGAAGGCTTCGACTGGCAGCGAGACAAGTCAGGGAGGCGCCGGCTGGCCGGTGGTCGAGTCGCCAAACCCCAAGCAGGTACGTCCACGTGATTTCGCGGATACCCCGTGCCAGCGTCCGTTGGGGCGGCTGATGCGGAATCCGCACTGGAGGGATTAACTGGCGTTCCAACCGGATGTCTTGTCCCGCGGTGGTTTTGAACCTATTGCCCGGCGGTGCGCTCCAGCACCAGCAGCGGATCGACGCGTACATCCAGCCAGTTCATCCCCCAGTGCAGGTGCGGCCCGGTCGCGCGGCCGGTGGCGCCGACCGCGCCGATCACCTGGCTCTGTTCGACCCGGTCGCCGACCTGCACGTCCAGCCGGGACAGGTGCAGGAAGTTGGAGCTGACGCCGTGGCCGTGGTCGAGCAGCACCGTGCCGCCGGTGAGATAGAGGTCCGGCTTGGCGAAAGTGATCACCCCGGCGGCCGGGGCCTTCACCGGGGTGCCGGTGGGGGCCGCTATGTCCATGCCCGAGTGCGCGGAGCCGGGCGAGCCGTTGTAAACGCGCTGGTTGCCGAAGCGGCCACTGATGCGGCCCTGCACCGGCCACACAAAGGCCTGGGCAAAGTCTGCGCGGGCATCGTCGCGCGCACGCGCGGCAGTCACCTCGGCCTGCTCGCGCCGGATGCGTTCGGCGAGCGCCGGCGGCGGGTTGACCGTTTTCGGCGGCACCCCGCCGACGCGTTCGATCGGCCAGTCGCGCGGGGCGACTGTCACCTGATGGCTGCGGCGGCTGCCGTCGGCCTGGGTGATCCTCACGACCAGTGGGCCGGTGGCATCGCGCGCGGCGCCGAACACGAAACTGCCATACGAGGTCAGCTGCAGCCGACGGCCGTCGTATTCGACGACCGCGTCCGTCGTGGCCCTGCCGATCACCAGCCCGCCCTGCGAAACCGTGGTCGGCACGACGCTGGCCTGCGCGCTGGCAGCGACCGGTCGCGCCGTCTCCGGCTGTGCCGCTGGACGCGTCTGCGCGCCGGCAACGCAGGCCGACAGCAGCATCGGCACCCACAGCATCGAAGTCAAAGCAGCCAGGCGACTCATCGAGCAAACGCCAGGCGCTGCCCGCGCGGCTCGCCGACCAGGCGGGCGCCGTTCCACGCCAGTACGCCGTTGACCCAGGTCGAGGCGATCCGCGAATGGAAGGTGCGGCCTTCGAACGGCGACCAGCCGCACTTGGAGATCACGTCCTCGCGCTGCACCGTGAACGGCGTGTCGTCGATCAGCACCAGGTCGGCGGCATAGCCTTCGCGCAGGAAGCCACGGCCCTCGACATCGAACAGCTGAGCAGGCGCATGGGCGAACTTCTGCACGACCTGGGCGGTGCTGAGCCGGCCCTCGTGGACCAGTTCGAGCGCGGCGTTGAGCGCGTACTGCACCAGCGGCAGGCCGCTTGGCGCCGAGGTGTACGGCCGTGCCTTCTCCTCCAGCGTGTGCGGCGCGTGGTCGGTGGCCAGCACGTCGATGGTGTCCTCCGCGATGGCGCGGATCAGCGCCTCACGGTCGGCCGGGTCCTTGATCGCCGGGTTGCACTTGATCAGGTGCCCGAGCGCGGCGTAGTCGTCGCGGTCGAAACGCAGGAAGTGGATGCAGGTTTCGGCGGTGATCTGCTTGCGGCTGCCGTCGGCGCGGATCAGCGGGCCAGTCTCGAACAGCGCCAGCTCGTCGGCGGTGGAGATATGCAGCACGTGCAGGCGGGTGCCGTGCCTGCGTGCCAGCGACAACGCCAGCTGCGTCGACTTCATGCAGGCCTGGCGCGAACGGATGTCCGGATGGCATTCAGCCGGGATGTCGTCGCCGTACTTCGCCACGTAGCGGGCGAGTTCGGCATCGATCATCGGGCTGTCTTCGCAGTGGGTGATGATCGGCGTCGGCACGTCGCGGAAAACCGCATCCAGCACTTCGGGATCGTCGACCAGCATGTTGCCGGTCGAGGCGCCCATGAACACCTTGACCCCCGGCGCGCTGCGCGGATCCAGCCGCTGGATCGCCTCCAGGTTGCCGGTGCTGGTGCCTAGGTAGAAACCATAGTTGCCCCAGGCGCGGCCCGCGGCGCGCCGGTACTTGTCCTCAAGCGCGTCGGCATCGAGCGTCGGCGGACTGGTGTTGGGCATGTCCATGAACGTGGTCAGGCCGCCGGCCACCGCCGCGGCCGACTCGGTCGCCATGTCGGCCTTGTATTCGAGTCCCGGCTCACGGAAATGCACCTGGTCGTCGATCATGCCCGGCAGCAGCCGGCGGCCGGCGGCGTCGATCACGGTCTCCTGGTCGTGCGCCAATAGACCGCTGCCGATCTGTGCGATACGGCCACGGTCGATGCGCAGGTCGCCGTCGAACTCGCGGCCTTCGTTGACCAGGCGGGCATTGACGATGAGGGTGGTGGACATCAGCGGGGAACCTCGGGATGTTTTGCGGAAGAGTCAGGGACAGGATCGTGTCCGCCCGGATGCAGCGGATGGCAACGCAGTATCCGCCGGATGGCAAGCCAGCTGCCCTTGAGCGCGCCGAACCGGGCGATCGCCTGCATTGCGTATTCCGAACAGGTCGGATGAAAGCGGCAACGCGGCCCGAGCAATGGGCTGATCCACCGTTTGTAAAAACCCAGCACGGCAATGAGCAGACGGTCTATCACGGTTCCTTCATGGAAGCAGACCAAGATGGGTCACGGGAAAAGTCGAATGAAAGGCTCTACCTGCGTTGCGGGTCCGGTACGGGATCGGACTCGCCCCACCGAATCGCCAGAGACATCCAGACTGTGCGTTGGATCCGGGCCTGATTGACGTATGGCTCGGCAAGTCCGGTAAAACCTGCATGATTCAGCTTGATGCGGTTGCCGCAGGTGTCCGGGCAGGGTATAACAGCGCGCTTTCCCGTCACAAGGGAACAGAAGGACAAGCCGCCCGTGGCAGTTAAGAAGCTCCTCAAGAAGGCCGTCAAGGCCATCAAGAAAATCGTCAAGCCGGCCGCGAAGAAGGTTGCCGCCAGGAAGCCTGCAGGCAAAAAGCCTGCAAGCAGGAAGCCGGTGGCCAAAAAAGCCGTTGCCAGGAAGCCAGCGGTGAAGAAGACCGTGAAGAAGCCGGCTGCGAAAAAGACTGCGCCGGCCAAGAAGCCGGTTGCCAGGAAAGTTGCGGCCAAAAAGCCGGTGGCGAAGAAGCCCGCGGCGAAGAAGTCTGCGGCGAAAAAGCCTGCTTCCAGCAAGCCGGCTTCCAGCAAGGCCGTTGCCAAAAAATCGACCGTCAAGTCTGCGGTGAAGAAAGCGACTCCGGCCAGCAAGCCGGTGGCCGCGAAGCAGGCAGCCAAGCCCGGCGTGGTCAAGAAACCGGCCGCGCGCCCCGCCAGCAAGACCGCACCGACCACAACGCCATCACCCAAGCCCGCAGCCAAGCCTGCAACCAAGCCGACAGCGACCAAGGCGCCAGCGGGCCAGAAATCCGTGGCAACCCCCTCGCTGGCTCCGGTCAAGCGCCCGCTCGGCAAGGTGGCGGTGGCCGTTGCCGCAAAACCCCAGGCACCTGTGCCGAAAGGCAAGGTGAAAGTAGTGCCATACAAGACCGATGACGCCACCGGGCGCCCGATCCTCCCCGACGGCTACAAGCCCGGCCCGGACGAGGAATACATGAGCGCATTGCAGCTCGAGTACTTCCGCCAGCGACTGTCGATGTGGCGTGCCGACCTGGTCGAGGAATCCAAGCAGACGATCGAGAACCTCAAGGAAGAAGTGCGCGACGTCGGCGACGAGGCCGAGCGTGCCACCCGCGAAACCGAGAACTCGCTCGAACTGCGCACCCGCGACCGTTACCGCAAGCTGATCAGCAAGATCGACAGCACCCTCAAGCGCGTGGACAACGGCGATTACGGGTTTTGTGCCGAGACAGGAGAGGAGATCGGCCTGGACCGCCTGGAAGTCCGCCTCACCGCCGAGCGCACGATCGATGCGCAGGAGCGCTGGGAGCACCTGCAAAAGCAGATGGGCGATTGATCGTTCGGGTCCCGCAATATCAGATTCCCGCCGTAGCAAAAAAGCCCTGCACCCGCGGGGCTTTTTTGTGGGTGGAGCACCGGACTCACCTTAGCCGCCAGCACGCCCAGCGTGATGCAGCCGCCAAATACCACCGAAGCGCCAGGCCAGCAGGCGGTCACCCGGCATTGCGATGAAACCGGGGTTGCGCAACCGCGCCCGGGTCGCCTGGCGTCAACTCGTCACTTGTGTTTCTGGGCTTCGTTGCGGATGAAGCCCAGCAAGGCGGCCAGGCCATTGCTGCGGGTCGGCGACAGATGCCGGGCCAAGCCGATGTCGGCGATGTAGTCGGCGTCGGTGGCGGCGATCTCGGCGGCGCTGCGGCCCGAAAAGACGCGAAGTGCCAGGTAGACCAGTCCGGAGACGATCGCCGAATCGCTGATCGCATGGAAATCGAGCCGCTGCGCATCGCCCTCGACCACGATCCACACCATCGACTGGCATCCTTGCAGGCGGTGTTCTTCGGCCTTCCATTCGTCCGGCATCGCGGGCAGCTTGCGGCCGAGGTCGATCAGGTACTGGTAGCGCTCGGACCAGTCGCTGAAGAACGCGAACTCGTCGCGGATCGCCGCCTGCGCTTCGGTGGCGGTGGGCTCCGTCGGCAAATCCCGGGCGAGATTCATCGCAGTGCCGCTCCGGTC
>JALZKJ010000074.1 GCA_030859305.1 Pseudomonadota bacterium | reverse complement strand
GAGCAGCCCGGCGCCGCAACCGACGTCGAGCACGCGCGCGTCCTGCAGCACCGTGCGCGCGGCGACGTAGCCGAGCCGGGCCGGGTTCAGCGCGTGCAGGGCTTTCTGCGGGCCTTGCGGATCCCACCAGCGGTTGGCGAGCGCGCCGAACTTGTCGAGCTCGGCCTGGCTGAAGTTGTTGTCGGCGGCGTTCTGAGCGGTCATCACGAAACCCGGATCGCGGCAATCCGCGAACGCCATTGTCGGGCATTGGCGATCAACGCAGCAGTATCGATGTCGACCAGTTCACGCGCGCGCAGTTTCGGCCTGCCGGCGATCCAGACATCGCTGACCTGATGGCGGCCGGTCGCGTAGATCAGCTGCGAGATCACGTGATGCAGCGGCTGGGTCTCGATCTGGGCGAGGTCGATGCAGGCCAGGTCGGCCTGTTTGCCCACTTCGATCGAACCGACCTGCGCATCGAAGCCCATCGCCTTCGCACCGCCCAGCGTAGCCGCACGCAAGGCGCTGGCGCTGTCGAGCGCGGTCGCATCCTGCGCCACCGCCTTGGCCAGCAGCGCCGCGGTGCGGGCCTCGCCGAACATGTCGAGGTCGTTGTTGCTGGCGCAGCCGTCGGTGCCGATCGCCAGGTTCACCCCGGCGCGCGACAGTGCACAGGCCGGGCAGAAGCCCGAAGCCAGCTTGAGGTTGGATTCCGGGCAATGCACCACGCTGACGCCGCGCTGCGCGCATAGCGCGATCTCGGCATCGGTAAGCTGGGTCATGTGCACCGCGATCAGGCGGTCGTTGACCAGGCCCAGCCTGTCCAGCCGCGCCAGCGGGCGTTGGCCGTGGTCGCGCACCGAATCAGCGACTTCCTGCGCGGTTTCATGGGTGTGCAGATGCACCGGCAGATCGAGGTGGTCGGCGAGCATGCGGATGCGTTCGAAATTCGCATCCGACACGGTGTAGGGCGCATGCGGCGCGAACGCGGTGGCGATCAATGCATCGTCGCGCCACTGATCGTGAACCTCGCCGGCGCGGTCGAAGTATTCGTCGTCGGACCTGGCCCAGGCGGTCGGGAAATCGATCACCGGCAAGCCGACCCGCGCGCGGAAGCCGTGGCGCTTGTATACCGCGGCCTGCACGTCTGGGAAGAAGTAGTTCTCGTTGGCGCAGGTGGTGCCGCCGCGCAGCATCTCGGCGATCGCCAGACTGATGCCGTCGGCGACGAACTCCGGCCCCATCAACGCGCCCTCGACCGGCCAGATGTGGCTCTGCAGCCATTCCATCAGTGGCAGGTCGTCGGCGATGCCGCGCAACAGGGTCATCGGGTTGTGGGTATGGGCGTTGATAAGGCCGGGGATCAGCGCGGCCTCGGGGCGGGAGACGGTTTCCCTGGCATGGAAGCTCGCGCGCGCCTCGCGCGTCGGCAGCAACGCGACGATCGTGCCGTCAGTGACGGCGACGGCGTGATCCTCCAGCACGACGCCGTGCGGCACCACCGGCACCACCCAGCCCACTTCGATCAACAGGTCGCAGGGCTGGGGTTGGGTTTCGCTAGTCATTGGCGCTGTTGTGTCCTTTTTTGCTCGTCATCCCCGCCTGGAGCACGCGACGATTTGGCGAAGCCGTGGCCTCAGCGGCCTCGGGCCAAATCGTCACTTCACACGGCTGACGTATTCGCCGGAGCGCGTGTCGACCTTGACGATCTCGTCCTGGCCCACGAACAGCGGCACCCGCACGACCGCGCCGGTCTCCAGCGTGGCCGGCTTGCCGCCACCGCCGGAGGTGTCGCCACGCACGCCGGGGTCGGTGTCGGTGATCTTCAGTTCGACGAAGTTCGGCGGCTGCACCGCGATCGGGGTGCCGTTCCACAAGGTCACCACGCAGTCCTCCTCGCCCTTGAGGTACTTGTGCGCATCGCCGACGCCGGCCTTGTCGGCCTGCACCTGCTCGAAGCTCTCCGGGTCCATGAAGTGCCAGTGCTCGCCATCGGCGTAAAGAAAGCGCATGTCGGTGTCAATCACGTCGGCCACTTCCAGCGCATCGGTGGCCTTCATGGTCAATTCGACCACACGGCCGGACTTGATGAAGCGGTACTTGATGCGGGTGAACGCCTGGCCCTTGCCCGGCTTGACGTACTCGGTTTCGGTGATGACGCACGGCTCACTGTTGACGATGATCTTCATGCCGTTCTTGACGTCGTTCATGCCATAGCTGGCCATGCTGGAGCTCCTGCGAATGGAAAGCGGTCGGATCGCCTGGCCGCCGTGCTCGGGCACGCGACGACGAAGGCTAGAATGTGGGGCTGCGCCAACGCCAGGAAACGCATTGGCACGGGCAAAACCGGACCCGCATGATACCTGCAGTGACCCCGACACCCCCAGCCCTCCTGCATGCACCTACGCTGCCGCCACGTTGGCAACAGCTGTGGCGCGAGGCGGTGCGCGACCCGCGCGAACTTCTGGCGATGCTGAACCTGAGCTCGGCAGGGCTGGGCAATTCCGACGCGGCGGCATTGCAATTTCCGCTGCGGGTGCCGCGTGGATTCGTCGCCCGCATGCGCTCTGGTGATCCGCACGATCCGCTGCTGCGGCAAATCCTGCCACTCGACGACGAAATGCGACCGATGCCGGGATTCAACCTCGATGCGGTCGGCGATACCCAGGCCAAGGCCGGTGCCGGGGTGATCCGCAAATACCGCGGTCGCGCGCTGCTGGTCACCACCGGCAGTTGCGCGGTGCATTGCCGCTACTGCTTCCGCCGGCACTTCCCGTATGCCGAGGAAACCGCCGCCGCAGCCGGCTGGCGCGACGCGATCGAGCTGATCCGGGCCGATCCCGGCATCGACGAGGTGATCCTGTCGGGTGGCGATCCGTGGTCGCTGGCGACGCCGAAGCTGGCCGAACTCACCGATGCGCTCGCGGGCATCCGCCATCTCAAGCGCCTGCGCATCCATACCCGCCTGCCAGTGGTGCTGCCCGAGCGCGTTGACACGCCCCTGCTTGAATGGATTGGTGCATTGCCGTGGCCGGTCACCATCGTCCTGCACGCCAACCACGCCGCCGAGTTCGACGCCGCGGTCGATGCCGCGCTGGCGAAACTGAAGGCCACCGGCGCCCTGCTGCTCAACCAGGCGGTACTGTTGCGCGGCGTAAACGACTCGCTCCAGGCGCTGGTCGACCTCAGCGAGCGCAGTCATGCCGCCGGGGTACTGCCCTATTACCTCCACCAGCTAGACCGGGTGCAGGGCGCCGCGCATTTCGAGGTGTCCGACGATCAGTCCCGCCACTTACATGCCGCCATGACGGCGCAGCTGTCAGGCTACCTGGTGCCGAAGCTGGTCCGGGAAATCGCCGGCGACACCGGCAAGCGCGCGCTGTGAAAGCGGGTCGGAGTGCGCAATTGAGTTTCAGCCGCATGGACGACCACGCCCGCTTCATGTCATAACCTCGCGTCAAGAGAGGGATCCATGCAATTCGGCAAAGACAAGGTGCTGCGCCTGCTGATCGTCGACGACAGTGTCGAGGCGGCCGAAGCGATCGTCAGCGGCCTGCGCAACAACGGCATCGCGGTGCGGCCGACGCGGCCGGAGAACGAGGACGCGCTGACCGAACTGCTCGGTCACCAGCCACCGGACCTCGTGCTGGCTTCCCCCGATGCCGCCACCGTGCCGCTCGAACAATTGATGCAGAGCATCCATGCCAGCGGCAAGGATCTGCCGGTATTGATCCTGCACGACAGCATCGACGACGCCCGCCTGCTGCAGGCAAGCCAACTCGGCGCGCGCGGCGTGCTGCTGCGCGGTGACATCGACCACGTGCAGGACACCGTCCGCGCCGAATGGGCCGACCTGGAGGCCCGCCGCGGACTGCGTCGGCTGGAAAGCCAGATCCGCGAGACGGAGCGCCGCTGCGACGCGCTGATCGAATCCTCGCGCGACCCGATCGCCTACATCCACGAAGGCATGCACCTCCGCGCCAACTCTGCCTATTTGGACATCTTCGGTTTCGAATCCTTCGAGGATATCGAAGGCATGTCGTTGCTGGACATGGTCGCCCCGCAGCATGTGGACAGCTTCAGGCAACTGCTCAAGCAGTTGTCCAAGGGCGAACCGGTGGCGCCGCAGCACGAGATCCAGGCGCGCGGGCTGGATGGCAACAGCTTCCCGGCGGTGATGGAATTCACCACCGCCAGCTACGAGGGCGAAACCTGCCAGCAGGTGGTGCTGCGCCGCCAGGAGTTCGACCCCGAACTCGCCCGAGAAGTCGAGGAGCTGCGTCAGCGTGACCAGGCCACCGGCCTGCTCAACCGCGCCACGTTCCTGCGCACGCTTGAGGACGCCGTCGCCGATGCCGCGCAGAACGCCAGCCACCATGGCCTGCTGCTGTTTGAACCCGACCACTACGCGCGCCTGCTGCAGGACATCGGCCTGGATGCCGCCGACAAACTCATTGCCGCCTGCGCCGAACGCCTGCGCAGCGTTCTCGGCCCCGACGACATCGCGGCGCGCTTCGGCGAGCACCAATTCGCGGTACTGCGTCGCAACAGCGACCATCAAGGCACGGCCGCGCTGGCCGAAGCGTTGCGGGCCGCGTTCGCCAACAGTCTGCTCGAACCCGGCGACCGTTCGCTCAACGCCACCGTCAGTATCGGCGGCGTGCAGATCGGCCAGAAGATCGCCAGCATCACCGCGGTGCTCGGCAAGGCCAACCTGGGCCTGCAGTCGACCATCGGCGTCGGCGGCAACCGGGTCGAGTTGTTCGACCCGGGTGCGGTGGATCGCGCCGAGGAGGAACGCGTCGAGGCCTGGGTCGCGCGTATCCGCGACGCGCTCGACAGCGATCGTTTCGTTATGCACTACCAGCCGATGATGAACCTGCATGGCGAGCCATGCGAAATCTACGAGGGCTACCTGCGCATGCAGGGCGATCCAGGCGAGTTGGTGCAACCGCTGACCTTCCTGCAGATCGCCGAGGAGCACGGCCTGCTGTGGGAAATCGACCGCTGGGTGGTCGGCCGCGCCATCGCGGTGATCGGCGAGCGCCTCAGGATCGGCCGGCGCACCACGCTGATGGTGAAGATCAGCGAGGTGTCGTTGCAGGACGACAGCCTGGTCCAGCACATCGTCGAACAACTTGCCCAGCATGGCGCGGAAGGAAGCCTGCTGGTGCTGCAATTGCCCGAGTCCAAGGTGTTCACCCATCTGCGTGCGGCGCAGGCGTTCCAGCAGGCAGTGGCCAGGATGGGCGTGCGCATGGGCCTGGAGCAATTCGGCAGCGGACTGAACTCGTCGCAGCTGCTGACCCACTTCGATGCCTCGTTCCTGAAGATCGATCGCGTGTTCATGGAATCCTTGGCGAGCAATGCCGAGCACCAGAAGAGGGTTCGCGACATCGCCGCCAAGGCCCGCGAGTTCGGCAAACAGACCATCGCCGAATACGTGCAGGACGCTTCCAGCATGACGATCCTGTTCGGCGCCAGCATCGACTACGCGCAGGGGCATTTCCTGGCGGGGGCCGGGCCGGAGATGGATTACGACTTCCAGTGAGAGCCAAGGCTGCTCCCCTTTGAACTAGGGGATCAAGGGCGATTAGATGTTGTTCCTGGCTTGGCCAACAACAGCAAAGGCAATTCCCCTACCCGTTAAAAAGCGGTCCGCTGATCCAGAAAAAAACCCGCCGATCGGCGGGTTTTTCTTGCCGCACCGAGCAACTTCAGCTGACCACCGCACCCCGCACCGGCTCGGCCGGCGCGTTGCGCAAGGCCTCGATGCGCTCGGCCAAAGGGGGGTGGCTCATGAGCAGCCTCTTCAGCCCGTGGCCAACGCCACCGCTGATGCCGAACGCAGCCACCTGCTTGGGCAGCGTGCTTTCTCCGTAGGTCTGCGACAACCGCTCGAGCGCGGCAACCATCTTGTCGCGGCCGGCCAGGCGGGCGCCGCCGGCATCGGCTCGGAACTCTCGGTGACGCGAGAACCACATCGCGATCATGCTGGCGAACAGCCCGAAGATCATGTCCAGCACGAATACGATCGCGTAGTAGCCGATGCCCGGCGCGCCGGCGCGGCCGCCGCTGATGTAGCCGTCGATCACCCGGCCGACCACGCGCGCCAACACGATCACGAACGTGTTCAACACGCCCTGGATCAGCGCCATCGTGACCATGTCGCCGTTGGCGACGTGGCTGACCTCATGCGCCAGCACCGCTTCGGCCTCTTCGCGGCTCATCGCCCGCAGCAGGCCGGTGGACACCGCCACCAGCGAGTTGTTGCGGCTCGGGCCGGTGGCGAAGGCGTTGATTTCCGGGGCGTCGTACACCGCGACTTCCGGCATCTTGATGCCGGCGGCCTCGGCCTGGCGGCGCACGGTGGCGACCAGCCACTGCTCGGATTCGTTGCCGGGCTGATCGATCACGCGCGCGCCGGTACTGCGCTTGGCCATCCATTTGGAGATCAGCAGCGAGATCAGCGAGCCGCCGAAGCCGAACAGCACCGCGAACACCAGCAGCACGCCGTTGTTGCCCAGGGTGACGCCGAAGACGTTCTGCAATACCGCCAGTACGATACTCAGCAACGCCAGCACGGCCAGGTTGGTGGCCAGAAAAAGTCCGATCCGCTTGAACATGTGTCGAGTCCTGCCCGCGCACCGTGCGCGGCTCTGGTAAAAGTGTGGCAGCTTCGCTGATATTTCAAGTGAATCAGGCCGACGCCCGGATCGGTCACCGATATCCGCTCATGGCGACGACATCCGCGTGACATCCCCTATCACCACCTCGCCCGTCTATCGTGGCCGCTTCGCGCCCTCGCCGACCGGCGACCTGCACCTGGGCTCGCTGCTGGCCGCCTTCGGCAGCTGGCTGTTGGCGCGTGCGGCAGGCGGCCAATGGTGGGTCAGGGTCGAGGACCTGGATCCGCCGCGCGAGATCGCCGGCGCCGCCGACCGGCAACTGGCCGCATTGAGCGCGTTCGGCCTGCATGCGGATGGCGCAATCGCCTACCAGAGCGCACGCGGGGCGCACTACCAGGCTGCGCTGGATCGCCTGATCGCCAACGGCCAAGCCTTCCATTGCCACTGCAGCCGCAGCGACCTGGCCGCCATTGGCGGCATCCACCGGCAGTGCATGGCCGGCCGACAACGTCGCGATCCCGCCGTGCGTTTTCGCGTCGCCACTGGCAGCCGCATCGATTTCGATGACGCCGTGCAAGGCCCGCAGACGCAGGATGTGGCGACGGCGGTCGGCGACTTCGTGCTAAGGCGCGCCGATGGCCTGTGGGGTTATCAACTGGCGGTGGTGGTGGACGATGCCGCCCAGGGCATCACCGATGTCGTGCGCGGCGCCGACCTGCTCGATTCGACCCCGCGCCAGATCCTGCTGCAACGCGCGCTCGGGCTGCCCACGCCGCGTTATGCCCACCTGCCACTGATCATCGATGCCGACGGCCGCAAGCTGTCGAAGTGCGATGCGGCACGCCCGGTCGATCCGGCCGATCCGCTACCGGCCTTGCGCGCGGCCTGGCAGGCACTCGGCCAACTACCCGCGGCACTGGCTGCGGCAAAAGACGTGTCAACGTTGCTGGCCGCTTCCCGCGACGCCTTTCGCGCCGGGCGAATTCCCTGCTGAGAGGAAAGCAGCGCAAGGCTTCTTGCCACGGATCAAATCAGATGAACACCGATAGAGCGAATGGTGGTTCCAGAATGCATGGTTTGCTTTTATCCGTGTTGATAGGAGCTGATCCGTGGCAAAGTTTTTTTCAAGCCCCGTTCGCCGCGTCGCACAACGGACATTTGACCGACCCGCATTAGAGTGTGTCCTTACGGCCGCACGGCAGCGGCTCGGGAGAACACACCATGCAATCACGCGTCGCACTGGTCACCGGCGGCACCGGCGGTATCGGCACCTCCATCGTCAAGCAACTGGCCTCGATGGGCCACAAGGTCGCCACCAATTTCCGCGACGAGGCCCGCGGCCACGCGTGGCAGGCGATGATGAAGGAGCAAGGCGTGGACGTCGCGCTCGCCCAAGGCGATGTCTCCTCGCCCGGGGAGGCCGAAGCATTGGTACGCGAGATCGAGCGCCAGATCGGCCCGGTCGAGATCCTCGTCAACAACGCCGGCATCACCCGCGACTCGACGTTCCACAAGATGAGCGCGCAGCAGTGGACCGACGTCATCAGCACCAACCTCAACTCCTGCTTCAATGTCACCCGCCCGGTGATCGAGGGCATGCGCGCGCGCAAGTGGGGCCGCGTCGTGCAGATCAGCTCGATCAACGGCCAGAAAGGCCAGTACGGCCAGGCCAACTACGCCGCGGCCAAGGCCGGCATGCACGGCTTCACGATCTCGCTGGCGCAGGAAAACGCCAGGTTCGGCATCACCGTCAACACCGTCTCGCCGGGTTATATCGGCACCGACATGGTGATGGCGGTGCCTGAGGAAGTGCGGGAGAAGATCGTCGCCCAGATCCCCACCGGCCGCCTCGGCACGCCGGAGGAAATCGCCTACGCGGTCGGCTTCTTCATGCCCGACCAGGCCGCCTGGATCACCGGCGCCAACCTGTCCGCCAACGGTGGCCAGTACATGGGCTGGTGACTCCGGTCCGCAGGAGCGGCTTCGGCCGCGATATTCGAAGACACGCGCGGCCAGTCATTCGATCGCGGCTGAATCCGTTCCTGCAACAACCGGGGCTTGACTGCCCGTTGTTGCAAGCCCCGCCAGCCTGCGCCATGCTGCGAAGCATCACGTTTTAGAGTCCGTGCTCCATGGCTGCAAGTCGCATCATCAAAAAGTATCCCAACCGCCGTCTCTACGACACCGAGATCTCCAGCTACATCACGATCGAGGATGTGCGGCAGCTGATCGTCGACGGTGAAGCGTTCGAGGTGCGCGACGCACGTTCGGGCGACGACCTGACCCGGCAGGTGTTGCTGCAGATCATCGCCGAGCACGAACAGGACGGCGAGCCGATGCTGTCGACGCAGCTGCTCAGCCAGATCATCCGGTTCTACGGCGATTCGCTGCAGGGTTTCATGGGCAGCTACCTGGAAAAATCCATGCAGGTGTTCCTCGACCAGCAGCAACAGTTCCGCAGCCAGGTCGGCAGCGTGGTCGGCCAGACGCCGTGGGCGATGATGAACCAGCTCACCGAGCGCAACATGTCGATGTGGAAGGATTTCCAGCAGAACCTGTCGGGCAGCGTCGGCCAGAGTTCTTCGCCGCCGAAGAAGCCCGAAGGCAAGCGCTGATCATGTTGTAGGTCATGCGTTGACCGCTCTTCAGTTGGCCGGCTCTTGAGGAACGGCTGATATCCCGTTTCTGCTCCTAGAGCTGCGACTACCCCGCGCAATACTTCTGACGGAACTGCTCCGCCTGCGGCATCAACGACTGCAAGGTCTGGATGCGGTTGGCCGGGTCGGGGTGGGTCGAGGAGAACTCCGGCGGGCGGGCGCCGCCGCCGAGTTCGGACATGCGTTCCCACAGCGGAATCGCCTCGTTGGGGTCGTAGCAGGCCGCCGCGGCCAGCATCAGCCCGACCTCGTCGGCCTGGGTCTCGTGGTTGCGCCCGTATGGCAGGATGAAGCCGTACTGCGCGCCGGCACCGAGCGCGGCCATCACCGCCTGCTGCGCCTGAGGATCAGCGCCACCGACCGCCACGCTCGCGGCCATCTGGCCCATCTGGACCAGTTTCTGTTGCGCGATGCGTTGCGAGCCATGACGCAACAGCGCATGCGCGATCTCGTGGCCCATCACCACCGCCATCGCATCCTGGTTGGCTGCGATCGGCAGCAGCCCGGTGTAGACGGCCATCTTGCCGCCGGGCAACACGAATGCATTGGCCTGCTCGGACTGGATCACGGCCACGTCCCATTCGAAGCCCTGATAGTCGGTCGGGGCCTGCTGCTGGTTCAGCGCCGCCAGGTCTGCGGTGACCTGCGGCACACGTTCGACCAGTCGTTCGGCGATTTCGCGGATCTGCCGGCTGACCTGCGCATCCGCCGGCAACAGCGCGCCCTGCGCCTGCGCGTCGCCGATCACCTGCTGGAACGCCTGCGCGCCCAGCTGCATTTCCTCCTCGGCGGTGGCGCCGTAATGCGCCTTCTCGCCGGTATACGGATCGACCTCGGCACTGCCGAACCATGACCACGCCGCGTAGCCGGCAAACAACAGCAGGATCCACCAGCGGATGCCGCCGAAACCGCGTCGCCGTCCGCCTGCCTGCCCACCCGCACTGCCGCGCGCGCTTCCCCGCATGTTTCCCAAGGGGTCGATCCTCATGACGTCAGCTCCTGGATACGGTGGTTGGATTTCACAACTGCAAAGGTTCGATCAGACAATTCAGATGTCGCGCACCAGCCGGAAACCCACGCGCGCATTGGTGGTCTCGGCATCGCTGGCCAGCCGCCATGCCGAGCGGGTCTGCTCCGGTGAACTGGACCACGACCCACCACGCAGCACCCGCGAACGACAGCCCGGATTGACCCAGGCCTGGCTGTCCGCCGGCGCGCGCCGATAGCCGTCGTGCCAGCAATCCGCCACCCATTCGCTGACATTGCCGGCCATGTCGTGAAGACCGAATGCATTGGGCGCATAGCGGCCGACCGCGACCGCGCCCCAGGCGCCGTCGCCATAACCGGCGAATGCGTTTTGCCAGTTGCGACCGCTCGGCGACTGGTCCAGTGCTCCAGTGAAGTTGCCGGCGCCCGCTGGTGGGCCGCCATCGCCCCACGGAAACCGCGTCTGGCTGCCGGCGCGCAGGGCGTACTCGAATTCGGCTTCGCTCGGCAGGCGATAAGTCTGGCCGGTCTGCTCCGACATCCACTCCGCGTAGGCGACGGCGTCGCGATGGCCGATGTGGATCACCGGCAGGTTGGCAGCAGCCGGGCCGCCGGTGTAATCCGAGCGCCAGTCGACGCCGCTGCGGCGCACCAGGTTGCCGTTGCGCTCGTCATAGGCCGTCGAATAACCGCGCCGCGAGGCACGCGGCTGGTAGTCGGTGGCAGCGATGAATCGGCCGTAGTCACCGACCGTGACCTCATGCCGCATCACCGCCAGGCCGCGCGGGAAGCGGATGTTGCGCGCTGGACGTTCGGCATCGGTGGCGCCGCGCTCGTTGTCGGCTGCGCCCATGCGGAACGCGCCGTGCGGGATCACCACCATTTCCGGGCCGCGGCCGCCGTTGCGCAGCGCCTCGGTGAACGCCTGTCCCGGGCGGAACAGTCCGTAATGCGCGGCAAGATCGATCCGCTCGCGCAGTTGCGCCGCTGCTGGATTGCCACTCGGGGCAAGGCGCAGCAGTTCGGCCAGGCGCGCGCGCGCCTCGTCGAGGCCGTCCTCGCGCGTCAACGCGGCCAGGCCCTGGTCGCGCAGGTCGCCGATCCGCGCCGCGCGCTGCGCCGCGATGCGCGCGCGCGCGTTGGGGACGGTGTCGGTGTCGGTGTCGGGCCGTACCGTCTCGGCGG
>JALZKJ010000065.1 GCA_030859305.1 Pseudomonadota bacterium | reverse complement strand
CACCATAGCAGCCCTCTGTACACCGAGGCACTGACAAATGAGGCACTGACAACGAGGCACGGAAACGTATTCTGGTACTTGCGCTTGAACAACCAGGGCAACAGCCGCATTCAAAGCCGGGGACAGGTCGCCAGGCTGCGGCTGCGCAACGCCCTCACCCTCCACGAAGAGCCAAAAAGAAAAGCGCCGCGGGATACGCGGCGCCTTTCAGTGATTGCGACAGGTGATCGGGGACTTACTGCGCGAGCGTCCAGTACACGTCGAACTCGCCTTCCTCGGTAAAGCCGCCTTCGACGCCGGATTTCCAGGCCTCGTAGGGACGATCGACCGTGGTATAGCCGCGGGTCAGGGCCCAGCCGCGCAGTGCGTCGCGCACCATCGACAGGTTGGCCATGTGGCCCTTGAACGGCGCCAACGCGACCTGACTGGCCGGCGACTGCATGATTTCAACTGGCCCTTCCAGATTGATGTTGAGGTCGCTGGCAACCGCTGCCGGGCCGCTGTCGGTCGCCACCTGCGCCTCGTCGCCTGCCGCTTCGGTCGCGGCGGCGCCGCTGCGCTTGCGCACCGGCACGGCCACGTCGAAGGAATAGCTTTCGGCGCCGAATTCGTTGGTGATGATGCGGACCGGGCCGGTCGCCTGCAGGCCGTTGGCCGCGATGACCTTGTTGATCCACTCCAGGTTGCCCTTCATCTGGCTGGCCACCGCCTCGTTGTCACGCGGCACCGACGCGGTCACGAACAGCAGGGTCTCGGCGGGACGAGCGGCCACGCTTGGTGCCCTCGACGGGTCGTCCTTGCTGAGTTCGGTGTAATCGTAGTTCGGCACCGAGGCCAGCATGTTGGTCAGGCGCGACAGGCCGAGCTTGATCTCCTGGCCCACGTTGCTGCTGACATACATGCCGGAATAACGGCCCAGCAGGTTCCAGCCGTAGTCGACATCGTAGGTCTGGGTGATTTCGACATTGCGGCCGGCACGGCCGGTCGGCCGCAGGGTGAACCTGGTGCGCTTGTTGTCGCCCCGGTGCACGTCGTTCAGCGCGTAGCTCACGCTCTGGTTCGGTTCGGTGGCCACGATCTCCCAACTGCCCTGGCCCACGCCCGGCAACTCGGAGGCGTAGTCCAGTCGCGCACCGACGCCGGAATCCGGACCGGAGCGTTTGAACTGCATGTTGGGGTCGCGCAAGGCCAGCGGGTTCCAGTTGTCGAAGCGGCGCAAGCTGTTCAACGTGTCGTACACGATGGTCATCTTGCGGTTGGTTTCGACACTTTCCGATACGTGCCGGCTGGCAGGCAGCACCACGCCAACGACGACGAACAGAACGGCGACGATCGCCAGGGAAATCAGGATCTCGATGAGACGGGTCATTCAGGTTTCTCCAGGGTCGACCCGGTACCAAGCCGGGGCGCAGACCCATAATCCTAGCAAGGAAGCCCGGTCCGGCGAAGCCTTCGCGTGCGATGGGAATAAAAGTTCGTGTCGTTCATGTTCCGACAGCATGCGTAGCGGCCTTCCGGAGGGCCGCTACGCCCCAGCGAATGCCCGCTGGATCGTCACCCGGGGCCGAACGCACGCCGATTGCGATCAAACCAGTTGCAGTTCGAAGGCCTTCAACACCGCGCGGGTGCGGTCACGCACCCCCAGCTTGGACAGGATATTCGACACATGGTTCTTGATGGTGCCCTCTGCCACGCCCAGTGAGTTGGCGATCTCCTTGTTGGAGAAGCCGCCGGCCATCAGCCGCAGGATCTCGGTTTCGCGTTCGGTCAGCGGATCGGGCCGGTCGAGGCTGACGAAATCGTTGCGCATGTGTTCCAGCCCCGACAGCAGGCGCTGAGTGACCGCCGGTTGCACCAGCGAGCCTCCGTTGGCCACGGTCTGGATCGCGCCGACCAGCTGCTCCAGCGAGACGTCCTTGAGCAGGTAACCCTTGGCGCCGGCTTTCAACCCGGCCAGCACCAATTGGTCGTCGTCGAAAGTGGTGAGGATGATGGTCGGCGGCAACGTGCCCAGCCGGGCCAATGCCTGCAAGGCTTCCAATCCCGACATCACCGGCATCCGCATGTCCATCAGGACCACGTCGGGCTGGAGTTGCGGGATCACTTCGACGGCCTGGCGACCATCGATGGCCTCGCCGATCACCTCGATGCCTTCCGCCAGCGAAAGCAGCGAACGCACGCCTTGCCGCACCAGGTTCTGATCGTCCACGAGCAGCACACGGATCATGCGATGACTCCTTCGGTATGGATGTGGCATTCAAATCTGAGTGCCCACCCTTTTCCCTCCCTCGCTCCGCGGGGGAGGGCAAGGGTGGGGGAATTGATTCGGCTGGTTCTCAAAGGCTTCAAGCTAAATTCGTTCCGAATCAATAGCAGCGGCATTGGCCGCCGAGGCCGGCAACGTCAGGTGCAGGCAAAAGCCCTCCTGAGACCGGGTTTGTATTTCCAGATCGCCACCGTATTGCAGCAACCGTTCGCGCATCCCGCGCAGGCCGTTGCCGGTGACCAGCTGGTCGGTGCCGCGGCCGTCGTCGCGTGCAGTCATGGCAATCGTCCCGTCGTCCCGGCGGGCCTTGATCCACAGGTTACGCGCGCCGGCATGGCGCACCGCATTGGTGATGATTTCCTGGGTGCAGCGCAACAGTACGTGGGCGCGATCGGGGTCGTCCATGGTCAGTGGGGCCTCGATGTCCATGTGGATGTCCAGCGAAGGCACGTTCTCGGCCAGCGGGCGCAGCGCGGTGGCCAGGTCGATCGCGCCGGTATCGCGCAGCTGGCTGACCGCTTCGCGCACGTCGGTCAGCAGCAACCGGGCCAGGGTGTGCGCCTGTTGCACGTGTTCCTTGACCCGGCCCTGCGACAGATGCCCGGCGACTTCCAGGTTCAGGCTGAGCGCGGTGAGGTGATGGCCGAGCAGGTCGTGCAGTTCGCGCGAGATGCGGGTGCGCTCGTTGACGCGGGCGCTGTCGGCCAGCAGCGCACGGGTCGCGCGAAGTTCGGCGTTCAGACGGCGCTGGTCCTCGCGCGCCTCGGCCTGCTGCATCGCCACCAGCGCGGTCACGAACACGAAACTCGAGAATCCCGCGTACAGCAGCGACTGCATCACCGCGATCAGCAGCGGAAATCCGAGCAGGGCCACGAATACCGGGATGATCGCCAGGTTGCCCACGATCAGCCAGACCACGCCGATCCGCAGCGGCAGCAGCCATGGCAGCAGGCCGGCGGTCACCATCAGCAGCACGCTGCCCAGACCGGTGCCGGAGAAAAAGCTGACCCCGATCGCGCAGATCGTCAGCACCAGCAGCAGGACGTGATCGACCCAGGTCGGGCCGCGCTGGCCCAGCGCGCGGGTAATCCACCAGTACGCCGCACCGAAACTGAGGTACAGCGCCACCCAGCGCGCCAGCAACACCTGGAACGGGTACAGGTTGGCGCCCGGCAAAAACTCCACTTCCGCCGGGTCCAGCCACAGGTTGACCAGCCAGCAGCCGACCATGGCCCAGGTGAACAGGCCGGCATAGCGCAGCAGTCGGGTATGGTTCAGGCGGCTCAACATGCACGCATGCTAACGACATCAAGGGCCTGCGGAGCCGTCCGAAAGTCATGCCCGCGGCCGCTTCGTCGCGATGGCAGGAGTCGCCGGGACCGGATGGCCATGCAATAATCTTCGCGCCGTCCGCAACACGCGTCCGGCCCCGCAGACCCTGGAGCCCGGAATGTCGATCGTCGTCCGCGACGTGCGCGAGCACGAGCTGGATTCCGTCCTTGCCCTGAACAACGCCGCCGGACCCGCGATCCTGCCGCTGGATGCCGGCAGACTGCGTCACTTCTTCGACACTGCCGAATACTTCCGCGTCGCCGAGCGCGACGGCACCCTGGCGGGCTTCCTGATCGGCGTCGGCAGCGAGAGCGCGCACGACAGCAGCAACTTCAGCTGGTTCCGCGAGCGCCATCCGCATTTCTTCTATATCGACCGCATCGTCGTCGCCAGTCGCCGTCGTGGTGGTGGTGTCGGTCGCGCCCTGTACGCCGACGCGCAAAGCTATTCGGAACCGCGCTACCCGCTGATGGCCTGCGAAGTGTTCCTGGAAGGTATCAACGATCCGGTACTGCTGTTCCACGGCAGCTTCGGTTTCCGTGAAATCGGCCAGCACGTGATGCCCGAAACCCGGATGCGCGCGGCCATGTTGATGAAATCGTTGTGCAGCCACGGCTGGATCCACGATACCTACGGCGACACGCTGCCGGACGAACCCTGGGTGCTGAAGCCGCGCCATGCGACCACCCCGCCCGCATACGTGCAGCGCACGACCGGAACCGGTTCGTGAGCGCGGCGATGGACTACGAGCCGGCCGGCGAACTCAAGATCGGCCAGGTCGGCATCGCCAACCTGCGCGTACGTAGTTTGGATGTCGACAAGCTCGCCGACGAGATGCGCGACCGCGTGCAGCGCGCACCGAAGTTGTTCAGCCGCGCTGCGGTGGTGATCGATTTTGGCGGACTGGCGCAGACGCCAGATTTGGCCACTTCGCGTGCACTGATCGACGGCCTGCGCGATGCCGGCGTGCTGCCGGTCGCCCTCGCCTACGGCACCGCCGACACCGAGCGCCTGGCCGAACAACTTGGCCTGCCCTTGCTGGCCCGGTTCCGGGCCGACTACGAGCGTGCCGAACGGGATGACGACACGGTAGCCGCATCGGCGTCCGCGACGAAGTCCCAACCTGCCAGCACCAAATCCGAAACGGCTGCTCCGACGGCTTCCGTCAGCATTGCCGCGGTCGCCAGCCCGGGTTTGATCCAGACAACACCGGTGCGCTCGGGCCAGCAGGTCTATGCCGACAACCGCGACCTCACGGTGCTGACCTCGGTCGGCGCGGGCGCCGAAGTCATCGCCGACGGCTCGGTGCACATCTACGGCCCGTTGCGTGGCCGCGCGCTGGCCGGCGCGCAGGGCAACGAAAAGGCCCGGATCTTCTGCCGCGAGTTCCATGCCGAACTCGTCGCGATCGCCGGGCATTACAAGGTGCTGGAAGACGTCCCCAAGGACCTGCGCGGCAAGGCCGTGCAGGCCTGGCTCGAAGACGGGGAACTCAAACTCGCGGCGTTGAACACTTGATGACAGCAAAATCGGGCATCCTGCCGCGATTTACGCAGGAAGCGAACCGGCAAGGCCGGCCCGTTTCCTGGCTGCAGGCGTAAGCCAGCAGCACGGGCACATCCATGTGCCGGAAACCCACTATTTACCGGAGGAATCGAACTTGGCCGAAATAATCGTTGTCACCTCGGGCAAAGGCGGCGTCGGCAAGACCACCACCAGTGCCAGCCTCGCGTGCGGGCTCGCGCGTCGCGGCCACAAGGTCGCCGTCATCGACTTCGACGTCGGCCTGCGCAACCTCGACCTGATCATGGGTTGCGAGCGCCGCGTGGTGTACGACTTCGTCAACGTCGTCAACGGCGAGTCCACGCTCAAGCAGTCGCTGATCAAGGACAAGCGCTTCGACAACCTGCACGTGCTGGCCGCCTCGCAGACCCGCGACAAGGACGCGCTGACCAAGGAAGGCGTGCAGAAGGTGCTCGACGACATGATCGCCGAAGGTTTCGACTACATCGTCTGCGATTCCCCGGCCGGCATCGAGAAGGGTGCGTACCTGGCGATGTACTTCGCCGACCAGGCGGTGGTGGTGGTCAATCCGGAGGTGTCCTCGGTGCGCGATTCCGATCGCATCCTCGGCCTGCTGTCGTCCAAGACCCGCCGCGCCGAGAACGGCGAGCGCGTCAAGGAGCACCTGCTGCTGACCCGTTACAGCCCCAAGCGCGTGGAGTCCGGCGAGATGCTCAGCATCGGCGATGTCGAGGAGATCCTCGGCCTCAAGACGATCGGGGTGATTCCGGAATCCGGCGACGTGCTCAATGCCTCCAACAAGGGCGAGCCGGTGATCCTGGACACCGAATCCGACGCCGCCCAGGCCTACGACGACGCGGTTGCCCGCCTGCTCGGCGACACCCGCCCCATGCGCTTCACGCATGCCGAGAAGAAAGGATTCTTCCGCAAGATGTTCGGAGGTTGAGCCATGGGACTGTTTGATTTCCTCCAGGTCAAGAAGAAGACCGCGGTGGACGCCAAGAGCCGCCTGCAGATCATCATCGCGCAGGAGCGCAGCACCCGCGGCGGGCCGGATTACCTGCCGATGCTGCAGCGCGAGTTGCTCGAGGTGATCCGCAAATACGTCAGCGTCGATGTCGAGGCGGTCAACGTGCGCCTGGAAAAAGGCGAAGAACACGACGTGCTGGATATCTCGGTGGCGTTGCCGGACAACCCCGTGCGGGCTTGACCGCGAACGTCTACCCGCCGTTATTCCAGCGAAAGCGGGAATGAGGGTGGATGATGATTTCCGCATGCTGACCCTCGCCGACATCGGCTTCGACGCCCCGACGGCCCTGCTCGCCCGCTACGATCTGCGCCTCGTGCATGTGGCCGATGGTGTGCCGATCCCCGGCAGTTACTGGGGCGATTGCGAAGCCGGCCTGGTCGGCAGCGTGGTGCATGCCCGCGACGACACCCCGGTTCATTCGCTCCTGCACGAGGCCGCGCACCTGATCGTGCTGCCGCCAGAGCGCCGCGCGAGGGTGCATACCGACGCCACCGACTCGGCCGAGGAAGAAGACGCGGTCTGCGTGTTGCAGGCGCTGCTGGGCGACCTGCTTCCGGGCGTCGGACGCGATCGCGTGCTCGCCGACATGGACGGCTGGGGCTACACGTTCCGGCTCGGCTCGGCGCGCGCGTATTTCGAGCGCGATGCCGGGACGGCCTGGCAATGGCTGGCCGCCCGTGGAATCGTCGATGCGAATGCGCGCGCGCTGACATTGCCTGCGATGCCTAGGTCGGGGCTCGACCGGCCCTGCCTTCAGTCACGCGTCGATATCAGCCTCACCTGAACCGGCCGCTCACTTGCACGACCAACTGGCGCCCTCTAGCCTTCGGGCACACACACCTGCCCGCGCACCCAGCGCGGGTCGTCACCGGAGAGTCCGCCCCATGAAACCCGTTCGCGCGCTGCTCGCGCTCAGCATCACCGTCGCCGTGCTTGGCCTGGCCGGCTGCACGGATCGCACCGAGCCCACCGTCGGCGATCCCGGCCAGGTCGCCGCGCCGGCAGGCGAAACCGCCGACCAGTTCGCCGCGCGCGTCAACGACGAGTTGATGAAGATGTACCCGGAGATGACCGCGCCGCAGTGGCTGGCGGCGACCTACATCAATGACGATTCGCAATTTCTTTCGGCCAAGGCCAACGAGCGCTACCTGGGCCAGCTCAACAGTTGGATCGAACAGGCCAAACGCTTCGAAGGCCAGCCGATGACGCCGCAGACCGCGCGCACCATCCATCTGCTGAAACTCGCCACCGCGATGCCCGCACCCAGGGATCCGGCCAAACTGGCCGAGCTCACCCAGATCGCCGCGCGCATGGAGGGCCTGTACGGCTCGGGCTCGTACTGCACCAGCGAGGCCAATCCGGAAAGCTGCCGCCAGCTCGGCCAGCTCGAGGACGTGCTGCGCAGCAACCGCGACTACGCCACGCAGCTGGAAGCCTGGCGAGGCTGGCACACGATCGCCCCGCCGATGCGCAATGACTACACCCGCTTCGTCGAGCTGGTCAATGAAGGCGCCGGCGAGATGGGCTTTGCCGATGCGGGCGAGATGTGGCGTTCGGGCTACGACATGAGCCCGGCCGAGCTGTCGGCCGAGACCGACCGCCTGTGGGGCCAGGTCAAGCCGCTGTACGAGCAGCTGCACTGCTACACCCGCACGCGCCTGCAGACGCAATACGGTGAACAGGGCACCGTCGCCGGCGGCATGCTGCCAGCGCATCTGATGGGCAACATGTGGCAGCAGGACTGGGGCAACCTGTGGGACATGCTGGCGCCGTACAAGAACGCCGGCAGCCTGGACATCAACGCCGCGCTGGAAGCGCAATACCAGCAGAACTTCGCCGCAGAACTGACCAAGCAGACCGGCGATCGCGATGTCAGCACGCTGTCGCAGATCGAGCAGAAGGCGGCGCTCGCGACCGCCCGGCAGATGACCGAACGCGCAGAGGATTTCTACACCTCCATGGGCATGCCCAAGCTGCCGGAGAGCTATTGGACCAAGACCCAGTTCATCAAGCCTCGCGACCGTGACGTGGTCTGCCACGCCAGCGCGTGGGACATGAACATGAAGGGCGACGTGCGCACCAAGATGTGCATCAAGCCCAACGAGGAAGACTTCACCACGATCTACCACGAGCTCGGTCACGTGTATTACTACCTGGCCTACAACAACCTGCCGCCGATCTTCCAGGCCGGCGCGCACGACGGTTTCCACGAGGCGATCGGCGACACCATCGTGCTCGGCATGACGCCCAAGTACCTGGAGTCGATTGGCCTGGTCGAGGCCCAGCAGCAGAGCGAGGAAGCGCTGGTCAACGCACAGATGCGCATGGCGCTGGCGAAGGTGGCGTTCCTGCCATTCGGGTTGATGATCGACCGCTGGCGCTGGGGCGTGTTCGACGGCACGATCGCGCCCGGCAACTACAACCAGGCCTGGTGGGACCTCAAGGCGCAGTACCAGGGCGTGGCGCCGGTGCAGGCGCGCGGCGAGGAGTTTTTCGATCCGGGCGCGAAATACCATGTGCCCGGCAACACGCCGTACACGCGCTATTTCCTCGCCCATGTGCTGCAGTTCCAGTTCTACAAGTCGCTGTGCGACGCCGCCGGCTATACCGGCCCGCTGCACGAATGCAGCTTCTACGGTAACAAGGCCGCCGGCGCGAAGTTCCAGGCAATGCTCAGCAAGGGTGCCGGCCAGACCTGGCAGCAGAGCCTGAACGAGCTGACCGGCGGCGAGAAGATGGACGCCGCCGCGGTACTGGAATACTTCGGCCCGCTGCAGACCTGGCTGAAGCAACAGAACGAGGGCAAGACCTGCGGCTGGCAGGCCAGTACCGCGTCGACGGCGCCTGCATCGACGGCGCCTGCATCGAAAGCACCGACCGCCACGCCCCCGGCTAGCGATACCCGACCGGCCGCTGCTGAAAAACCCCCGGCCGCCGGCAACGGCTGATGTTCGCTGCGGTTTGCTTTCTGGTAAGGCCGGCGCAAGCCGGCCGTTCCAGGCTTTCGGCAGCGGAGCAAGCTCCGCTCTACGAATCGGCGTAGAGCCGAGCTTGCTCGGCTGGGCTCTCTTCGCGAACGTCTCGCAGCGGAGCGAGCTCCGCTCTACGAATCGGTAGCAAGCTCCGCATTACGAATCGGCGTAGAGCCGAGCTTGCTCGGCTGGGCTCTCTTTGCGAACGCCTCGCAGCGGCGCACGCTCCGCTCCAGCATTCCGGAATTCGCGGTGTGTTGTGATCATTACGTGAACATTGCCCTCACGACACGCCCCGTATGTTTCCAGCGATGATGGCAACCGTTTGGAGACTGCATGGGGGAGTCTGTGACTACTGAAGTGAAACGTCGTGCGCGCAAGAAAACCGCTGCGGACAGCTTGGATTCGGTGAAAGCGGGCGCAACACAAGGCGCTCATGCGCCGGTGGCATCCACCCAGGCAGACGCCACCCGGTCCGAACCCATGTACGTCATGCTCGCCGCGATGCAGGCGGTCCGGCATGGCGATTTTTCCGTGCAGTTGCCCGGCCACTGGGACGGCATCGAAGGCAAGCTGGCCGAGAGCTTCAATGAAATGGTGCTGTCCAACCGCAACCTCGCCCACGAGCTTGCACGGGTCGGCCAGAAGGTCGGCCGCGAAGGCCAGACCCGCCAGCGCATCGCGCTGTCCAATCGCCAAGGTTGCTGGGGCGAGATGGAACATTCGTTCAACCAGTTGATCGATGACCTGGTGCGTCCGATCGACACCATCACCGAGGCGATGGCGGGTGTGGCGAAAGGCGATCTGACCCGCTCGGTGCCGCTGGAAGCCGATGGCCGCCCACTGCAGGGCGAGTTCCTGCGTTCGGCGACGATCGTCAACCGCATGATCGACCAGATGGGCGAGTTCAGCTCCGAGGTCACGCGCGTGGCGCTGGAGGTCGGCACCGCCGGCAAGCTCGGCGGCCAGGCCAAGGTCAAGGGCGTGTCGGGCGTATGGAAGGAGCTCACCGACTCGGTCAACCAGATGGCGTCCAACCTGACCGCCCAGGTCCGCAACATCTCCGAGGTCACCATCGCGGTGGCCAATGGCGATCTGTCCAGAAAGATCACCGTCGACGTACGTGGCGAAATCCTGCAGCTCAAGGAGGCCATCAATACGATGGTCGACCAGTTGCGCGGCTTTGCCTCGGAAGTCACCCGGGTGGCACGCGAGGTCGGCACCGACGGCCGGCTCGGCGG
>JALZKJ010000053.1 GCA_030859305.1 Pseudomonadota bacterium | reverse complement strand
CCTCTTCACTTACTAGACTAATATAGAAAACCACATGCAGGTCTACGACCTTGCCATCATCGAACGCGCCGGCCAGCAGATGGCCGCGATGTTGCGCGACAACCCGCATTACGCCGATGTCAGCTCGACGGTCGAGCAGGGGTTCCCGGAAATCCAGATCCGCTTCGACCAGGACCGCGCCGCCGCGCTCGGCCTGACCACGCGCCAGATCGCCGATGCGGTGGTCGCCAAGGTGCGCGGCGAAGTCGCCACCCGCTACAGCTTCCGCGATCGCAAGATCGACGTGCGGGTACGCGCGCAGGAGTCCGATCGCGCTTCGGTCGAAGACATCCGTCAGCTGATCATCAATCCCGGCAGCAGCCGCGCGGTGCGGCTGGCATCGGTGGCCGAGGTGATCGCCACCACCGGCCCGAGCGAGATCCACCGCGCCGACCAGACCCGCGTCGCGATCGTCTCGGCCAACCTGCGCGACATCGACCTGGGCACCGCGGTGGCCGAGGTCCAGCAGATTGTGGCCGACAACCCCCTCACCGACGTGCGCATGCACATCGGCGGGCAGGGCGAGGAACTGGCCGAGTCGGTGCAGTCGCTGCTGTTCGCGTTCGGCCTGGCGATCTTCCTGGTGTACCTGGTGATGGCGTCGCAGTTCGAATCGCTGCTGCATCCGTTCGTGATCCTGTTCACCATCCCGCTGGCGATGGTCGGCGCGGTGCTGGCGTTGCTGCTGACCGGCAACTCGATTTCGGTGGTGGTGTTTATCGGCTTGATCCTGATGGTCTGGCTTGTGACCAAGAACGCGATCATCCTGATCGACAAGGTCAACCAGTTGCGCGAGGCCGGTGTGGCCAAGCGCGAGGCGCTGGTCGAAGGCGCGCGCTCGCGTCTGCGGCCCATCATCATGACCACGTTGTGCACGCTGTTCGGTTTCCTGCCGCTGGCAATCGCGGTGGGCGAGGGCGCCGAGGTGCGCTCGCCGATGGCGATCACCGTGATCGGCGGCCTGCTGGTTTCGACACTGCTGACGCTGCTGGTGATCCCGGTGGTTTACGACCTGCTCGATCGCCGCTCCGATGCGCATTACCTGGCGCGTGGACGCCGCGCGAAATTCTCGACCCAACCATTGCGCAGTGGGGGCGGGGAGGAGCTGGCATGAGCGTCGCCGAACTCAGCCTGAGGCGGCCGGTCACCACCGTAATGCTGTTCGTGTCGATGTTCGTGGTCGGCCTGATCGCGGCGGTGCGGCTGCCGCTGGAGGCGTTGCCGGATGTATCGGCGCCGTTCCTGTTCGTGCAGATGCCCTACACCAGCTCGACCCCGGAAGAGGTCGAGCGCACCGTGCTGCGCCCGACCGAGGAAGCGCTGGCGACGATGACCGGCATCAAGAGCCTGCGCAGCAATGCGCGGGCCGATGGCGCCAGCGTTTTCATCATGTTCTCAGACTGGGACAAGGACATCTCGATCACCGCGTCGGAAGCACGCGAGCGCATCGACGCGATCCGCGACGAATTGCCTGACGATTTCCAGCGCTACTTCGTCTTCAAGTGGTCCAGCAGTGACCAGGCGGTGCTGCGGGTGCGGCTGGCCGGCGACATGGATCTCACCGGCAGCTACGACCTGATCGACCGCGAGATGAAACGGCGCATCGAGCGCATTCCCGGCGTCGCCCGCGTCGAGATCAGCGGCGCACCGCCGAACGAGGTCGAGATCGCAGTCGATCCGACGCGGCTGACCGCGCACAACCTCAATCTCAACGAGCTCAATGCTCGCCTGCAGGCGATCAATTTTTCCGTCTCCGCCGGCGAGATCGAGGACGCCGGCCGTCGGTTGCGGGTGCAGCCCGTCGGCGAACTGACCGACCTGCAGGAACTGCGCGACCTGGTGATCGATGCCCAGGGCTTGCGCCTGGGCGACATCGCCGAGGTGCGCCTGAAACCGGCGCGTATGGATTACGGCCGCCGCTTGGATGGGCGCGTCGCGGTCGGCCTGGATATCTTCAAGGAACGCAACGCCAACCTGGTCGAGGTTTCGCGCAACGTGCTTGCCGAGATCGAGCAGATCCGCACGGAACCGGGCCTGCGCGGCATCGACGTCAAGGTGATCCAGAACCAGGGCGAAGAGGTCACCAGTTCACTGGTCGAACTGGCGGAGGCGGGCGGGATCGGCTTGCTGCTGTCGATCGCGGTGTTGTTCTTCTTCCTGCGCCACTGGCCGTCGACATTGATGGTGACGCTGGCAATACCCATCTGCTTCGTGATGACGCTGGGCTTCATGTATTTCGTCGGCGTCACCCTCAACGTGCTGACCTTGATGGGCCTGCTGCTGGCGGTCGGCATGCTGGTCGACAACGCTGTGGTGGTGGTCGAGAGCATCTACCAGGAGCGCGAACGGATGCCCGACCAGCCGACGCTGGCGTCGATCATCGGCACCCGCAACGTCGCCATCGCGCTGTCGGCCGGCACCCTGTGCCATTGCATCGTGTTCGTGCCCAACCTGCTGGGCGAAACCAACAACATCAGCATCTTCATGTCGCAGATCGCGATCACCATCTCGGTGTCGCTGCTGGCCTCGTGGCTGGTGGCGGTCAGCCTGATACCGATGATCTCGGCGCGGATGAAGACGCCGCCCGTCATCAATCGGGAAACCGGCTTGATTCCGCGCATGCAGCGCCGTTACGCGCGCATCCTGCGCTGGAGCCTGGAGCATCGCGGCTGGAGCGTGCTCGGTGTCCTGCTGATCGTCGCGATCAGTGTCGTGCCGATGACCCAGACCAGGTTCGACATGTTTGGCGGTGGCAGCAGCAAGGACGTCAACCTGTACTACCAGTGGAAAGGCAGCTACACCAAGGAGCAGATGTCCGACGAGGTATTGCGCGTGGAGGAGTACCTGGGAGAGAACCGCAAGCGTTTCGGCATCCATCAGGTCTATTCCTGGTACAGCGAACAGGGCGAGGCGTCGACGATGATCACCTTCGATGACGGCATCAAGGACACCAAGCCGATCACCGACATCATCAGCAAGGAGTTGCCGAAGTCGGCGCGTACCGAAATCGGTATCCGTGGACAGGGCGATCAGGACGGCGCCGGCCAGAACGTGCAGGTGCGACTGGTCGGAGACTCCACCCAGACCTTGTCGGAGTTGGCCACGGACATCATTCCGGTCCTGTCCCGGCTCGGAGAGTTGCGTGACGTGCGGGTCGATGCCGGCGACCAGAACAGCGAGCTCAACGTGCGGGTCGATCGCGAACGCGCCGCCGCGTTCGGCTTCAGTGCGCAGCAGGTGTCCAGCTTCGTCGGCCTGGCGCTGCGCGGCGCGCAACTGCGCGAGTTCCGGCGCGGCCAGACCGAGGTGCCTGTGTGGGTGCGTTTTGCCGGCGCCGAAGGCTATGGCGTCGCGGACATCGCCGGATTCACCGTACGCTCGCCGGATGGCCGCTCGGTGCCGTTGCTGGCGATGGTCGACATCGACGTCAAACCGACGGCGACCCAGATCAGCCGCACCAACCGCCAGACCACGCTGCCGATCCAGGCCAATCTCAATGGCAAGGCCACGATGCCGGAGGCGCGCAAGGCCATGGAGGAGACGCTCAAGTCGGTGGCGTTCCCGGCGGGGTATGGCTACACGTTCGAGGGCAGCGGATTCGAGGACGACGCCGAGGCCAGCAAGCAGATGCTCTTCAACCTGGTGATCGCGCTGGTGATGATCTACGTGGTGATGGCGGCGGTGTTCGAATCGCTGCTGTTCCCCGCGGCGATCATGAGCTGCGTGGTGTTCTCGGTGTTCGGGGTATTCTGGCTGTTCTGGATCACCGGCACCTCGTTCACGGTGATGGCCTTCATCGGCATCCTGGTGCTGATGGGCGTGGTGGTGAACAACGGCATCGTCATGGTCGAACACATCAACAACCTGCGCCGGCGCGGCTTGTCGCGTACCGATGCGCTGGTCGAAGGCAGCCGCGAGCGTCTGCGTCCGATCCTGATGACGATGGGCACGGCGATCCTGGCGATGGTGCCGATCTCCTTCAGCGATACCGTGGTGCTGGGCGGGCTGACCTATTCGCCGATGGCGCGCGCGGTTGCCGGCGGCCTGGCGTTCTCGACCGTGGTCAGCCTGCTGTTCCTGCCGACGATCTACGCGATCCTCGATGACCTCAGCAACGGCACCTCACGGATCGTGCGCCGCGCGCGCGGCGGCGATCACACGATTCGGCAGGACGCAAACCAGGTGGCGATCCAGACAAATTGACCGCGCCGTCCGCGCCGGCGGCGCCCGCGGCGCCCGCATCAGCTCAGCAGCTTGCCCACGATGCGGGCCCCGGCCAGCCATACGCCGATGCCGGTGCCCAGGTTGGTGAGGATGAAGTTCAGCACCACCCGCGCAACCCGGTTGCGATACCAGCCCCGCACCGTCTGCGCATCGTCGCGCAAGGCCATGAAATCGCCATAGGCAGGCTTGCGCACCCGCAACTCCACCAGCGCGCTGAACGTGCCTGACGGAATCCCCGGCCTGAACGGTTTCAGCGGCGCCGCGATCGCCCCGGCGAGGATGCTGAGCGGATGTCCGCCGGCCAGGGCGCAACCCACCGCAGCCAGTCCGGCGGTGAACAGCACCCATTGCTGTAGCAGATCCGCGCCTACCGCGTAGCCGCCCTGCCAGAAACCCCAGGTGATGCCTCCGAGGATCAACGCGGTGATCGTCAGGGTGATCCAGGGCACCTTGCCCTTGGTGCGCACGGCTTCGAGTTCGTCGCGCAGCGTCGCCGGGTCGCGGGTTTCCTCGGCCAGATAACGCGCCAGGCCCTGCAGGTGGCCGGCACCCACCACCGCCAGCACCTGACGTTGGTCGCCCGCGGTTTCGCGCAGGCGCGCCGCCATGTACTGGTCGCGCTCGTCGATCAATGTGGCGTACAGTGCTGGACTCTCACGCGCGAACTCGCCGAAGGTCGATTCGAGCATGTCGCCCTGCTTGAGTTTCTCGATCTCCTGTTCGCCGACCTCGTCGTTGGCGAACAGGCCAGCCAGCAGGCCCGACACCAGCCGCGCGCGCCCGAAGAACCCCAGCCCGGCCGACACCCGCTTGAAGGTGATCCCTACATCGCGGTCGATCAGGTGCACCGGCAGGCCGCGCGCCCGCGCATCCATGGCGGCGACCTTCAATTCCGCCCCCGGCTCGATGCCGAGTTGTTCGGCAAGGCGACGCTGATAGGCAGCCAGGCCCAGGTTGGCCGCGAACAGCGCAGCCTTGCCCTCGCGTATCACCTTGACCAGATCGAGCTTGGCCAGCGCATCGGGATCGCTGAGCGCCTGCAGTCGCTGGGCATCCAGCTCGACGGCGACCGCGTCGAACCGACCGCTGGCGATGGCTGCGCGTACGGCCTCGACACTGGCCCTGGAGACATGCGCCGTGCCCAGCAGGGTGTAGCGCACGCCGTCGCGCTCGACGATAACGTGCGGCTGCCCGCGCCAGTCGACCTGCGCATCCGCGTTGTCCGCCAAGGTGTCACTGCTGACGGTGGAGTCGAGCGTGTTTTCCGAAGGGGTCATCGATATCAGTCGCGGTAGCGTTTCAGCAGGTCGCCGTAGGCATCTATGCGCCTGTCGCGAAGGAATGGCCAGATCCGGCGAACCTGTTCGCTGCGGGCCAGATCGACCTCGGCCATCAGGATGCCCGGATCGCCGCCGGCCTCGGCGAGAAACTCGCCCTGCGGGCCGAGCACGTGGCTGTTGCCCCAGAAGTCGATGCCTGATGCATCCAGCGGCGATTGCTCATGGCCGACGCGATTGCAACTCAGCACCGGCAACCCGTTGGCCACCGCGTGGCCGCGATGGCTGAGGATCCAGGCGTCGCGCTGGCGGTCTTTTTCGTCTTGCGCATCAATCGGATCCCAGCCGATCGCCGTCGGATACAACAGCAGTTCGGCCCCGGCTAGCGCCATCAGACGCGCGGCTTCCGGGTACCACTGATCCCAGCACACCAGCACACCGAGCCGACCGACCGAGGTATTAATCGGCTCGAAACCGAGATCACCGGGGGTGAAGTAGAACTTTTCGTGGAAGCCCGGATCGTCGGGGATGTGCATCTTGCGGTACTTGCCGGCGATGCTGCCGTCGGCGTCGAACACCACTGCGGTGTTGTGGTACAGGCCGGCCGCGCGACGCTCGAACAGCGAACTGACCAGCACCACGCCGTGTTGCCTGGCCAGCCTGGCGAGGCGTTCGGTGCTGGGGCCGGGGATGGGTTCGGCCAGATCGAACTCATGCACGGATTCGTGCTGGCAGAAATAAGCGCCGTTGTGCAGCTCCTGCAGCAATACCAGCCGGGCGCCCTGTCGGGCGGCCTCGCCGACGCGCTGCTCGATCACGGCCAGGTTGGCTTCGGCATCGCCATGGTTGCGCTCCTGGATCAGAGCAACGGGCAGGGTGGTCTTTGGCATGGGCTTGTCCATTCGTCGACCGGCGATTGTAGGGGCTGCCCCGTATTGGGCACGGGAGCATTTCAATCGCCTGGGAATCGTTGCGGGCATTTCCGCAAATGACGGCGGGTTGAAACCCGCCCTATACGACGCCTTCCGGCAACTGCATGGTGAGGCAGTGCAGGCTGCCGTTTTGCCAGATCAGCGATCGACACGGCACAGGCACGATCTCGCGATCCGGGAAAGCCTTTTCAAGCACCGTCGCAGCCGTCTGGTCGGCGGGGTCACCATAGGCCGGCATCAGCACGGCGCCGTTGATAATCAGGAAATTCGCATAGCTGGCGGCGAGGCGACGGCCGCCATCGACGATGGGTTTCGGCCACGGCAGCGAAAACAGCCGGTACGGCTGGCCATCCGCGGTTCGCAGAGATGCCAGCTCGGCTGCCATCGCCTGCAGTTCGGCATGGTGCGAATCTGCGGGGTCGTCGCAGCCCTGGAACACGATCGCATCGGGCGCGGCAAAGCGGGCGAGGGTATCGATATGGGCGTCGGTGTCATCGCCTTCCAGATGGCCGTGGTCGAGCCAGAGCACGCGATCCTGCTGCAAGCAACCGGCCAGTCGGGATGAGAGTTGCTCGCGGCTGAGATCGGGGTGGCGTTCGTGCAGGCACTGCCACGTGGTCAACAGGGTGCCTGCACCGTCGGTCTCGATGGCGCCGCCTTCCAAAGCAAAATCAATCGCTTGGCGCGTACTCCTGAGAAACGTTCCCGAGTTGTGAAGGCGCTCGATCAGGCGATCATCGAGGCCCGCATCGAACTTGCCGCCCCAACCGGTGAAGCGGAAATCTAGCAAACGAAAGCCGGTGTCGCCTCGCAATGTGATCGGGCCTGAGTCGCGCAGCCAGGTGTCGTCATAGCGGGCCTCCACGAAGCGCACGCGGCCCATGTCGATCCGTGCCGACGACAATCGCGCGCGGGCGTACGCCTGCACATCGTCGTCGGCAACGCAGATAATGACTGGCTGGAAGCGGGTGATCGCCGCGACCAGCGCGATATAGGTGTCTTCGACCTCGCCTAGGCGATCAGCCCAGTCGGTGTCGGCATGCGGCCACGCAATCAGCACCGCGGACTGGGGTTCCCACTCCGCGGGAAAGCGCAGTACGGATCCGGTCATCGTTCGGAAGCGGGCAAGACGTGGCTCAACGGATCGGCGGCTTCGGGCCGACTTCCAGCGCGGTGGCCTGGTTGACCACGACATCGATCACGGTGCTCTTCTCGAAGTACACGGTGAACGTCGGGTACATCCAGCGGTTGATCGTCGGCCATTGGCGTTTCTGGCCGCCGCGCGGATCCAGGCGTTGGCTCGGGGCACCATAACGCGCCTCGACCTGGGCCATGCTGAGGCCGCGGGCGGGAAGCGGGGAGCCGGTTTGTACCTGTACGCGCTCGATCAGCAGGGTTTCGGCCGACGCCGTGCCGGCGATGGCGAGCAGAACGAGCAGCGGGACAGCAGCGATGCGTGAGTTCATGGACGTGACACCTCGCGATGGACGCCTGGATTGTACCCATAACCTCGTGGGCAACGGCAGGCGACCGCGATCACAAAACACCAGCAAACGTCATTGGAAACCGGATGGTGCGTGCGGAGGAAAGCGGAGGCTGCTTCTGCAGCAGCGAGATCACCACAGTGGTTGAGTCACGGCAAGGACGCCGATCCAAAAATGCAGAAAGCCGCCAACGGGCGGCTTTCCAGTCGATGCTGCCCTGGCCCCAAGGCCCGACAACTTCGAGGTTGAATCCATCGATATCTCAGCGCTGACGCGCCTTGAAGCGGGGATTGGACTTGCAAATCACGAAGACCTTGCCACGACGGCGGACGACTTTGCAGTCGCGGTGACGGTTCTTCGCCGACTTCAGGGAGGACAGGACCTTCATGACAGACCTCGGCAGCGTAATGAAATACGTGGAATGAAAACAAGCCGACGATTATAGCGGACATTTTCCAGCCCGATCAAGTGCTTGCCGGCAAACATTCCGCCTGCGCCGCCACAGTCACCCGGCATCCCCGCATAATGCGCGGCATGAACGACAACGACCTGAACAGCGCATCCCCGGTGTTGACCATTGACGGCCCGTCCGGATCGGGCAAGGGCACGGTCAGCCGGCTGGTCGCGCAGCGTCTGGGCTGGCATTACCTGGATTCGGGCGCCCTGTACCGGGCGGTGGGGGTGTCGGCAGGGTGGGCCGACCTCGACCTGTCGGACCCGGCGGCGCTGGTGCGCTGCGCCTTCGACACCGAAATCGGCTTTCGTGACACCGCCGACGGGGAGTTGCGGGTGATCGTCAATGGCCTGGATGCGACCGATGAGCTGCGCACCGAAACCGCGGGCGCGGCGGCTTCCGCGATCGCCGCGATTCCCGAGGTCCGGGCTGCACTGAAGGATCGGCAGCGGGCTTTCCGACAGGCTCCGGGGCTGGTCGCCGACGGACGCGACATGGGCACGGTGATCTTTCCCGATGCCCGCTACAAGGTGTTTCTCACCGCGAGCGCCGATGAACGGGCTGAAAGACGTTATAAGCAGTTGAATGACAAGGGGGTTTCCGTTACATTGGCTGGTCTGCTGCGGGAGATTCTGGCCCGTGACGCCCGCGATGCCAGTCGCGCGGTGGCGCCCTTGCGACCGGCCGAAGACGCCGTGCGCCTCGACACCACCGGACTTGGCATCGATGAGGTTGTCGAGCGGGTGCTAGCCGGGGTGCAGCGGTAGTCGCGGATTTCGCTTCTACAGAGGTCCTCCCGCCTGGCTTCCGCGTTCGAGGGGAATGTTTTTTCTGCAGCAGAACCACCCGTCGCAATCCCGCGACGGATCAACCAGACGACACAATGGTGCGGCTCCATAGCGCCACATGACGGGTGGGTCGACCACGTGCTGCTTGCGTTTTCCATGCCAGGAAGCGATGCCAGCCGGTTCGACCCGTGTACACGACTTTCGTGCACTCAATTTTGTGTGCTCATCCACGTGTACTCAACCCCGCGTGTTCAACCGAGTAATTTCCAATGACTGAATCATTTGCAGAACTGTTCGAACAGAGCCAGTCCTACCTGGCCAAGCTGAAGCCGGGCGCGATTGTGGTGGGTACCGTCGTCGAGGTCCGTGGCGACGTGGTGGTGATCAACGCAGGCCTGAAGTCTGAAGGCATCGTGCCGATCGAACAGTTCCGTAACGACGACGGCACCTTGACCGTGGCCGTCGGCGATGAAGTGAAAGTCGCGCTCGACTCGCTCGAGAATGGCTTCGGCGAAACCGTCCTGTCGCGCGAGAAAGCCAAGCGCTCGATGGTGTGGGACGAGCTCGAAGAGGCCCTGGAGGCCAACGCCACCATCACCGGCCGCATCAGCGGCAAGGTCAAGGGCGGCTTCACCGTCGACATCAAGGATGTCCGCGGCTTCCTGCCTGGCTCGCTGGTCGACGTGCGCCCGGTGCGTGACTCGACATATCTGGAAGGCAAGGAACTCGAGTTCAAGCTGATCAAGCTGGACCGCAAGCGCAACAACATCGTCGTCTCCCGCCGTGCGGTGGTCGAGAGCGAGCACTCCGAAGAGCGCGAGCAGCTGATGGAGAAGCTGGTCGAGGGCGCGATCCTCAAGGGCGTGGTCAAGAACCTCACCGACTATGGCGCGTTCGTCGACCTGGGCGGCATCGACGGCCTGCTGCACATCACCGACATGGCCTGGAAGCGCGTGCGCCATCCGTCCGAAGTCGTGGAAGTGGGCGCCGAGCTCGACGTGCGCGTGCTCAAGTACGACAAGGAGCGCAACCGCGTCAGCCTCGGCCTCAAGCAGCTGGGCGAGGATCCGTGGGACAACATCGCGCGCCGTTATCCGGCCGACACACGCGTGTTCGGCAAGGTCTCCAACGTGACCGATTACGGCGCGTTCGTCGAGATCGAGCCGGGCGTCGAGGGCCTGGTCCACGTGTCCGAGATGGACTGGACCAACAAGAACGTCAACCCGGGCAAGATCGTCCAGGTCGGCGACGACGTGCAGGTCATGGTGCTGGATGTAGACGAGGAGCGTCGCCGCATCTCGCTGGGCATGAAGCAGGTCACCAGCAATCCGTGGGAAACCTTCTCCGTGCTGCACAAGAAGGGCGACAAGGTCGAGGGCCAGATCAAGTCGATCACCGACTTCGGCATCTTCATCGGCCTGGACGGCGGCATCGACGGCCTGATCCACCTGTCCGACATCAGCTGGAATTCCACTGGCGAAGACGTCGCGCGTAACTTCAAGAAGGGCGACACGCTGGAAGCGGTGGTGCTGGCCGTCGACCCGGAGCGCGAGCGCATCAGCCTGGGTGTCAAGCAGATGGAGCAGGACCCGTTCGGCCAGTACATGGCGACCAATACCAAGGGCTCACTGGTCACCGGCAAAGTCAAGGAAGTCGACGCCAAGGGCGCGACGATCGAGCTGGCCGATGGCATCGAGGGTTATGTCGCCGCGCGCGATATTTCCAAGGAGCGCGTGGACGACGCCAGCAAGCACCTGAAGGTCGGCGACGAGATCGAAGCCCGTTTCATCGGTATGGATCGCAAGGGCCGCACCATGCAGCTGTCGATCAAGGCCAAGGACGAGGCCGAGATGCAGGAGAACCTGGCCGATTACAACCGGTCGGCGTCCGCCGCGTCCGATGCCTCCAGTGGCACCACCAAGCTGGGCGCGCTGTTGCGTGAGCAGTTGGACAACAAGTCGGAGTGATCCGGAACCTGTAACGAGGTAACCGTGAAGGCGGCCCGATAATCCGGGTCGCCTTCCGTTTGTAGGGCGCGAGCTTCAACCTGTGGCTCCCAACCCGCCGCTTTCGACCCGCCGCGGCCATGGCGGGTTAAAACCCGCCCTGCCAATGCCCTATCGAGTACAACCGCGCCATGACCAAGTCCGAACTGATCGAGATCCTGTCGCAGCGCCAGGCGCATCTCAAAGGCGACGACGTGGATCTGGCGGTAAAGGCCTTGCTCGAAATGATGGGCGGTGCGCTGTCCGTCGGTGACCGCATCGAGATCCGCGGCTTCGGCAGCTTTTCCCTGCATTACCGCCCACCGCGCCTCGGGCGCAACCCCAAGACCGGCGAGTCGGTGGCTCTGCCCGGCAAGCACGTGCCGCATTTCAAGCCCGGCAAGGAACTGCGCGAACGCGTCAGTGGCGTGGCGCCGCTCGACGATGAAACCTGAGCGCCATCCAGTGCGGCGTTTGAATCGACCTCCTGTCTGAACCGACCGTCCTGCTCGGCTAAACTACCCGCCGACAAGGGACATGTCCGAGGCTGCCATGCGTTTTATCCGATTCCTGATTGCTTTTGCCTGCCTTGCGGCCGGTGCCGTCGTCGGCGCACTCAACCGCGACCTGGTCCGCATCGATTTCGGTCTCGCCACCGTTTCGACCAACCTCGGCGTGGCCCTGCTGGTGGCGCTGTTGATCGGCGTGCTGGTGGGTGGCCTGACCATCAGCGCCAGCGTCGTGCTGCCGTTGCGGCGCAGGATGGCACGACTGGAACGCCAGCAGGTGCCCCCGGTGCTGCCGCCCGAGGCCTGATCGATGGCTTTCATCAGCGAGTGGTTCTGGTTTTTCCTGCTGCTGCCAATCGCGGCGGTGAGCGGCTGGGTGATCGGCCGAAGGGGTGGCGAAAGGCATAGCAGCAGTCAGGTCAGCCGGCTCTCGACGACCTACTTCCGCGGCCTGAACTATCTGTTGAACGAGCAGCCCGACAAGGCGATCGAGTTGTTCCTGCATATCGCCGAACTCGACAAGGATACGTTCGAGACCCAGGTCGCACTCGGCCATCTGTTCCGCCGGCGTGGCGAGGTCGACCGGGCCATCCGCCTGCACCAGGCACTGGTGCAGCGCCCAGGGCTCACCGACCAGCAGAAAGTACAGGCGCTGCTGGCACTGGGCGAGGACTACATGCGCTCGGGCCTGCTGGATCGCGCCGAAACCGTGTTCAGCGATCTGGTCGCGCTGGACATGGCGCCGCTCGCGTTGCGCCATCTGATCGGCATCTACCAGTCCGAGCGCGATTGGGACAAGGCGATCGAGAATGCCCAGCGTTACGAGGCCGCGACGGCCGAGCCGATGGGGAAGCTGATCGCACAGTTCGAGTGTGAACTGGCCGATCGCCATCGCGCGGCCGGCGACGTTGACGCGGCACGTGCGGCGGTGGCGCGTGCTTACCAGGCCGATGCCAATTCGGTACGTGCCGGCATGCTGGAAGGGCGCATCGAGGTCGAAGCCGGACGCGATGTCGGTGCGATACGTTCGTTCGAGCGAGTCGCTCGCAGCGATCCGGATTATCTGCCTGAAGTGTTGCCATCGTTGCTGTCGAGTTACGAGCGCAGCGGCGATGCGCCGGGGGCACGGGCTTTCCTGGCCGAGATGTGCGAGCACTACCGAGGCATCGCGCCGGTGCTGGCCCTGACCCGGATGGTCGAAGCCGAAGACGGTGTCGCGGCGGCGCGGGCCTATCTGGCGCAGCAACTCAAGGATCGCCCCTCCGTGCGCGGCGAGGCGGCCCTGATTGACCTGACGCTGGCGGAAGGGGCCGATCCTCTGGCTACCCTGCACGACCTGAAGCACATCACCGACCAGTTGCTGGTCCGCAATCCGAGCTATCGCTGCAATCGTTGCGGGTTCGGTGCCCGCAGTCATCACTGGCAGTGCCCCAGTTGCAAGGAGTGGGGCACCGTCAAGCCGCTGCTCAATTACGCGGTGGTGTGAGCCGGATGCTGGCGTGGTTGACCCTGTTCTTCATCATCAGCGCGGCGGGTACCTGGCTGGCACGTCGCTATGCGGTGCAACGCCGGTTGCTGGACCAGCCAGGCGAGCGCCGCAGCCACACGGTGGCGACCCCGCGCGGCGGTGGCATCTCGATCGTGCTGGCGCTGCTGGTGGCCACGGTGGCCTTGGCGCTGCGATATCCGGTGCATCTGCCATTGCTGGCCGCCTTCGGCATCGGACTGGTGATCGTGGCCGCCGTTGGCTGGATCGACGACCACCGCCCACTTTCGCCCTGGTGGCGACTGGCGGCGCACGCCGTGGCAGGCGCGGTGTTCGGGGCTGCGGTACTGAATGTATATGGCAGCCTGTGGCTGGCGGTGGGCGCTTTCAGCGTGATCCTGGTGCTGACCAACGTCTGGAATTTCATGGACGGCATCGATGGCCTTGCGGCAACCCAGGCTGTGATCGTCACCAGCGGACTGGCATGGGTCATGGCCGGGCCGGCGGCGGCGCTGGCGTGGGCCCTGGTAGCTGCCTGCGCCGGCTTTCTGCCGTTCAATTTTCCTCGCGCGCGGATTTTCCTCGGCGACGTGGGCAGTGGCTCCCTGGGCTACGCGATTGCCGGCCTGCTGGTCATCGCGTCGGCGCGGTTGGACGTATCCGCGCTGCTGATCTTCCTGCCGCTGGCGCCCTTCCTGGTCGATGCCGGACTCACGCTCTTGCGTCGGATGGCCCGCCGCGAACGCTGGTGGACGGCTCACACCCAGCACGCCTACCAGGTCTGGGCTCGGCGGCGGCACTGGCCTGTTACGCTTTCATATGGCTTTGCCAGCATGCTGGGGCTGCTTGGAATGCTACTGGCATGGAACCGGAACGGCATTTTCATCGTTTGTAGCGTGATTGCGTGGTATATGTCCGGCGCTTTTTTGTGGCTGTGGCTGCAACGGCGTCGATTGATAGGGAGTGATCGGGTGGAAGGATGTCGCGGATGATTTCCTGGCGGGATCGGTTGAGTGGCGTGCTGCCACGGGTGGCGGTGGTGACGCATGACCTGACAATGGTCTGGCTGGTCTGGCAGTCATTGCACTGGATGCGCTACAGCGTCATTCCCAACCCTCCCCCGATGCCGTTGTGGTCCACCGAGGTCATGTTGGTGCTGGCGGCACAGGGGCTGGTGTTCTGGCAGGTCGGTCTGTATCGGGGTCTGTGGCGGTTCGCCAGCGTTCCCGACCTCTTCAACATCATCAAGGCGAGCATCCTGGGACTTTTCGCGATTGTGCTGGGCCTGGTTTTCTATAACCGGCTTGACCTGGTGTCCCGTATTGTCCTGATCTTCTATCCCGTAGTCCTGATGGGCTTGCTGGGGGCTCCCAGGCTGATGTACCGGGCATGGAAGGACAGTCACAGCGAGCGTGCCAATGCCAACTCGATCCGCATCCTGATTCTGGGTGCCGGCCAGGCCGGCGAAGGATTGGTGCGTGACCTGCGTCGGCAAGGTACCTACCAGCCGGTCGGTTTCCTCGATGACGCCGGTCGCCTGCGTGGCACCAAGGTCCAGGGTGTGCCAGTACTGGGGCAGGTTGCGGATGTGGCTGAAATAGCGCGCGAAACCGCCGCCGGACTGCTGGTCATCGCGATGCCTTCGGCGGACGCGAATGCCTTGCAGCGCGTGGTGGTGGCTTGCGAACGCACCAGTGTGCCGTTCCGGATGGTGCCGCGCCTGTTCGATGTGCTTGAGGGACGCTCGCTGCCCGGTGAGCTCAAGGAAGTCGCGATCGAGGATCTGCTGGGTCGCAAGCCGATGCTTCCGGACTGGAAGGCGATCCGCGACTGGCTGGGCGCGCGCTCGGTACTGGTCACCGGGGCCGGTGGTTCGATCGGTTCCGAACTTTGCCGCCAATGTGCGCGACATGGCGCCCGCCGCATCGCGCTGGTGGAGATCGATGAGCTTGCGCTGACCACCACGGAAGCCGCATTGCGCCGCGATTTCCCCGATGTCGAATTCATCCCCGTGCTAGGCGACTGCGGCGATTCGGCGGTGATCACCTTCGCGCTGGCAGCCGCCAAGCCCGAGGCGGTATTCCACGCCGCCGCTTACAAGCAGGTACCGTTACTGGAGACCCAGTTGCGCGAGGCGGTACGCAACAACGTGCTGTCGACGGAGACTGTGGCGCGTGCCTGTCGGGAGTCGGGGGTAGGCACGTTCGTGCTGATCTCCACCGACAAGGCGGTCGACCCGGTCAACGTGCTCGGCGCCACCAAGCGGCTGGCGGAAATGGCCTGTCAGTCGCTGGCCGACCAGCACTCGACCCGATTTGTCACCGTGCGGTTCGGCAACGTGCTTGATTCCGCCGGCAGCGTGGTGCCGTTGTTCCGCGAGCAGATCCGCACCGGCGGACCGGTCACGGTCACCGATCCGGAAGTCACCCGCTTCTTCATGACGATTCCGGAAGCCTGCCAGCTGATCCTGCAGGCGTCGGCGATCGGCAGCCAGGAAGCGGTCTATACACTCGACATGGGCGAGCCGGTGCCGATCCGGCTGCTGGCTGAGCAGATGATCCGGCTGGCCGGCAAACAACCAGGCCGTGATATTGCGGTGATCTACACCGGTCTGCGCCCCGGCGAGAAGTTGCACGAGACGCTGTTCCACGCCGACGAGCGCTATCGCCCGACCTGCCATCCCAAGATCCTGCTGGCCGAACCGCGCAATATCTCCGTCCAGGCCATCGAAACGGCGTTGCGCTCCATGCGCGAAGCCTGCGTTCGTTACGATCGTGACGCGCTTGCTACCCTGTTGCGCTCGACGGTGCCGGATTTCCAGCCTTTGGGCGAACAGGATGCCGGCCAGCACGCAACCTCGACCGTCGTCGCATTTCCCGCCCGCAGTGCCAGGAAGATTTGATGTCCGAAGTTTCGATTCAGCGCGGTTCGAAGCATCCCAGAATTCGCAAGGCGGTATTCCCGGTGGCCGGTCTCGGCACGAGGTTCCTGCCCGCCACCAAGACCGTCCCCAAGGAAATGTTGCCGATCATCGATCGGCCGCTGATCCAGTACGCCGTCGATGAAGCGATCGAGGCCGGGTGCGACACGCTGGTGTTCGTGACCAATCGCTACAAGCATTCGGTCGCCGATTATTTCGACAAGGCCTACGAACTCGAACAGAAACTCGAGCGCGCTGGCAAGCTGGAACAGCTGGAACTGGTCCGTAACGTATTGCCCAAAGGCGTGCGCGCGGTATTCGTGACCCAGGCCGAGGCGCTCGGATTGGGGCATGCGGTGTTGTGCGCAAAGCCGGTGATCGGCGATGAACCGTTCGCGGTCCTGTTGCCTGACGACTTGATCTGGAATCCTCGCTCTGCAGCAGGCGGTCCCGGCGCGCTCAGCCAGATGGCCGACGCCGCCGAAGCCAGCGGTGCCAGCATGATCGCGGTGCAGGACGTGCCGCGAGAGCAGACCGGTAGTTATGGCATCGTCGCCACCGAAGCCTTCGCCGAACGACAGGGGCGCATCCATGCCATTGTCGAAAAACCCGATCCCGACACTGCGCCCAGCACGCTGGCGGTGGTAGGACGCTACGTACTGAACCCACGTATTTTCGACTTGCTGGAAGCCACCCAACCGGGCGCCGGTGGCGAGATCCAGTTGACTGATGCGATTTCCGCCCTGGTCGCGGAGGAAGCGGTGAACGCCTACCGGTTCCGCGGCACGCGGTTCGACTGCGGCACGCATATTGGCTTGATCGAGGCGACGATCCGCTACGCGCTGGACCACGAGAAGCTGAGCGAAGCCGCAACGCAGATGATGCAGAGCGCGCTGGACGAACTGGGTGTGCGCGAACTGGATTGATCCGATCTGGCTGCGGAATTTCCGCCAATGTCCCGACCGCCCGTCCCCTCGCTGCTGACCGATACCTACTATCGCCATGGCTTGGCGGACGACTGCCTCGGGCAGGGAGCGCTGCGGGGTCGCGCACAGGCAGAGGTCTGCATCGTGGGCGGCGGCTACGCGGGGCTGAATACAGCGCTAGGCCTGGTCGAGCGCGGCACGACGGACGTGCTGCTGCTGGAGGCGCAGGAAGTCGGCTTCGGCGCCTCCGGACGCAATGGCGGATTCGTCTTCGAAGGCTTCTCGCGCGGCGAGGATGCGTTGTTGCGCGAGCTTGGTCCGGTGCGTGCCAAAGCACTCTACGCCGGTACCACCGAGGCGGTCGAATTGATCCGCCAACGGATCGATCGTCATCGAATAGTCTGCGACCGCGTGGAAGCAGGCGTGATCTGGGCTAACTGGTTTCGCGATCCGGACGTGCTGCGCAGGCGGCAACAGTTGCTGGCCGAGCATTACGACGTCGACTGGCAATGGTTACCGCAGGAAACCTTGCGGCAGATGGTGAACAGCGGGCGTTACCACGATGGTTTGTTCGAACCCGCCGCATTCCATTTCCATCCGCTCAAATACGCGCGCGGGATTGCCCGAGCCGCGATCGCGAGAGGAATGACGCTTCATGACCACACCCCGGCGGTGTCGCTGCAACGCAAGGGCAGCGTCTGGTGCGTTGGTACCGCACAGGGCGAGATCGAGGCGGAAACGGTGGTGCTGGCCTGTGGCGGATATCTGGCCGGACTGCGACGTCGGGTGGATGCAGCGGTGCTGCCGATCGCGACCTACATCATGGTCACCGAGCCGCTCGGCCCGCGCATGGACGAGATCATGGGCACGCAGGCCGCGGTCTACGACTCGCGTTTCGCGTTTGACTACTACCGTCCGCTGCCGGACACGCGCCTGCTTTGGGGCGGTCGCATCTCGGTGCTGCAACGAACGCCCGAATCGGTCAAACGTCTGCTGTATCGCGACATGCTCAAGGTGTTCCCGCAACTCGACGGCGTGCGCATCGAGCATGCATGGTCGGGATTGATGAGCTACGCACGACATCAGATGCCGCAGATCGGCCGCATCGACGATGGCTTGTGGCTGGCGCAGGCGTTCGGCGGCCACGGCGTCGCGCCGACCACATTCGCAGGCGAGTTGATCGCTTCAGGTATCGCGGAAGATGACAGGCGCTGGCGCGAATTCAGCGACTACGGCCTGGTATCGGCACTGAAGCCAGCGGGTTTCGTCGGCGCGCAATTGAGTTATTGGTGGGCGCAGGGCAAGGATGCATGGAAGGCGCGACGCGAGATCGACCATTCGTAGAGCGCAGCTCCCACCACGATGCGGTGGAGGAGCTGCAGCCCAGCAAGCTCGGCTCTACGGCCGGTACATCGTCTCTTGCGTAGAGCGGAGCTTGCTCCGCTGCTCGTGCCCGAGATTATGAATCCATCGCCAGCGCGGCGTTCTACAAGGCCTCGAACACGCCCGCCGCGCCCATGCCGGTGCCGATGCACATGGTCACCAGGCCGTACTTCTGCTGGCGGCGACGCATGCCGTGCACGATCGTGGCGGTACGCACCGCGCCGGTCGCGCCGAGCGGATGGCCCAGCGCGATCGCGCCACCGAGCGGATTGACCTTGGACGGATCGAGTTCCGAATCGCGGATCACCGCCAAGGCCTGCGCGGCGAAGGCCTCGTTGAGTTCGATCCAGTCGAGCTGGTCCTTGGTCAGACCAGCCTGACGTAGCGCCTTCGGGATCGCCGCGATCGGGCCGATGCCCATCACTTCCGGGCGCACGCCGGCCACCGAGAAGCTCACGAACCGCGCCAGCGGCGTCAGTGCGTAATCCTTGATCGCCTGCTCGGAAGCCAGCAGCACCGCGCCGGCGCCATCGCTCATCTGCGAACTGTTGCCGGCGGTGACCGAGCCGCCGAACTGGCCGTTGCGGAACACCGGCTTTAGCTTGGCAAGACCTTCGATGGTCGATTCCGGGCGTGGGCCTTCGTCGGTGTCGACCAGCACTTTCTTCAGCCGGATCGCATTGCCGGCAAGGTCCGGCAAGTGCGAAACGACTTCGTACGGGCTGATCTCGTCGTTGAATTCGCCGGCCTGGATCGCCGCGATGGCCTTCTGGTGCGAGGCCAGCGCGAACGCGTCCTGGTCGTCGCGCGAGATTTTCCATTCCTCGGCGACCTTTTCGGCGGTGATGCCCATCCCGTAGGCGATTGCGATGTTCTCGTCGCGGGCGAACACGTCCGGGCTCATCGCCACCTTGTTGCCCATCATCGGCACCATCGACATCGACTCGGTGCCGCCGGCCAGCATCAAGTCGGCCTGGCCGAGGCGGATCTGGTCGGCTGCCAGCGCGACGGCCTGCATGCCGGAGGCGCAGAAGCGGTTGATGGTCTGCGCGGCGATGGTGTTGGGCAGGCCAGCCAGCAGCAGGCCGATGCGCGCCACGTTCATGCCTTGCTCGCCTTCGGGCATGGCGCAGCCGATGATCGCGTCCTCGATGCGGTTGGCATCGATGCCCGGCGCCTGCGCGATCACGCTGCGCAATACATGCGCGAGCATGTCGTCGGGACGGGTATTGCGGAACACCCCGCGCGGCGCCTTGCCGACCGGGGTGCGGGTGGCGGCGACGATGTAGGCTTCTTGAATTTGACGGGCCATGTTGGATTCTCGAATTTGAAATGCGGGTATTCGGTTCTTTCAGTTCCTAAGGGGCTTGCCGGTCTTGAGCATGTGCGCGATGCGTTCCTGGGTTTTCGGCATCTGCGCCAGCGCGACGAAATGCTCGCGTTCCAGCTTCAGCAGCCACTCCTCGTCGACCAGCGCGCCGCGGTCGACCTCGCCGCCGCAGATCACGGTCGCTATCCGGGTGGCGATCTCGTAGTCGTGCGGGGAGATGAAGCGCCCTTCGAGCATGTTTACCAGCAGCATCTTGAACGTGGCGATGCCGACGTCGCCGGCGACCTGGATGCGGCGGGCGGGCAAGGGCGGGCGGTAGCCGGATTCGGCCAGAGAACGTGCCTGCGACTTGGCGACATGCAGCAGCTCAAAGCTGTTGAAGACGATGCGGTCGTCCGCGCGCGCCAGTTTCAGCGCCTTGGCTTCCATCGCAGAAGCCGACACCTTGCCCATCGCCACGCTTTCGAACGCGACCTTGAGCTCGGCGAACACGTCACCGCCCGGGCCGGCGGCGTCGGACGCACGCACCGCGAATTCCTTCAGCCCGCCACCGGCCGGCAACAGACCGACGCCGGCTTCGACCAGACCGACGTAACTCTCCAGCGCGAATACGGTGCTGGCGGCGTGCATCTGGAACTCGCATCCGCCGCCGAGCGCCAGCCCGCGCACCGCCGCGACCACGGGCACCAGCGAGTACTTGATTCGCTGGCTGGTGGCTTGGAAGTTGGCGACCATCGACTCGAAGCCGGCGACATCGCCGGCCTGCAAAAGCCTGAGCGCGCCAGCCAGGTCGGCGCCCGCCGAGAACGGCTCCTTCGGCTGCCAGATCACCAACGCGGCGAAATCGCGTTCAGCAATCCCGATCGCCTCCTGCACGCCATCGAGCACAGTGTCCGACACCGTGTGCATCTTGGTCTTGAAGCTGACCACGGCGATGTCGCCGCCAGCGCCGTCGTCACTAAGGTCGGCCCACATCCGCACGCCGTCATTCTCGAACACGGTGCGGCCCTGCGAGAATTTCTCGCCTAGCAACGCGTCCGGGAATCGTTGCCGCGCGTAGACCGGATTGGACGAGCGCGGCAGCTTGGCGCTGCGGCCCGGGCTGTAGCTGCCTTCGCTGGCATGCACCCCTTCGCGACCGTCGAACACCCAGTCCGGCAGCGCCGCGCTGCTCATCGCCTGGCCGGACACGATGTCCTCGGCGATCCAGTCGGCGAGCTGCCTCCAGCCCGCTGCCTGCCAGGTCTCGAACGGCCCCAGCGACCAGCCGTAACCCCAGCGCATGGCGAAATCCACGTCACGCGCGGTCTCGGCGATGCACTCCAGGTGATACGCGCTGTAATGGAACGTGTCGCGGAAGCAGGCCCACAGGAACTTCGCCTGCGGGTGCTCGCTGGCACGCAACGCGGCAAACTTCTTCGCCGGATCCTTTTCCTTCAGCAAGGCAGCGACGTCGGCATCCGGCTCGCCGGCCGAGGCGCGGTAATCCTGCGCCTCCAAGTCCAGTACCAGAATGTCCTTGCCACGTTTGGTATAGACGCCGGCGCCGGTCTTCTGGCCCAGCGCGCCCTTCTCGATCAGCGCGGCCAGCCACTTGGGCGCCTTGAAGTACTGGTGCCATGGGTCGTCGGGCAGGGTGTCGGCCATGGTCTTGATAACGTGGGCCATTGTGTCCAGACCGACCACGTCGGCGGTGCGGTAGGTCGCCGACTTGGGACGGCCGACCGCCGGGCCGGTCAGCGCGTCAACAGTGTCAAAGCCGAGCTTGCACTGCTCGGTGTGGTGCATTGCCGCCAGCATCGAGAACACGCCGACGCGATTGCCGATGAAGTTCGGGGTGTCCTTGGTGATCACCACGCCCTTGCCGAGGGTGGTGGTCAGGAACGTCTCGAGGCCTTCGAGCACCGCCGCGTCGGTGGTTCTGGCCGGGATCAATTCGGCCAGATGCATGTAGCGCGGCGGATTGAAGAAGTGCACGCCGCAGAAACGCGGACGCAACTGCTCCGGCAGCACGTCGGCCAGTTTGTTGATGCCCAGACCCGAGGTATTGCTGGCCAGCACGGTGTGCGCGGCCACGAAGGGCGCAATCTTCCTGTAGAGCTCCTGCTTCCAGTCCATGCGCTCGGCGATGGCCTCGATGATCAGGTCGCAGCCGGCCAGCAACTCCAGGCCGGTCTCGTAATTGGCCGGCACGATGCGCTCGGCCAAGGCCTTGTCGGCGAGTGGGGCGGGGCTGAGCTTGGCCAGGTTGGCAATCGCCTTGATGACGATCCCGTTGGGGTCACCGTCCTTGGCCGGCAGGTCGAACAACACGGTATCGACCCCTGCGTTGGTCAGGTGCGCGGCGATCTGCGCACCCATCACACCTGCACCGAGGACGGCGGCGCGATGGACAAGTAATTTATTCGACATTGCCTGTAACTCCTTGAAAGATAAATTTTTGACAAGTCAGCTCTTGAATCCAGCCGCTGCGAACTGGATCAGTTCGCGCGCCGCACGTTCACGATGCGCCTTCTCGGTGACCCCGGAGGGCCGCTTGATCAGGCCGAAGTCGGCCATCGCGTAGGTCAGGGCGCCGGCCAGGAAGTCCAGGCGCCAGTACAGCTCCTCCTTGCTCAGCGACGGCACGCTGACGGCGATCGCCTTGGCGAATTCGCGCAGCACATGGCCGTAATGGTCGGACAGGAACTTGCGCAGGCTGTCGTTCTTCTCCGCATAGGCACGAGCGACCACGCGCACGAAGGCGCCGCCGCCATGGCGGTCCTGGGCGAGGGCGAGGGCGGGTTCGACAAAGGCGGCCAGGATCGGTTCCAGTTCGCCGGGATACTGCTCGATGGCGGTCTTGAGCGCGCTCAGGCGTTGCGCGCTCATGTCATCCATGCGGCGGCGGAACACCTCGTTGACCAGGTTTTCCTTGCTGCCGAAGTGATAATTCACCGCGGCGATGTTGACGTCGGCGCGGCTGGTGACCTGGCGCAACGAGGTGCCGGTGAATCCGGACTGCGCGAACAGCTCCTCGGCGGCACCAAGGATCCGGTCCTTGGTCGAGAAATGGGCGGTGGAGGCCATGTGGGTTCCGGATAATCGTGGGCGGACGACATGAATCAAACGCTTGTTTGATGCTAGTCCGGATGGCCTGAGCCGTCAACGTGGAAACTTCCCACGGCGAATGCAAAATACCCGTTGCATCCGTTAGAATTACCGTAGCCATGTCGGCTAAACCCGCGTTTCGCCGCGGGTTTTCTGTTATTCTCGGATCCGGACCTCAGGTTCGGCGATCCGCCTACCCGGAGACTTCCCATGGCGCTGGAGCGCACCCTTTCCATCATCAAGCCCGACGCAGTCGCCAAGAATGTCGTGGGCGAGATCTACACCCGCTTCGAACAGGCCGGCCTCAAGATCGCTGCCGCCAGGATGAAGCATCTCTCCCGTCAGGACGCCGAAGGTTTCTACGCGGTGCACCGCGAGCGTCCGTTCTTCGCCGCGCTGGTCGAATTCATGATCAGTGGCCCGGTGATGATCCAGGTCCTGCAGGGCGAGGACGCGGTGTTGAAGCACCGTGACCTGATGGGCGCCACCAATCCCAAGGATGCGGCGCCCGGCACGATCCGCGCCGATTTCGCCGACAGCATCGACGCCAACGCGGTGCACGGCTCCGACAGCGCCGAGAACGCCGCGATCGAGATCGGCTATTTCTTTCCGAGCACCGACGTCTACGCACGTTGATTTCATACGTTTGACCCGCGCACGTTGATTTGAAGAAGCCATGACCATGCAACGCAACATCGACATCGACATCGTTCTTGCAGACGCCGGTATTGAAGCGTCTGCGGCCGAGTCGGCTGCGCGGATTGCGGGGACAGTGGCCGGCAAGACCGCGGCGGGGTCGGACAAGATGAACCTGTTCGACCTCGACCGCATCTCGCTGGAGGATTTTTTCGAGCAGGTGCTGGACGAGAAGCGCTACCGCGCGCACCAGGTGATGAAGTGGATCCACCACCGCTACGTCACCGATTTCAACGATATGACCGACCTCGGCAAGTCGCTGCGCGCCAAACTGCACGAGCACGCCGAAGTGCGCGCGCCGATGGTGATCTTCGATAAACCCTCCATCGATGGCACCCACAAGTGGCTGCTCGGCATGGACCCGAAGAACGCGATCGAGGCGGTGTTCATTCCCGACAAGAGCCGCGGCACCCTGTGCGTGTCCAGCCAGGTCGGCTGCGCGCTCAATTGCCAGTTCTGCTCCACTGCGACCCAGGGTTTCAATCGCAACCTGACCACCGCCGAGATCATCGGCCAGGTGTGGGTGGCGGCGCGGCACCTCGGCAACGTCCCGCACCAGCAGCGCAAGCTCACCAATGTAGTGATGATGGGCATGGGCGAGCCACTGATGAATTTCGACAACGTCGTGCGCGCGATGAGCATCATGCGCGACGACCTCGGCTACGGCTTGGCCAACAAGCGCGTCACCCTGTCGACCGCCGGCATGGTGCCGATGATCGACAAGCTCGGCGAAGTCAGCGACGTATCGCTGGCGGTGTCGCTGCACGCGGCCAACGATGAGTTGCGCACCGAGTTGGTGCCGCTCAACAAGAAGTACCCGATCGACGAACTCATGGCGGCGTGCCAGCGTTACGTGATGCGCAAGCCGCGCAGTTCGATCACCTTCGAATACACCATGATGAAGGGCGTCAACGACCAGCCGGAGCACGCGAGGCAACTGGCGCGCCTGATGCGGCAATTCGATAACGCCACCCAGATGAAGGACGCGGCCAAGGTCAACCTGATCCCATTCAACCCGTTCCCCGGCACCCGCTTCGAGCGCTCGGCCGAAGACGACATCCGCGCGTTCCAGAAACTGCTGCAGGAAGCGCGCGTGCTGACCACGGTCCGTCGTACCCGCGGTGACGACATCGACGCCGCCTGCGGCCAGCTGAAGGGGCAGGTGATGGATCGCACCCGCCGCCAGGCCACCTTCCGCAAGACCCTCCAGACGCAGGGAGCCGGTGATGCAGCCGCTTGACCTTCTGGCGCGTCGATTGAGTGCCGGTGTTGCCGGGGGTTCCCGAGCCGGAATCGCGATGCTGCTGCTCGTTTGCCTGTGCGCGAGTGGTTGCAGTCGCCTGACTTTCGTCCGCCCCAGCGTGGAACGTCAGGATTATCAGCGGGTGGCGCCGGAATACAACGTCAGCGACAGTCGCGCCACCAAGCAGGCAGCCAGCGCACGGGTTAGTACAAGCATGGCTCGGCAGCATCTGACCCAGGGCGATCTGGTTGCGGCCGAAAAACTGGCGCGACAGGCGCTGGATGCCGATCCACGGTCGGAGCAGGCGCATACCTTGTTGGCTGTCATCCATGACCGTCAAGGCAACCGCGGCAAGGCCGGCGAACACTATCGGCGGGCCACCGAGCTGGCGCCCGGCAGCGGTGCGGCGCTCAACAACTACGGGACGTGGCTGTGCGGCATGGGTCGTGCCGACGAATCGCTTGAATGGTTCGATCGTGCACTGGCTGATAACGCCTATCGGACGCCTGCGGCCGCTCTTGCAAATGGTGGCGCCTGCGCCCTGCAGGCGGGTGTGGATGACCGCGCTGAAACGTATTCGCGCGCCGCGATAGAAATCGATCCTGGCAATCCAGTCGCGCTGGCGACGTTGTCAGCGCGCGCGTTCCAGAACGGTCGCGCGTTGGAGGCCCGGGCCTTTTCTGAACGCAGGCTGGCTGCCGCTCCTGCGGATGCCCAGGCTTTGTTGCTTGCGTCACAAATCGAGGAAAAACTCGGCGACACGGATGCTGCCGCCAGATACGTTCAGCGATTGAGGGCGGAGTTCCCGAAGTCGTCGGGGTCCGGGACAGGGGATGACGGAAGGCAATGATTCAGTCCAATCAAGTCGTGTCCGGCGTTGATAGCTGCGGCGCGCGTCTCCAGCACGCAAGAGTAGCGGCCGGACTGAGCCACGAGGATGTGGCATCGCGGCTGAAAATGCCGGTGCGCGTCGTGCGCGCCCTGGAATCGGACGACTGGAGTCCCCTCGGCGCGCCGGTCTTCGTGCGCGGGCAACTGCGCAGTTATGCCCGTCTGTTGCGGATTGATCTCGATGTCGATTCCGAGCTAGCCCAAGCGCACCTGGCGTCAGGTACGCCTCCCGCACTGGTCAGCCACAACCACACCCCTCGCTACCAACGGGTTTTCGAACAGTTGACGCGGCGCGTGGTCTATATCGCGATCACCGCCGCGATCGCGGTGCCGGTGTGGGTAGCGACGCGTCCACAGCTTGCCAATCAGCAGGTGGCCGTGCAGTCGCTGGATGTTTCGCCTGCGTCTGCGGCCGGCAAGGCGGTCGAACCCGACGCGCGCCTGAAGCCAGTCCCGGTCGAGCGCACACCGATGGCAGCGTCCATGACCCCCATTTCTTCTCGTCCCGTCGAGATCTCCGGGCTGTCGTTCACCTTCAGCGGCGATAGCTGGGTACAGGTCTTTGCCCGCGATGGCGGATCGCTGAAGCAGGGCATGCTGGGAGCTGGGGATAGCCTGAAGTACGACAAGGGCCAGGTGGGCCGCGTTGTGTTGGGTGACACCTCCTCGGTCGAGGTACGTCAGGCCGGCAAGCCGGTTGATCTGTCGCCGTTCAGCCGAGCGAACGTGGCGCGCTTTACGCTATCCTCTGACGGTTCGCTCGCGCCGGTCTCGGACTGACCCGCGTCGCGGGCTGATTCCCTCGTTTTGGTCGGCGCTGCCGGCCAGTTCACTCATTTCGAGTCCAGCCGACCGGTTATTCCAGCCGATCGATGGACAGCATGGCAGCCTCTCCTATGGCGTTAGACGATCCGCTGGACGAACACGAACAAAGCGAACGCGTCCTCGAATGGCTACGCCGCAACGGTGCCGGGCTGGTCGGCGGCATCGTGCTGGGGCTGGCCGCGATCGGCGGCTGGAAGTGGTGGGGAATCCACCAGGATCAGCAGCAGATGCAGGTCGCGGACCAGTACCAGGCCGCACTGGATGCGATCGAAGCCGAGCAGCCAGACGCGCCGGCGATGGTCAAGGCGCTCGGTCCGGGCTTGTTCGCTACCCTGGCCGCACTCGAACTCGCGCAATCCCAGATCAATGCGGGGCAGGGCGATCTGGCCATTGCCACCTTGCGCGACATCCAGACCGGCGATCCCGCGATTGCCGACATCGTCAACCAGCGTCTGGCGCGTCTGCTGATCGATGCCCAGCAGGCAGAGGCAGCCCTGAAACTGGTGGCTGCGGCCTCGACGCCGGCCGCGCTGGAGGTCCGTGGCGATGCACAGTACGCACTCGGTCAGCACGATCGTGCCCGCGAAGCCTATGCACAGGCGCTGACCAAGCTCGATGTGGCTTCGCCGCAACGCCGTATCCTTGAATTGAAACTCTCTGAAGTCGGCGGCACCCCCGCCAGCGCCGAGGCCCAGTCTTGATGGAGCTTGCATTGATCCCGTCCCGCCCTATCTCATCCGGTCATATTTCCGCTGACCCGTCTCCTGCAACGCCACGTGCTGCTCCGTTCGTCCGCGTTTCCCTGCTGCTTGCATGTGCGATCGCGCTGGGCGGGTGTGCCACCGTCAAGGGCTGGTTCGGCGACGACAAGGCCAAGCCCAGCGAACCGGCTGCACTGGTCGATATCACTCCGTCGGTCAACGTTTCCCGGATGTGGTCTGTGAATGTCGGCAAGGGCGAAGGTCGTCTGGGCCTGCGCCAGGCCCCGGTCGTGGCTGACGGGCGCGTGTTTGCCGCCGCCGTCAACGGCGGAGTGCAGGCGCTGGATGTGCAGACTGGAAGAACCGAGTGGACACATCGCAGCGTTTTGCGCCTGAGCGGAGGCCCGGGTGTCGGCGAAGGTCTGGTGGTCGTCGGCAGCCTGGATGGCGTGGTCATCGCACTGGACGCCGCCACCGGAGCCGAGCGCTGGCAGGCAAAGGTCGTCAATGAAGTGATCGCCGCACCCGCGGTCGGCATGGGCATGGTGTTCGTGCGTTCCAACGACGGCCGGGTGACCGCATTCGACGCCGCCAGTGGCGAGCGTCGCTGGTTCTGGAATCAGGATGTGCCGTCGCTTACGTTGCGCGGCAATGCGGCCCCGCTGCTTGGTCCTGGTTTTATCTTCATCGGCAACGACGATGGCACTGTGAGTGCCTTGTCTGCGATCGATGGTGCTCCCTTGTGGGAACAGTCGGTCGGAACTCAGGAGGGCCGCACCGATCTGGATCGGATATCCGATGTCGATGGCACTCCTGTGCTGGAAGGGTCGACCATCTACGCCACCAGCTTCAAGCAGCAGACCCTCGCGATCGACGGCCCCACCGGTCGTCCGATGTGGGCCAGCGAACACGGCGGTGGTGGCAGCGTCGGGGTCGCCAGCGATCGCCTGCTGGTGTCGACACCGACCGGTTCGGTGTATGCACTGGCCAAGGCCGGCGGCAGCGCTTTGTGGCAGCAGCCCGCGCTGGCGCGTCGCCATCTGACCGCACCTGCGGTACAGGGCGACTACGCGGTGGTCGGTGATTTCGACGGCTATCTGCACTGGTTGAAGCTCGACAATGGCGAGTTCGCCGCGCGCACCCGGGTCAGTCGTGATGCACTGCGCGCCACCCCTCTGGTCGTCGACGGCGTGCTGCTGGTCCAGAATGTCGATGGCAGGCTGAGTGCTTATCGTATCGGCCAGTAACACCTGATCGCCAAGCCTGCTTGTCAGGCCTGATTGCCAAGCCTGATCGCCAGGCAGACCGGGAAGGCGGAACAGCAAGGGAAATGGGAGGACGGCCAGGATTTCAGACCTGGTCGCTGCCGTGATTCCCTCGCCCATCCCGCTTTGCATTTCCGCTTCAAACTGGATACCCCATGCTTCCCCTCGTCGCCCTCGTTGGCCGTCCCAACGTCGGAAAATCCACGCTGTTCAATGCGCTGACGCGTAGTCGCGATGCGTTGGTCCATGACCAGCCGGGCGTGACCCGCGATCGCCATTACGGCGTCTGCCGCCCGGAAGGCCAGCGCACGTTCGCCGTGGTCGATACCGGAGGCATTGCCGGCGAAAACACCCATCTCGAGAGCGGTGGGCTGGCCGGCGCCACGGCCAGGCAGGCGCGGGCGGCCGCCGAAGAGGCCGATCTGGTGCTGTTCGTGGTCGATGGGCGCGAAGGCGCCTCGGCGCTGGATGACGAAATCCTCGGCTGGTTGCGCAAGACCGCGCGACCGACCCTGCTGGTGGTCAACAAAACCGACGGCATCGATGTGCAGACCGCGCTGAACGACTTCGCCCGCTACGGTTTCAGCGACGTGGTGGCGGTGTCCTCGGCGCATCGCCAGGGCATCGACACGCTGCTTGACGAGATCATGGAGCGGCTGCCGGAGGCGGGAAGCTCGACCGAGCTCGACACCGACCCCGCACGTGTCCGGGTGGCATTCATCGGCCGTCCCAACGTCGGCAAGTCGACCCTGGTCAACCGTCTGCTCGGCGAGGAGCGGATGATCGCCTCCGAAGTCCCGGGCACCACACGCGATTCGGTCGCCATCGACATGGAGCGCGATGGCCGCCTGTACCGTCTGATCGACACCGCTGGACTGCGTCGCAAGTCGCGGGTCGACGAGGCGGTCGAGAAATTCTCGATCATAAAGACCCTGCATGCGATCGAGCAGTGCCAGGTCGCGGTGGTCATGCTCGACGCCGGCGAGGGCGTGACCGACCAGGACGCCAGCGTGCTCGGCTATGCGCTTGATGCCGGACGTGCGCTGGTGGTGGCGGTCAACAAGTGGGACGGGCAAAGCGATTACCAGCGCCAGCAGGCCGAATCGTTGCTGTCGCGCAAGCTCAGCTTCGTCGAGTGGGCCGAGGCCATCCGGATCAGCGCCAAACACGGCTCCGGCCTGGGCGAGCTGTTCAAGGCTATACATCGCGCCCATGACTCGGCGACGCGTGAATTCACCACCAGCGAAGTCACCAAGGCCCTCGAAATCGCCTATGAGGCGAACCCGCCGCCGGTGATCCGCGGCCACGTCGCCAAACTGCGCTTCGCGCATCCCAGCGGCGCCAACCCCCCGACCTTCTCGATACACGGCAATCGCTTGCGCACGCTCAGCGAAAGCTACAAGCGTTACCTGGAAAACTTTTTCCGCAAGCGTTTCAAACTGGTCGGCACCCCGGTGCGGTTCCTGTTCAAGGAAGGCGTCAACCCGTTCGAGGGTAAGAAGAACGTGCTGACCGACAAGCAGGTCGCCAAGAAACGCCGCCTGATCCGCCACGTCAAAAAACGCGGCAAGTGATGTTCTGGCCCGCGCAAAGCGCGGCTTTGCCAGAACGTCATCCCCGCGAAAGCGGGGGTGAAGCGCCGCGCTTGCGAGATGCGTTGAAGCGCATGTCGCGCGGCGCTGAACGCCATCGAGCAATGCTCGATGGCCGGGGATCGCAAGATCCATTGGACACAATGCCCGGGCGCAAAACGCGCCTTTTTGCCACCGTAGGGGCGTGTTTTGCCAGATCCAGGTCACCCCGGGTGTCGCTACGCTCTACCCGGGCTACTTGCAGGATGGGCGGCAGGGAAATGACGTGATCCATTCCGACATCACGCTCGGCATCCTCGCCGGCGGCCGCGCCACGCGTCTGGGCGGACGCGACAAGGCCTGGCTGCTGCGCGACGGGGTGCCGCTGGTGTTGCGCTGGCAGCGTCGATTCGAACAGGAAACCGCTGCGACGCTGGTCAGCGCCAATCGCGATCTCGAGCGCTACGCCCAAGCCGGATTACAGGCCACTGCGGATCAACGAACCGGCGAACATGGCCCGATCGCCGGCCTGGAAGCGCTGGCGGCGGCCTGCTGCACGATGTGGCTGCTGACAATTCCGGTTGATCTGGTCGGCGTCAACGATTGTCTGCTGTCGAGCCTGATCGCCGGATCTGCGGACAACGGCGCCTGCGCGGTCGACGATGACGGCCTGCAACCACTGGTCGCGTTGTGGCGTGTCACTGCGTTGCGGGATGCGACCACGGCAGCGATCGCCTCGAACGATACCGCGGTGCATGCACTCCAATCGCGACTCGGCCTCGTCAGCGTACGATTCCACGGCGTACGCTTCGGAAACCTCAATACCGCCGACGATCTGGCCGCCGCCGGTATCGCCATCCATGAATGATCGCGCCGACATGACCGACTACCCGACTGGCCTGCTGTTCGACGACGCCCTGCGCATCGTGCGCGATATTGCCGCGCAGCACCGGCTGCCGACCGAGCGCGTGGCGTTGTCGCGTGCGCACGGCCGCATCCTCGCCGCCGACCTGGTCGCGCCGATGGCGCTGCCATCGTTCGACAACAGCGCGATGGACGGTTATGCGTTCCGCCATGCCGACTTGCAGGGGGACGAAACCGCGTTGCGACTGGTGGGCGAGCGGTTCGCCGGTCGCGCTGTGAACGTGCAGGTCGGCGCGGGTGAATGCGTGCGCATCACCACCGGCGCCGCGATGCCGGCCGGGGCCGATACGGTGGTGATCAAGGAGCACGTCCGCGTCGAAGGCGAGGCCATCGTGGTGCCCGCGGGCATCGCGCCGGCCGCGAATGTCCGCCATGCAGGCGAGGACGTGTGCGCGGGCGACCGGGTCCTGCGTGCCGGCGACCTGCTGACGCCGGCCCGGGTTTCGCTCGCCGCATCATTGGGGTGCGCGGACCTGGAGATCACCCGGCGGCCGACGGTGGCGGTGTTCACCTCCGGCGACGAACTGGTCGAGCCCGGCTTGCCGTTGGCGCCCGGCGAAATCCACGACAGCAACCGCGAGTTGCTGATGGGCCTGCTGCGCACCGACGGCCTCGAACCGACCGCGTGGCCGCGCCTGCCCGACGATCCGAAGCAGGTCGAAATCGCGTTGCGTGATGCCGGCTGCGCGTTCGACCTGATCATCACCTGCGGGGCGGTGTCGGCAGGAGAGAAAGACCACATTCCCGCGGTGCTGGCCGAAGAAGCCCGCCAGGGACGGGGCCGGATACATTTCTGGAAGGTGAAGATGAAGCCGGGCATGCCGCTGCTGTTCGGCAGCCTCGATCAGGCCAGGCTGCTCGGGCTGCCCGGCAACCCGGTATCGGTGATGGCGACCTATCTCACGCTGGGTCGGGCACTCATCGATGGGCTGCAGGGACGAGTGGAGCCGCGGCCCGGCTGGCGCGCGCGATTGCTCTCGTCGATCGACAAGCCGCATTCGCGCCGCGAGTTCATGCGCGCGCGGTTGACCAGTGGCGTCGACGGCTTGCTGCATGCCCAACCCAATCCCGCGACCGGTTCGCACCGGCTGCGTGCCGCCGCTGACGCCAATGCCTTGATTGTTCTGCCGGAAGGGCCGCAGCAACTGCCGGTCGGCTCCGTGGTCGAGGCGCTGCCCCTGTAGGAGCGGCTGAAGCCGCAGCTACACGTGAAGGATGTCGATGCCGGGCCTCGAAACCGATCTAAGGCGGATAATCGGCGGCATGAGCATCGAAACGATCCCCCCCGCGGAAGCCCGGCGCCGGCAACAGTCCGGCGCCATGCTGATCGACGTGCGCGAACCCCACGAGCGTGCGCTCGGCATGGCCGAAGGCGCGCTCGGCATCGCCCTGACCGAACTTGAATCCGATCCACGGGCGACGCTGCCCGAACCCGATGCGGAAGTGCTGCTGATCTGCGAGATGGGCGGGCGTTCGCTGAAGGCGGCGCAAGCCTTGCTGGATTCCGGCTATCGCCGCATCGCCTCGGTCGAGGGTGGCATCCATCGCTGGCGCAGCGAACATTTGCCGATGATGCAACCGGCAGGCGATCACGATTTTCATGACCGCTATTCACGCCATCTGCGCCTGCCCGAGGTCGGCGAAGCCGGCCAGCGCAAACTGCAGGCCGCGCGTGTGGCAATGGTCGGGGCGGGCGGTCTGGGTTCGCCGGCCGCGTTCTACATGGCGGCCGCCGGCGTCGGCAGCCTGGTGCTGGCCGACGATGACGTGGTCGACCGCAGCAACCTGCAACGACAGATCCTGCACACGGAGGCCCACATCGGCATGCACAAGGTGCAGTCCGCGGCCGTTGCACTGTCCGCGCTCAACCCGCGCGTGAACATCGTGGCCTTCGCCGAGCGCATCGATGCCGGCAATGTCGAACGCCTGATCGACAACGCCGACGTGGTGATCGACGGCGCCGACAATTTCCCGGCGCGCTACCTGCTCAACGATGCCTGCGTGAAGCTTGCCAAGCCGCTGGTGTACGGCGCGGTGCACCGTTTCGAAGGCCAGGTCAGCGTGTTCGATGCCGGCCGCCGGCGCGGCGAGGCCCCTTGTTACCGTTGCCTGTTCCCGCAGCCGCCGCCGCCCGAGGCCGCACCCAACTGCGCCGAGGCCGGCGTGCTCGGCG
>JALZKJ010000019.1 GCA_030859305.1 Pseudomonadota bacterium | reverse complement strand
GGGCTGACGTAATGCACGGTGCGGATGCCGCGCTGTTTGAGCCATTGCTCCATGCCGAGGTTGAAGTCGGGCGCGTCGATGCCGATGAACACGTCGGGTCGCCATGCCAGTACGCGTTCGCGCAACTGGCGGCGCAGGCGCAGCAGGCGCGGCAGGTGGCGCAGCACTTCGGCCAGGCCCATCACCGCGAGCTCGGATGCATCGAACCACGCATCGAAACCCGCCGCGCGCATCGCGTCGCCACCGATGCCGGCGAACTGCGCGTCGGGATATCGCACGCGCAGTTCGTCGATCAGCCCGCCACCGAGCAGATCGCCGGAGGCTTCGCCGGCGACGAGCGCGATGCGTTTGGGATGAGTCGGAACAGCGTCGTCGACGTGGGCCAAGGCGATGGGTCAGAGAGCGGTTGACGATCCGATTCTAGGACATCGGCAGCGAAGCCCGGCTTGGTCCGCTTTTGGAGCGAAGCAAGTCGCGACCTCGCGCAGCCATGGCTTCCTGCGCACTCGGGAATTACATCGCCCTTACGAGAGCATTCCGATCTGTATCAAGAGACTCACCGCAACAACGGCCGCTCGCTGGCATCGAGGAAATCCAGCAGGACTCGCACGTCATCGCTGTTGTCGGCGATACCGGCCAGCTTGGCGCGCACTTCCTCCATCGACGCGCCGGATAGGTACAACGCCCGAAACGCACGCTTGATCGCGCCGATGCGCTCGGCATCGAAGCCGCGCCGCTTCAGCCCTTCGCTGTTGATCCCGCGCGGCCGCCCGTAGCCTTCCTGGGCGACCATCACGTACGGCGGCACGTCGCCGTTGACGAACGTGCCCATGCCGATGAACGCATGCGCGCCGATCCGGCAGAACTGGTGGATGCCGACGAAGCCGCTGAGGATGACGTGGTCGCCGATGCAGACGTGGCCAGCCAGGGTGGCGTTGTTGGAGAACACGCAATGGTCGCCGATGTCGCAGTCGTGGGCGATGTGGGTGTAGGCCAGCAGCCAGTTGTCGCTGCCGATACGGGTGACGCCACCGCCGCCGTCGGTGCCGCGGTTGATGGTGACGAATTCACGCACGGTGTTGCGGTCGCCGATCACCAGTTCGGCGCGCTCGCCATTGAATTTCTTGTCCTGCGCCTCGCCACCGATGGCGCTGTGGCCATGGAACCGGTTATCGCGGCCGATCCGGGTCGGGCCGTGCACGCTGCAGTGAGAGCCGAACGTGGTGCCTTCGTCGACCACGACTCCCTCACCGATGTAACAGAACGCGCCCACCCGAACGCCCGCTGCGAGCCTTGCGCCGGCCTCGACCACCGCGGTCGGATGCACGATCGCGCCTGAAGTCGTCGCCTCGGTCATGACTCAGACCTTGACCTCGGCGCAAAGGATGTCGGCGCAGGCCGCCTGCTCGCCATCGACGCGGGCGATGCCCGAGTACATCGCCATGTTGCGGATCACCCGCTTCAGGGTGACCTCGAGTTCTAGCCGGTCGCCAGGCACCACCATCTTGGAGAACCGCGCGCCGTCGATCTTGACCAGGTAGAACAATTTGCCATCGGTGCCGGTCTGGTTGGACAACTGGGTCAGCAGGCCGCCGGCCTGCGCCAGCGCCTCAAGCACCAATACGCCGGGCATCACCGGGTTGCCGGGGAAGTGGCCACTGAAAAACGGCTCGTTGCCGGACACGTTCTTGTAGGCCAGCACGCGCTTGTTGGGTTCGAACTCGACCACCCGGTCGACCAGCAGGAACGGATAGCGGTGCGGCAGCAGCGCGTTGATCGCGCGTACGTCAAGGGGCAGTTTCACGGTGGAACTCATCGGGGATTCCTTGTCATGCCTTTTCGCGACCGACGCGTCGCGCCAGCGCATCGAGCTGTTTGAAGCGGGCCGCGTTCTTGCGCCAGCTGCGATTGTCCATCAACGGGGTGCCCGAGGAATACTCGCCGGGTTGGCGGATCGAGCGGGTGACCAGGCTCATCGCGGTGATCACCACGCGGTCGCAGAGCTCCAGATGCCCCAGCACGCCAGCGCCGCCGCCGATCTGGCAGTAGCGTCCGATCCTGGCGCTGCCCGCCACCGCCGAACAGCCGGCCATCGCCGTGTGCGCGCCGATACGGACGTTGTGTCCGATCTGGATCTGGTTGTCGAGGCGTACGTCTTCCTCCAGCACGGTGTCGTCGATCGCGCCGCGGTCGATGGTGGTGTTGGCGCCGATCTCGCAGTCGTCGCCCACCACCACGCCGCCGAGTTGCGGCACCTTCAGCCAGTGCGCCTCACCGTTTTCAGGCCGGTCCATCGCCAGCCCGAAGCCCTCGGCGCCGAGTACCGCGCCCGGGTGGATGCGTACGCGTTGACCCAGGCGCACACGGGTGACCAGGGTGACGCGCGCAATCAATTCGCTGCCGGCGCCGACCACGCAATCGGCGCCGATCACGCAGCCCGCGCCGATCACCGCGCCGGCTTCGATCCGGCTGCGCGCGCCGATGCTGACGAAGGCGCCGATGCAGGCGTCGGCGGCGATGCTGGCGGTCGGGTGGATGTCGGCCGAAACATGCACGCCGGCGCCAGGATGCGATTGAAGTTCGAACAGCGCCGCCAGCTTTGCGAATGCGGCATAGGGATCGCGCGCGATCAACGCAGTGCCGGAGAACCCGGCTGCGTCGTCTTCGCGCATGACCACCACGCCGGCGCGTGTGGTGTCCAGTTGGCTGCGATAACGCGGATTGGCAAGGAACGCCAGCTGGTCTTCCTGTGCGGTGGCGAGCGTGCCGACGCCGCGCACCAGCGCGGCGCCGTCACCGTGCAGCGCCAGTCCAAAACGCCCCGCGAGCTCGGCGGCCTGGTAGGTTATGTGGCGGGCGGTTTTGTTCACCGGCGTTGCGCGAGCGCGGCGCCTAGAACTGGCCGCCGAAGGTGAATTGCAACCGCTCGATGTCGTCGTCGTCACCCTTGCGCAACGGAAATGCGTAGCTGATCGAGATCGGTCCCACCGGTGCACGCCACAACAGCGAGACACCGGTCGAGACACGCAGTTCGCCTGCATCGAAGTTGTCGACGCCGTCGAACACGTTGCCGAAATCCACGAACGCCGAGACGCGTGCGGCCGGGGTATCGAGCAGGGTCGGGAAATACATTTCCAGCGAACCCACGGTCTTCAACGAGCCACCGACCGGCTGGGTGAAGCCGCTGCCCTCGAACGGCGACTGGCGCGGACCCAATGTGTTGTCGGTGAAACCGCGCACCGATCGGGTGCCGCCTGCGTAGAAATTCTCGAAGAACGGCAGGCCATCGGCGGTGACCGTCTTGATGAAGTCCGGCGAAGCGGTTTCGCACGGCTTGCTCGGATCCGGACCGGGCACGAACACCGGCGGGGTATCCGGATTGCCGTCGGTATCCTGCTCGGACCCCGGTGTGAAGCAGATATTACGGGTCACCGCGTCGCCATAGCTGTCGCCATAGCCCAGTTCGGCGCGGGTGTTGAGGACGAAATGACGCGACAGCGGCCAGAACTTGGAGATGTTGTAGTTGAGCTTGAAGTATTCGACCGTCGAGCCGGGCAGGGTGGCCTCCAGCGCAACGCGCTGGAACATGCCATTGGTCGGCGTAAAAGCACTGTTGAGGGTGTTGCGCGCCCAGCCGAGCTCGCCGCGCCAGGCATGGAACGTGCGCTGGCCGATGGCGTCGATGTAATCGACGATCGGCTGCGGGGTCGAGCCCGGGAACGCGAAGATCTGGTTGCTGTCGATACCGACGAACGCCGTAATGGTGTCGGTTTCGGTGATCGGAATGCCCAGCACCACCTGACCGATGCCGCTGGTGCTGGAGAACTGCGCGGTGTTGAAGTTGGAGTTGTCGAACTCGCGCCACGACAGGTTGTAGCCCAGCGACAGGCCGTTGTCGGTGAAGTACGGGTTGATGTAGGAGAAGTCGTAACGCTGCAGGAAGTCGTTGCGCTGCGCCTGTACCGAGATGCGGTTGCCGCTGCCGAGGAAGTTGTTCTGCGACAGCTGGATCTGGGTGGACAGGCCGCTGAGCTGCGAGAAGCCGAGGCCGAACACGAAGCTGCCGGAAGTGGTTTCCTTGATGGAGTAGACCACATCGACCTGGTCGTTGGTGCCGGGGACCGGCTGGGTCTCCACATCGACGGTCTCGAAATACCCCAGGCCCTGCAGGCGGATCTTGGAGCGGTCGATCGCGGCCTGCGAAAACCAGCTGCCCTCGAACTGGCGCATCTCGCGGCGCAGCACTTCGTCACTGGTGCGGGTGTTGCCCTTGAACACGACCCGGCGCACGTTGACGCGCGGGCCTGGCAGTACCTGCATGTTGATGCCGACGGTCTTGGCCTCGCGGTCGATGTCCGGGATCGGGTTGACCTGGGCGAACGCGTAACCGACGTTACCGAGCGTGGCGGTGATCGCATCGGCGCTGATCTCCAGCAGCCGGCGCGAGAAGATCTGCTCCGGCGCTACCAGCACCAGGGCCTCGATGCGCTCCTTGGGCAGCACGGTGTCGCCGCTGACCTGCACCGACGACACCTTGTACTGATCGCCCTCGGTGATGCCAGCGGTGATGAACATGTCCTGGCGATCGGGGGTGATCGCGACCTGGGTGGAGTCGATGCTGAAGTCGACGTGGCCGCGGTCGAGGTAATAGTTGTTGAGCTTCTCGAGATCGCCGGAAAGCTTTTCGCGCGAGTACTGGTCGTCGCGGCGATACCAGCTCAGCCAGTTGCTTTCACGCGATTCCCAGCTGTCGAGGATGTCCTTCTGCTCGTATTTCTCGTTGCCGATGAGGTTGACGTGGCGGATCTTGGCCGCCTTGCCCTCGGCGATGGCGATGGTGACGTCGACGCGGTTGCGGTCCAGCCGGCTCACACTGGGCTCGATCTCGACGTTGTACTTGCCGCGGTTGTTGTACTGGCGGGTGAGTTCCTGGGTGACCCGGTCGAGCGCGAGCCGGTCGAAGGTGTTGCCCTCGGCCAGACCGATGTCGCTGAGGCCCTTCTGCAGGTCCTCGGACTTGATGTCCTTGTTGCCGGTCAGGGTCAGCTTGTTGATCGCCGGGCGCTCGGTCAGCGTGACCACGACGATGTCGCCCTGGCGGCCGATGGCCACATCCTCGAAGAAGCCGGTGCGATAAAGCGCGCGGATCGCCTCGCCGGCGCGTGCCTGGTCCATCGTGTCGCCGCGCTCGATCGGCAGGTAGGTGAACACGGTGCCGGCGGCGATGCGCTGCAGGCCATCGATGCGGATATCGGAGACGGTGAACGCTTCGGGCGCAGGCGCCAACCGCGGCGCGGGTGGGGTGGTATCCGTCGATGCGCCGCCCAGGGAGAACGGATCGGTCGACTGTGCCATCGCGGGAAGTGCCGTGGCCGGGGCCAGGGCCGAGGCGAGGGCGATGGCGAGCAGGCGGCGAGAGGGGATTCGCGTCATCAGTACGTCCGGTTGGGATTCGTTGTTCGCCGCCGCGGGTGGGCGTCGGGTCAGAAAGGCGGTCGGCATCAGCCGACCAGGTTGTTGACGATGTCGTTGTAGAACGCCAGGCCCATCAGGCCGGCGATCAACGCCAGGCCGACATATTGACCGGCGGCCATCACGCGCTCGCTTACCGGGCTGCCCTTGACCAGCTCGATAAGGTAATACAGCAGGTGTCCGCCGTCCAAGATCGGTATCGGCAGCAGGTTCAGGATGCCCAGGCTCAGCGACAGCAGCGCCAGCAGCGACAGGTACCAGGCCGGGCCCTGATCCGCATAGGCATTGGCGGCCCGGGCGATGGTGATCGGGCCGGCGACGGTGTTCTGGACCGCGACCCGGCCGCTGAACGCACGCCCGATCATCGCGAACAGCTCGCCGGCCTGGTGCACGGCCTCGTTGAACGCGGCCGGGATGGCCGCCAGCGGGGCATGGCGCAATACCGCGTCCATGGCCGGCAGTTCGACCTGCGCCGAAGCGATGCCGAGCGCCCAGTAGGACTCCCCGCCCTCGGATTGCGCGCGCGCCGGCAGGATCTCCAGCGCCAGGCGCTCGCCGCCGCGCTCGACCTCGATCATCGCCGCTTCGCCACGTTCGCCCAGTTGCCGCACCAGTGGACCGATGTCGTCCCAGGCCCGCACCTGCACGCCGTCGATGGCGGTGATCAGGTCGCCTTCGGCCAGCACGCCCCAGGCCGCCGACTCGGGAACCACCCGGCCGACCCGCGCCGGCACCTGCAGGTGCCGTGGCGCCAGTCCGATAACCTGGATCGCGCGGCGTTCGTCGATCTCGGCCGGCAACCCGCTCAGTTCGAGCCGGCGCGTACGTGCACTGCCCTCGGCATCGCGGACGTGGACATCGACATCGCTGCGATCCAGCGCGGCCGGCAGCAGCGCCATCTGGGTTTCGCTCCAGGTCGGGGTGGCGCGATCGCCGACCGCCAGCACCGTGTCGCCGCGACGCAGGCCGGCCTGTGCCGCCAGGCCCTCGACATGACCGACCACCGGCGCGTAATCCGGCCGGCCGATCACGAACATGCCCCACAGCAGCGCCACGCACAGCAGCAGGTTGGCGGCCGGACCGGCGCTCACGATCGCGATGCGCTGCCACACCGATTTGCGATTGAACGCCTGCCCCGCTTCAGCCGGCGCGACCTCGCCTTCGCGCTCGTCGAGCATCTTGACGTAGCCGCCAAGCGGGATCGCCGCGACCACATACTCGGTGCCGTCACGACCGCGACGCATCCACAGCGGCTTGCCGAACCCGACCGAGAACCGCAGCACCTTGACCCCGCAGCGGCGTGCGACCCAGTAATGGCCGTATTCGTGGAACGTCACCAGCACGCCGAGGCTGACGATCAGCCACCAGATCGACCCGATGAATTCACCCATGGGGGTCACCTGCGGCAGACGTATCCGCGATGGACGCATCGGCCATGGAAGCAGCGGCCTTGGACAGGTGGTTGAAGCGCTTGCTCATGCGGCGGCCATCCGGGTGATTGCCTGTTCGGTGTGTCGCCGGGCCTGGGCATCGGCTTCCAGCAGCGCCGCCAGCGAACGGGCCGGTGCTGCGGGCAATGCGGCAAGGGTGGCTTCGACGAGTGCGGGAATGGACAGGAAACCCACCCGCCGCTGAAGAAAGGCTGAAACCGCGACTTCATTGGCCGCGTTGAGCACCGCCGTCGCGATGCCACCGGCGGCCAGCGCCTCGAACGCGAGCCGCAGGCAGGGGAAGGCGTCGAGGTCGGGGGGTTCGAAATCCAGCCGGCCCCCTTCGGCCAGCAGGTCCAGCCCGCCGACGCCGGAGGCGATCCGCTGCGGCCAGCCGAAGCCGACCGCCAGCGCCGTGCGCATGTCCGGCAAACCCAGTTGTGCCAGGGTCGAGCCATCGACGAACTCGACCAGCGAATGCACCAGGCTCTGCGGATGCACAAGCACATCGATGCGCTCGCCCGGCAGGCCGAACAGGTGATGCGCCTCGATCACTTCCAGACCCTTGTTCATCAGGGTGGCGGAGTCGACCGAGATCTTCGGGCCCATCGACCATTTGGGGTGGGCGACGGCCTGCTCTGGCGTGACATCGGTCAACTCGGCGCGGCTGCGGCCGCGGAATGGCCCGCCCGAAGCGGTCAGGGTGATGCGCGCCAGGCCAGCGCGTGATTGCCGGGTAGGCAGGCCTGCGGCCTGTGCGGGCGACACCGCCGGCAGGCATTGGAAGATCGCGTTGTGCTCGCTGTCGATCGGCACGATCGTGGCGCCACCGGTTTCTGCAGCCTGCATCAGCAGTTCGCCGGCGAGCACCAGCGATTCCTTGTTGGCCAGCAGCAGGCGCTTGCCGGCGCGCGCGGCCGCCAGGGTCGACGACAGGCCTGCCGCGCCGACGATCGCCGCGACCACGGTGTCGCAGGCATCGCCGGCGACCAGGGCATCGAGCGGGCCGTCGCCGGTGTGTGCCTGGGTGTCGAGGCCGGCGGCGCGCAAACCGTCGCGCAGTGCGGGATAACCCGCTGCCTCGGCGATCACGGCATGCCGGGGACGGTGCTGAAGACACAGCGCCAGCAGCGCATCCACGTTGCGGCCGGCCGCCAGCACGCTGACGCGCAGCCGGTCGGGATGGCGCGTGATCACGTCCAGCGCGGAGGTGCCGATCGAGCCGGTGGCGCCCAGCACCGCGATGTCGCGCGGGGTTGCTGCACTTCCGGGG
>JALZKJ010000003.1 GCA_030859305.1 Pseudomonadota bacterium | reverse complement strand
GGCTGAAGTACCCCGACGCGCGGCCGAACGGCGCTCGCGCGCGCAAAGCCAGCGCGCCGGCTTGCGTGCGCGTCGTGACGAGGCACCGCTGGCGATCGCAGCGGCTGCGCCGGCCCCACCGGCAGCGATGCCCGCTCCGACCACGGCTCCCGTTTCGCCTACCGCATCGGCGATAGCCAGTACCCACTCTGAACCGGCAACGGCAACAGCAACAGCGAACCCGTTTCGTCCGCAACCGCTGGAGAGTACGGCCCGGCCGTGGCCACGCGCGGTGCTGCCGGGATACCCGGCCAGCGGCGCTTTCACCGCCCGCTATGGCAACGATGCCGTGGCGCCCTCGTTCTATCCCTTCGAACCGCGGCTGAGCGAATCCGGCCGGCCCGTAGGCCAGGCCACCTCAACGCCGCCTGAAAATCCGCCACCACAGCCTTGATTTCCGCGCCGTCGCAGCGCATTTATCCGGGAACAAGGTATGAACAACGCCTGGTTCGTCATTCCAGCGAAGGCTGGAATCAATTTTGACGTTGCCGTGGCGGGATCAACATCAAGATGTTCCGCAACCTTCGCCTGGGTGACAAATGGTTCAGGCCTTCCCTGAAAACCACGCATCCGCCGCTCGCTTTTTTCGCAACCCGAGGCCGATTCCATGAACCGACCGCTTCGTGCCATCCTGATCGGCGTGCTGGCCGTTTCACTTCCCGTGGCATGCACCGCGCAAGCCCCCGACGCTGCAGCTACGTCCCGGCCGATCGCGCCGGCGCCGTCCGCCACGCCGTCCGCGCCGATCGTGACCGGCTTGCCGGACTTCACCACCCTGGTCGAGCGGGTAGGGCCGGCGGTAGTGAATATCCGCGCCGAGATCGCCGCTCCGCGTCGCAGCGCGCGCGCGCAAATGCCCGAGGAAGCGGAGATTCCGGAAATCTTCCGCCGCTTCTTTGGCCCGGGCATGCCATTCCCGGGTGCCCCGCAAGGGCCGCAGGGTCCGCAGGAGCCACGCGGTGGCGTTTCGCAGGGCACAGGCTTCCTGATCTCCGCGGATGGTTACGTGTTGACCAATCATCACGTGGTCGACGGCGCCGAAACCGTGCAGGTGAGCTTGTCGGATCGTCGCGAGTTCACCGCCGAAGTGATCGGCAGCGACCAGCCGTCCGACGTGGCCTTGCTCAAGATCGACGCGAGCAACCTGCCATCGCTGCGTCTCGCCAATGCCGACAACACCAAGGCTGGGCAATGGGTGATCGCGATCGGCTCGCCCTTCGGGCTGGAGCAATCGGTCACCGCCGGCATCGTCAGCGCGGTCGGTCGCAGCAATCCGTATGCCAACCAGCAATACGTGCCGTTCATCCAGACCGACGTGGCGATCAACCGTGGCAATTCCGGCGGCCCCTTGCTCAACACGTCCGGCGAGGTGGTCGGGATCAATTCGCAGATCTTCTCCAACTCCGGCGGCTACATGGGCGTGAGCTTCGCTATCCCGATCGACGTGGCGATGAACGCAGCCGAACAGTTGCGCAATACCGGCCAGGTCAGCCGTGGCCAACTGGGTGTGCAGGTCCAGCAGGTGACCAGCGAACATATGCGCGGCCTGGGCTTGCCCGACACCAATGGTGCGCTGGTGTCCCTGGTCCTTCCCGGCAGCGCTGCCGCAGCGGCCGGTATCCAGCGTATGGACGTGATCCGCGCCATCGACGGCAAGCCGGTGAACCTCTCCAGCGACCTGCCTCCGCTGATTGGGGCGAAGGCGCCCGGCACGCGCGCCGCCGTAAGGGTGTTCCGCGAAGGCCGCAACGTCGATGTCAATGTGGTGCTCGCCGAGCTGGACATGGCGGTTGTCGCGGGCACCCGCCCAGCGCGTCCGAATGCTCCGGGCCGGCCGGCGGCGCCCGCTGCCGAGGCGAATATACTGGGGCTGGTCGTGCAGGACATTCCGGCCGAGCAACGGCAGCGTCTGGGGTTGCCGTCCAATGAAGGGGTGCTGGTAGCAGGCGTCAATGGCAAGGCGGTGCGGGAGGCCGACTTGCAAACCGGCGACGTGATTCTTTCAGTCGGGCGCACGTCGGTGGCCTCGGCGGCCGAACTCAATCGTGCGCTGGCCCGTGCCGAGCTCGGCAAGACGATGATGCTGCTGGTCCGTCGTGGCGGCAGTACCCAGTACATTGCGGTCACCCCGCAGGCCGAGGCCGGCTGAGCTGCCCGGGATGGGCGACAGCGGGCTTTATCGAGGGCTGTCGGGCTCCTCTGCAGACGCGTCCACCAGCCCGTGGTTGCGTCTGCGTGCGATAATCGCCCGTTAACCTTCCGGCCCCACGCAGCCTCGCGCCGCGCCCCCGCATGCAGCAAATCCGAAACTTTTCCATCATCGCCCACGTCGACCACGGCAAATCGACCCTGGCCGATCGCATCATCCAGTTGTGTGGCGGCCTGACGCCCCGCGAGATGGAAGCGCAGGTGCTCGACACCAACCCGATCGAGCGCGAACGCGGCATCACCATCAAGGCCCAGTCCGTGTCGTTGCCTTACACGGCGAAAGACGGCAAGACCTACCAGCTCAATTTCATCGACACCCCCGGCCACGTCGATTTCAGCTACGAAGTCAGCCGATCGTTGGCCGCGTGCGAGGGCGCGCTGCTGGTGGTCGATGCGGCGCAGGGGGTGGAGGCGCAATCGGTCGCCAACTGTTACACCGCGGTCGAGCAGGGCCTGGAAGTGATTCCAGTGATCAACAAGATCGACCTGCCGACCGCCGACATCGAGCGCGCCAAGTCGGAGATCGAGGCGGTGATCGGCATCGATGCCGAGGACGCCGTCGCCATCAGCGCCAAGACCGGCCTCAACGTCGTCGACGTGCTCGAAGCCATCGTGCATCGCATCCCGCCGCCGCAGCCGCGCGATACCGACAAGTTGCAGGCGCTGATCATCGATTCATGGTTCGACAACTACCTCGGCGTGGTGTCGCTGGTGCGGGTGATGCAGGGCGAGATCGTGCCGGGCACCAAGATCCTGGTGATGTCGACCGGGCGCACCCACCTGGTCGACAAGGTTGGCGTGTTCACCCCCAAGCGCAAGGACCTGGCCAAGCTGGGCGCGGGCGAGGTGGGCTGGATCAACGCCAACATCAAGGACGTGCACGGCGCGCCGGTCGGCGACACATTGACGCTGGCCAGCGACCCCGCCAGCAAGCCGCTGCCGGGTTTCCAGGAAATGCAGCCGCGCGTGTTCGCCGGCCTGTTTCCGGTCGATGCCGAGGACTATCCGGACCTGCGCGAGGCGCTGGAAAAACTGCGCCTCAACGACGCCGCGATGCGTTTCGAGCCGGAGAGTTCCGAAGCGATGGGTTTCGGCTTCCGCTGCGGTTTCCTCGGCATGTTGCACATGGAAATCGTGCAGGAGCGCCTGGAGCGCGAGTACGACCTCAACCTGATCAGCACCGCGCCGACGGTCATCTACGAAGTCCTGAAGACCGACGGCACGATCATGCCGCTGGACAACCCGGCCAAGCTGCCGCCGGTGAACCTGATCGACGAGATCCGCGAGCCGATCATCCGCGCCAACATCCTCACCCCGCCCGAGTTCGTCGGCAACGTGATCACCCTGTGCGAGGACAAGCGCGGCAGCCAGATCAGCATCAATTACCTCGGCAACCAGGTGCAGATCAGTTATGAGTTGCCGATGGCCGAAGTGGTGCTGGATTTCTTCGACCGGCTGAAATCGGTATCGCGCGGTTACGCCTCGCTGGACTACCAGTTCCTGCGTTTCCAGGCCGGTCCGTTCGTGCTGGTTGATACGCTGATCAATGGCGACAAGGTCGATGCGCTCAGCATCATCACCCATCGCGCCCACGCCGACCGTCGTGGCCGCGACATCAGCGAGAAGATGCGCGAACTGATCCCGCGGCAGATGTTCGACGTCGCCATCCAGGCCGCGGTCGGATCGCAGATCATCGCGCGCTCCACGGTCAAGGCGATGCGCAAGAACGTGCTGGCCAAATGTTACGGTGGCGACATCAGCCGCAAGAAGAAGCTGCTGGAAAAACAGAAGGCCGGCAAGAAGCGGATGAAGCAGGTGGGCCGCGTGGAGATCCCGCAGGAAGCGTTCCTGGCGGTATTGACGGTGGATAGCAAGTGAAGCCGGGACCCAGTCCCGCCTAAAGGAAATTACATGCGTTGGTTTGAAATCGCCCTGGTGGCACTCACGTTCGCCACCGGCATCGTCTGGTTGCTCGACATGTTGTTTTTCGCCAGGCACCGCGCGGCCAGCCAGACCCTGCTGGACGACGGCAGCGAGCCGGTGCTGGTGGATTATTCCAAAGCGTTCTTCCCGGTACTGCTGGTGGTGCTGATCCTGCGCAGTTTCGTCGCCGAGCCTTTCCGCATCCCGTCCAATTCGATGATGCCGACCCTGCTGACCGGCGACTTCATCCTGGTCAACAAGTTCACCTACGGCCTGCGCCTGCCGATCAACAACCACAAGTTCGTCAACTTGGGCGCGCCTGCGCGCGGCGACGTGGTGGTATTCCGGCCGCCGCACCATCCCGGGCAGGACTGGATCAAGCGGGTGATGGGCCTGCCGGGCGATCGCATCGGCTACCGCGACAACACAGTCACCATCAATGGCGAACCGTTGCAATACCAGTCGCTGGGGCCGTACCAGGGCACCGGCAACGGCACCGAGATGAGCGGAGCCGAGGAATTGCGCGAAAACGTAGGTGACCGCTCTCACACTGTGCTGGAGCGCAACGATCTGCCGTTCTACGACCAGGGCGAGGGCGAATGGACGGTGCCGCCGGGTCACTATTTCGTGATGGGCGACAATCGTGATAATAGCGAGGACAGTCGATACTGGCAGTCGCATTTCCTGCCGGAGGAAAATCTTCGCGGCAAGGCGTTCCTGATCTGGATGAACATCGATGGGGGCGTGGATTTTTCACGCATAGGCAACAGCATTCCGTGACGGCCGCGGGTCGGGCCGGATTCGGCGGTGACGTACCGTTACGCAGCCCGCAACACAGCCGGCTGCAACACAGCTTGGGGGAATATCGGATGAAACGTACGCAACGTGGCATGACCCTGATCGGGTTCATCATCGTGCTGGCCGTGGTCGGTGTGTTTGTCTACATGGGCATGAAACTGATCCCGATGTATTCGGAGTACTACGCGGTGAAGCGCGCGCTGGCGTCGCTGTCGGCCGATCCGGCCATGGCCAATGCGGAGCCGGCGAGGATCCGCGACCTGTTCTTCCGCAAGCTCTACGTCAGCTATGCCGAAAACATCAAACCCGAGCATCTGAAGATCCAGCGCAAGGATGCCGGCTTCGAGATGATCGTCGATTACGAAATCCGCAAGCCGCTGATCGGCAACCTCGATGTGGTCGGCAAATTCCACGCCGTGGAGGAACTGCGGCGCGGCGGCGGGCTTGATTGACCGCATCGGCCACCGGTTCGCGCAGCCGGGCCTGCTCGCGCAGGCCTTGACCCACCGCAGCGCTGGCGCACCGCATAACGAGCGGCTGGAGTTCCTCGGTGATGCGCTGGTCAACCTGATCATCGCCGAGGCGCTGTACGCCCGCTGGCCGCAGGCCGACGAGGGCGCGTTGACCCGCACCCGCGCCGAACTTGTGCGCGAGTCCGCGCTGGCACCGATCGCGCGTGAACTCGAGTTGGGCGCACGCCTGACCCTCGGGCCGGGCGAAATGAAATCCGGCGGGCATCGACGCGATTCGATCCTGGCCGACGCGCTGGAAGCGTTGGTCGCGGCGGTCTACCTTGACAGCGGTTTCGACACCTGCCGCGCGGTGGTGCTGCCGTGGTTCGAACCGGCCATGGCCGCCCTGCCGCCGCCGCACAAGGTTGGCAAGGACGCCAAGACCCGCCTGCAGGAATGGTTGCAGGCACGACAGAAGCCACTGCCGGTGTATGCCTTGCTGGCCGAGGCCGGCGAGGATCATTCCAAGAGTTTCCTGGTCAGCTGCACCGTGGACGATCCCCACGTCGTCACCGAAGGCGAGGCCGGTTCGCGCCGCGCGGCCGAGCAACTGGCCGCCGAAGCGGCCTTGGCCGCGATCGAAGTGGTGAAAGGCTGAGGCTCTTCGCAGCAGAGGGGTCCTGTCCTGCCATCCGACATTTTCGAGTCCGGCTCCGATCGGCGGGTCGAGCCTTCCCCGGGTCAGGTTCGGGGCAGGCTCTACAATGGGCGCATGAACGCTCCCAGCTACCGCGCCGGCCACGTCGCCGTCATCGGCCGTCCCAACGTCGGCAAATCCACCCTCACCAATGCCCTGGTCGGGGCCAAGATCAGCATCGTCTCGCCGCGACCGCAGACCACCCGCCACCGCCTGCTCGGCATTGCCACGTTTACCGGTGACGAGGGTGGCCCCGAAGGTCAGCTGGTGCTGGTCGATACCCCGGGGCTGCATCGCGACCAGGGGAAGTCCACCGCCAGCGCCATGCACCGATGGATGAACCGCGCCGCGCGCGGGTCTCTGG
>JALZKJ010000002.1 GCA_030859305.1 Pseudomonadota bacterium | reverse complement strand
GCCCATGGCCGCGAGCTTTCGATCTTCGTTCAACAAAAAGCTCGCGGCCATGGGCCGCTCCTACGAAAGCGGAGACCACCAAGGATGCCCAGACGAGCGCAAAAGTACCGGCTTACTGCAGCAGCGAGCGCAGCATCCAGGCATATTTCTCGTGGGTCTTCAGGCGCTGGATCAACAGGTCTTCGGTGGGGTTGTCGTCGGCATCGTCGGCCATGTCGGCGACCTTGCGCGCGGTGCGACAGACCGCCTCGTTGCCGACGGTGAGCTGGCGGACCATTTCGCGCCAGTCGGCGGCGTCGGTCAGCCCCGGCTCCTCGGCGATCGACGACAGCCGGGTGAACTCGGCGTACGACCCCGGCGCGTTGAAGCCCAATGCGCGGATGCGCTCGGCGATGTCGTCCAGCGCGGTCCACTGCTCGGTGTACTGGGCCTCGAACATGTTGTGCAGCGCGTTGAACATCGGCCCGGTGACGTTCCAGTGGAAGTTGTGGGTTTTCAGGTACAGCGTGTAGCTGTCGGCCAGGAATCGCGACAGGCCTTCGGCGATCTTCTTGCGATCGCCGCCGGAGATCCCGATATCGATCGCGGGTGCACGCGATGCCGCAGCGGGCGAGGCCGCCGGGACATTCTCCGCGGATGCTGCGGATTTCGACTTGTTCGCGGATTTCGCGGTCGACTTGCCTGGTTTGGACTTGGCCACGCGGTTCTCCCTTCAATGGACGTTGCAGCGACAATAAGCGCCGCAACCGGCGCTGTGAAATGGTTTGTTCTTCTCGATCCGATGCATGAAGCCTATCGACCCGAACGCTAGCGCTGCGTTACGACGCGGCCCGCTGCAGCAGGCCCGGCGCGCCATCGATGGCGCGCTGAGTCGTGACCGTGGGCGCCTGCATGGTCTGTGGTCGCGCTGGAACAGCAGGCCCGACGATCCCGCCGCACAGACCATGTTCGAGCAGGCGGTGACGCGCTCGATCGGCCTGCGCGAAGCCCGTGCGGCCGCGCTGCCGCAGGCGCCGGTCGATCCGGCGCTGCCGATCGCGGCGGAAGCCGAGCGCATAGTCGCGTTGATTCGCGAGCATCCCGTGGTGGTGATCGCCGGTGAAACCGGTTCGGGCAAGACAACCCAGATCCCGAAGCTGTGCCTGGCGGCCGGGCGCGGCAGCGCCGGCATGATCGGCTGTACCCAGCCGCGCCGGATCGCCGCGCGCGCGGTCGCCAAACGCGTGTCCGACGAATTGCAGACGCCGCTGGGCGGTCTGGTCGGCTACCAGGTGCGCTTCAGCGACAACGTCGGCGACAACACAGCGATCAAGTTCATGACCGATGGCATCCTGCTGGCCGAGATCCAGTCCGACCGCTGGTTGTCGCGCTACGACACGATCCTGATCGACGAGGCGCACGAACGCAGCCTCAACATCGATTTCCTGCTCGGCTACCTCAAGCAGCTGCTGAAGAAGCGCCACGACCTCAAGGTCATCGTGACCTCGGCGACGATCGACACCGCGCGCTTTGCCACGCATTTCGACGACGCGCCGGTGGTCAATGTCGAAGGCCGCGGCTATCCGGTGTCGGTGCGTTACCGGCCGCTCGAGGGAGGGAAATGGGGTCAGAGTCATTTGCCCATCGATGAGGGCGCATCGAGCGAACCTGCGCGGCGGGTAAATGACTCTGACCCCATTTCGGTTAACGACGGCATCATCGCTGCCTGCGACGAGATCACCCGCGAGGAATCTGGCTACGGGATCGGGCGCGGCGACGTGTTGATCTTCCTGTCGGGTGAACGCGAGATCCGCGACGCGCACCAGGCATTGGAGCGCCGAAAATACCGCGACACCGAAGTGCTGCCGCTGTACGCGCGGCTGTCGGTGCGCGACCAGGACCGGGTGTTCAATCCCGGGCCGAAGCGGCGCATCGTGCTGGCGACCAACGTCGCCGAAACCTCGCTGACCGTGCCGCGCATTCGTTATGTGGTCGACCCCGGCCTGGCGCGGATCAAGCGCTACAGCCCGCGCGGCAAGCTCGACCGCCTGCATATCGAACCAATCAGCCATGCCAGCGCCGACCAGCGCAAGGGCCGTTGCGGGCGGATTTCCGAGGGCATCTGTTACCGGCTGTATTCCGAAGCCGATTTCCAGTCGCGAACGCTTTATACCGATCCGGAAATCCGTCGCGCCGCGCTGGCCGGGGTGATCCTGCGGATGCTGTCGCTGGGACTAGGCGACATCGAAGCGTTTCCGTTTCTGGAGCCGCCTGATCCGCGCGCGGTTGCCGATGGCTGGCAGCAGCTGGCCGAACTCGGCGCCGTCGAGGGCGCGGACCATCGCAGCCGCAAACTGACCGCGACCGGCAAACTGATGGCACGGTTGCCGGTCGACGTGAAACTCGCGCGCATGCTGGTCGCGGCGAACACGCACGGCTGTCTGCGAGAGATGCTGGCGATCGCCTCGTTCCTCGGCATCCAGGACCCGCGCGAACGTCCCGCCGACCAGCGCGGCGCGGCAGACACAGCGCATGCGCAGTTCGCCGATCCGAAATCCGAATTCGCCGGCATCCTCAAGTTGTGGGATGCCTATCAGGCCGCACACGAGGAACTCACCCAGTCGAAACTGCGCAACTGGTGCGAGAAACATTTCCTCGGCTTCCTGCGCATGCGCGAATGGCGCGAGCTGCATCGGCAATTGAAGCTGATGAGCGACGAACTCGGTTGGCAATCCGTCACGGCGGGTCATGACCCGCACTACGCCATCCTGCATCGCGCGCTGATCGCAGGCTTGCCGACGCAGATCGGCCATCGCGGCGACAAGGGCGTTTACGACGGCCCGCGCGGGCGCAGGTTCCAGCTGTTCCCCGGGTCGTCGTTGGCGAAAAAACCGCCACCGTGGTTGTTGGCCGCGACCCTGCTCGACACCGAGCGCGTGTGGTCGCTGACCAATGCCGCGATCGAGCCGGAATGGGCGATCCAGGAATTGCCGCACCTGCTCGCGCGTCGACACCACGATCCACACTGGTCGCGTTCGCAGGGCCGGGTGGTCGGCAGCGAGCAGATCAGCCTGTTCGGACTGGTGCTGGCGCCCAGGCGTCCGGTGCATTACGGCGGTCTGTACCCCGAGGAGAGCCGCGTCATCTTCGCCGGCGACGCGCTGGTCACTGGCGAGATCAACACGCGCAGCGTATTCCTCGCGCGCAACCTCGCCACGCTGGCCAAGGCGCATGAGGAGGAAGCCAAGCAGCGCTGCGCCGGGCTGGTGGTCGACGAGAGCTGGATGGCGCAGTGGTACCTGGACCGGCTGCCCGCGCACGTGCACAACGCGCAGGCGCTGGACGCGTGGTACGGCAAATTGCCGGTCGCGCAAAAACAGGCGCTGGAATGGTCGCTCGACGAGTTGATGGTCGGCGACGAGAGCGATGCCGCGCGTTTCCCGGCCTGGATCGCGCTTGGCGAGGCGAGGCTGGCGGTGCAGTACCGGTTCGAGCCCGGCGCGGTGGACGACGGCATGACCGTGGCGGTACCGCTGCACCTGCTCAATGCGCTCGACCCGGTGCGGTTGTCGTGGCTGGCGCCGGGCTTCGTCGCCGACAAGGCCGCGGCGCTGATCAAGTCGCTGCCGAAGGGCCAGCGCCGCAACTTCGTGCCCGCGCCGGATTTCGCCCGCGCGTTCGCCGAGGCGAACCTGCACGACAAGGATGCGCCGCCGGACGCGGATTCCTTCGCCGGCGCATTGGCGCGGTTCCTGGGCAAGGTCACCGGGGTGACGGTGTCGGCACTGGAGTTCGACGAGGCCGCGCTGGAACCGCACTTGCGGATCAACCTGCGGCTGCTCGATCGAGGGGACGCAAAGCGCGGTGATAACGGCCCGGTAAGCGTACTCGCAGAGTCGCGCGACCTCGACGAGTTGCGCCGGCGTTTCGGCGCGCGCGCCGCGGCGGCCTTTGCGGCCAAGGCGGCCGACGGACTGGCGCAGCGCGGACTGACAGTCTTTCCGGACGCCGCGATCCCTGCCTCGGTGCCGGGCGCCGGTGGCGTACCCGCGTATCCAGCCCTGCACGACGACGGCGACAGTGTCTCGCTGCAGGTCCACGCCGAACGCGACGTCGCACAGCGCGCGCACCCACGAGGCGTGCGCCGATTGATGGCGATCACGCTGGCCGACAAGCTCAAGCAGGCGCGTCGGCAGCTGCCGGTCTCGTCGAAGACCGGCCTGCTGTACGCGGCGATCGAATCGGCCGCGCCGCGCGCCGGCGATCAACCCGGAGGCAAGTACGAGGGCGACCGGCTGCGCGCGGACCTGGTCGACGGCGCATTCGATGCGTTGACCGGCATCGATGCGATGGCCGACATCCGCGACGCCGACGCATTCGCCGCGCGCCGTGACGAGATCGGCAAGCAGGTATTCGGCGAAGCGATGGAACGGCTGCGGCAGGCCGAATCGATCCTCGCGGCCGTGGCCGAAGCGCGCGTCAAACTGGAATCGCCGCTGATCGGCTGGGCCAGCGGCAACTTCGACGACATGCGCGCGCACCTCGCATCGCTGACACCGCCCGGGTTCCTGCGCGACGTGTCGGCCTCGGCGCTGCGCGACTATCCGCGTTACCTCAAGGCGCTGGCCCTGCGCGGCGAGCGTGCCCTGCGTGATCCGGCACGCGATCAGGCGCGCATGCTGGAACTCAAGCCTTTCAGCGATGCGTTGGTGGACGCCGAAGCGCAAGGCGTCGCCGGCTCGCGCGACTGGCAGGCGCTGCGCTGGGATCTGGAGGAGTTACGCGTGTCGATGTTCGCCCAGGAGCTCGGCGCGCGCGGGGGTGTCTCGCCGAAGAAGCTCGCGCAGCGGCTGACGCTGTTGCGGGGATAAGCGTACAGCCATGGCCCGTAGGAGCGCTCCATGGGCGCGATCGGAGATGCGATGCGCTCGCATCCGTGGGGCGCTCCAGCGCATTCGTCAGGGATCTGACGGTCCAGCGAAAGTCACTGGATCGCCGCGCGCCCGCTATCGCGGGAATGACGCAGCGGCAAAGCGGCACGCGTGGCGTGCGGGCCGATGCGTCACTCGATCCGTTCGACCTTTGCGCGGGTGTTGTAGCCCTCTATCGCCATGTACCAGACGTTGCCGATCAAGCCGGGGTTGATCTTGACCGCCGGGTTGTCGCGGCGCACGCCGGGTAGTGTGGCGCTGTCGATCTGTTTCCAGACTTGGCCGTTGTCGAGTGTGTAGCTGCGGCCCTTGGCGAAGCCGCGGAACTCGCCGGTGATGCGCGAGACCACCGGTTCGCTGGTGCCGAAGTTGAAGTAGCCGCGGTTGTCGGCTTCGACTTTCTGTTTTGCGTCCGCAGCGGCTTTGGCGGTCTCGGTTTGCAGCGTGCGGTTGAGCCAGTCGTTGAGGTTGCGCAGTTGTTCTGGGTTGAGTTGGTCCAGACCGGCTGCCTTGAACTGCTCCGGCGTCATCTGTTGCTCGATGGAACTCTGGGCGAGTGCGGCCGGCGCAAAGGCCAGCAATGCGGCCAGGGCGAGCAGGCGAATCGAAAGAGCACTAATCCTGGGGCTCTGAAACCTGGGGCTATGAAGCTTGGCGTTGCCAATCGAAAGCATGACCTGTTCCTCCTGACGGATGCTCGCTAGTGTAGTCATTCCCCCCGCGTCGAACTTGAACCTCGCGACACTGACGAAGTCCGCCGACCGTTATGAGCGCCCCACCGCCGCCTGATCTGAACAGCCTGCTGACGCACCCGGCCGCGAGAGCGATCGCAGCGCCTTGGCGCGAGGCATTGCAATATGCAACGACATTGGCGGGCGCCGAGGCCGGCGCGCTCGATCCGTTGCCGACCGCGACCTCTACGCTGGACGCGCTGGCGCGGCTGGATGCCGATGGCGACACCGTGCTGGCGGCGACTCTGCATGCGTATCCGGCTCTGCAGGCGCAGATGGGCGAGGGTTTCGAGCGTCGTCAACCGGCGGTGGCAGCGCTGCTCGAAGGCCAGCGCGCCGCCGCGCAGGTGTGGGCGTTGCATGCCGAGCATGGCGGCGCGGCCGGCAGCGAGGGCCTGCGACGGCTGTTGCTGGCGATCGTGCGCGACCTGCGGGTGGTGCCGATCCTGCTGGCGCGGCAACTGGCGCGGATGAAACACGCCGATCATCTGCCGGAGGCCGACCGTCGCGAGCTGGCCGCGTTGACCCGCGACATCCACGCGCCGCTGGCGAACCGGCTCGGCATCTGGCAGCTCAAGTGGGAACTCGAAGACCTCGCGTTCCGCTACCTGCAGCCCGACACCTACCAGCGCATCGCGCGGCTGCTCGACGAGAAGCGCGGCGATCGCGAACGCTACATCGAACAGGTCAAGCAGACCTTGCGAGAGGCGACGCAGGCGCAGGGCCTCAAGGCCGATATCGCCGGACGGCCCAAGCACATCTTCAGCATCTGGAAGAAGATGCAGCGCAAGGACGTGCCGATCGGCGAGCTGTACGACCTGCGCGCGGTGCGGGTGCTGGTCGACGACCTGGGCGGCTGCTACACCGCGCTGGGCGTGGTGCACGCGACCTGGGCGCCGATTCCGAGCGAGTTCGACGACTACATCGCCCGGCCCAAGCGCAATGACTACCGCTCGCTGCATACCGCGGTGATCGGGCCGGAAGGCAAGACCCTGGAGGTGCAGATCCGCACCCACGACATGCATCGCCAAGCCGAACTCGGCGTGGCGGCGCATTGGCGCTACAAGGAAGGCGTGTCCAAGGAAGGCACGTCCAGGGAAGGCAGCGGCGGTGATGCGGCGTTCGACCGCAAGATCGCCTGGATGCGCAAGCTGCTGGAGCCGTCCGGCGACGGCGCGCGCGAAGGCGATGACGCCTCGCTGGCCGGCGAGTTCGATACCGAACTGGTGGAAGACCGCGTGTATGTGCTGACGCCAAAAGGCGAAGTGATCGACCTGCCGAGCGGCGCGACGCCGCTTGATTTCGCCTACCGCGTGCACACCGAGGTCGGCCATCGCTGTCGCGGGGCCAAGGTCGACGGCCGCATCGTGCCGCTGGATCACAAGCTCGGCACCGGCGACCGGGTCGAGATCATGACCGCCAGGACCGGCGAGCCGCGCCGCGACTGGTTGATCGAAGCCAATGGATTCCTCGCCAGCGGCCGCTCGCGCGAGAAGGTGCGCAACTGGTTCCACAAGCTCGATCGCGCGCGCAACGAGCAGGCCGGCAAGGAAATGCTGGACAAGGAACTGCGCCGGCTCGGCCTGCTCGGCGCCGACATGGCGCCGGCGCGGGAGAAATTCCACCAGGCCAGCGACAGCGACCTGCACGTGCAGGTGGCACTCGGCGATCTCGGCCCGCACCAGATCGGGCGCGTATTGCTGGAGCACGAGCGCGCCATGCATGCCCCGCCGGAGATCGAGGCCCTGCCGGGCGCCGCGCCGCGCCGCGCGCCGCGCAAGTCCAGCGACTTCACCGTCGAAGGCGTCGGCAACCTGCTGGTGCAGCTGGCGCGCTGCTGCCAGCCGCTACCGGGCGAGCCGATCGCCGGTTACCTGACCCGTGGTCGCGGGGTCAGCGTGCACCGGCCGGATTGCGCGGCTTTCCAGCGCCTGGCCGCGAGCCAGCCGCAGCGCGTGCTTCCGGTCGAATGGGGGCGCGCCGGCAGTGGTTACGAGGTCGATGTCGAAGTGCTGGCGCTGGATCGTAAATGGCTGCTGAAGGAAATCACCAATGCGATCGCGCAGGGCAACGCGCATGTCACCAGCATCCGTAGCGATGTGCAGCGCAACGGCGCGCGGGTGCGCTTGCGCCTGCGCTTGCGGGTGGCCGACTACGGACAACTGTCGACCCTGCTCGGCAAGCTGGCGACATTGCCCGGCGTCGAGCAGGCGCAGCGCAGTTGATCACCTGTCGCTGACACGGTTTGACGCAAGCGCGACTATCCTTCGCAGGTAATGCGTCGACCTCCTGTCGTTCCTCATGCGTCGTCCACCGATCCCGGGTCCGGGCGACGTTCGCGTGTCGAACCGGCACTTGGCGCGTTGAAGGCTGCCGAGCCCGCGCCCGCCCGATCCCGGCGCGGCCCATCCCGATCGTTGGCCTCCACAGATCCGCGTCTGCCGTTGCGGCGTGGCCCGGGCATGCCATCGCCGACCGTGTGGTGGCGGGTCGGCGGCGCGGTCATCATGGTGCTCGCGTTGCTGCTGTGGTTCCGCCAGCCACTGTCGGAATGGCTGTGGCCGGAAACGCGTGCCCAGCAACTGCGTGCCGATGCCGCGCTGGCCCTGCGTCAGGGGCGCCTGACCGCCGACGATGGCAGCGGCGCGCTGGAGCTGTACGAGGCCGCATTGGCCCTGGATCCGGACCGCATGGAAGCCCGCGCCGGCCTGGCCGAGGTCGGCCAGGCCGCATTGACGCGCGCCCGCCAGGCGATCGACGAGCGGCGCTATGCCGATGCGCACGCCGCGCTGGCAC